>NZ_JBHSIV010000001.1:0-341899 GCF_042653685.1 Actinomycetospora atypica | reverse complement strand
CGGGCGGCCGCCGTGCAGGCCGAGGCCGCGCGGCGGGCCGCGCGCGTAGCCGCCGACGAGCACACCGCGGCCGTCGCGACCTGGCGGGAGCGCCTCGCCGACCACCTGGTGGTCGTGCCGCCCGCCGAGCCCGACGGCACGGCCGGCTGGCTGCCGGTGCCGGGCGCGGACCGTCCCGACGGAGCGACCGAGTACGCCGACAGGGAGGCCTCCGACGACCTGCGTCGTCGGGCGGAGGAGCTCGTCGCCGCGGCGCGGCGGGACGCCGACGACGCGACCGGGGCGCTCGCCGGCGCCCGCGGCCGGGCCCGGTCCCGCGCGGAGGAGATCGCGGGCGAGCTCGACGAGCTGCGCGCCGAGCACGCCCGTGTCGAGGCGGCCGGGGAGCTCCCGCTGCCCCGCGAGGGCTGGCGGACCGACACCGACACCGACGACGGCGCCCTGTTCGCCGCGGTGGTCGACTTCGCCGACGACCTCGACGACGCCGCGCGGGCCGGCCTGGAGGCCGCCCTCGAGGCGTCCGGGCTGCTCGCCGCCCGGGTCAGCGCCGACGGCGCGCTGCGCGACGCGGGCGGCGAGCTGCTCGTGACGGCCGGACCGGGCGGGGACGGCGGGCTCGGGCGGCTGCTCCGGCCGGTGGAGACGCCCGCCGTGGCCACCGACGTCGTCGCGGGGGTCCTCGCGGCGGTCGGGGACGGGTCGGGGACGGCGCCGCTGTGGGTCTCGACCGACGGCTCCTTCGGCGCCGGGCCGCTGCGCGGACGGCACGCCAAGCCCGCCGCCGAGTTCGTCGGGGCGGGCGCCCGGGCCCAGGCGCGGGCCCGGCGACTCGCGGAGCTCGCCGCGCTGGCCGAGGCCGCTGCGGTCCGACTTGACGCGGCCCAGGCGGTGGCCGACGCGCTCGGCGGGCACGCCGAGGGGCTGCGGCTCCTGGTCCGGGAGCTCCCGTCCACCCGCCCGGTGGACGACGCCGTCGTCGCCGCGAGCGGCGCGGCCCGCTACGCCGAGGAGGCCGAGGGGCGGGCCGCCGAGCGCGCGGGCGCGGCCGCCGAGGGCCGTCGTCGGGCCGACGACGCCCTGGCCCGGCTGCAGCAGGACGCCTCCGACGCGGGCCTGCCGACCGACCCGGCGCGGCTCGAGGACCTGCTCGAGGCCGTCGGGGACGCCGAGCGGGCGCTGGCGCAGGTCGGGTCGGCGGGGGAGCGGGCCCGGCGCAGCGCGCGGTCGTGGCGCGACGCGATCGCGGCGTGGGAGCGGGAGGTCGCCGACCTCGGGGTCGCCGTCGCCGACCACCGCGCCGCCGCCGGTCACGTCGCCGCGGTGCGCACCGAGCTCGACACGGTGGAGTCGGCGCTCGGGGAGGAGCCCGCGAAGGTCGCGGCCCGGGTCGGCGAGCTCGACGCCCACCTGCGCGAGGTGGCCGGGCGGCTCGACGGCGCGCGCGAGGAGCTGACGACCGCGACCGTCGCCGTGCGCGAGGCGGAGCTGCGGGTGGAGTCGGCGCGCGAGACCCTCACCGAGCGCGAGAAGGCGGCGACCGGGGGCCGGGCGCGGCTGGTCGAGGCGGTCGAGGTCCCCGGTCTGCTGGCGGCGGCCGAACGGAGCAGTCCCCCGGCCGGAGCGAACGGCACGTCCGCTCACATAGAGGCAGCGACAGTGCCGTTCGCTCCGGGGGAGGAGGGGCCGGCCCCCGAGCCCGTCCCCGCCGTGGCCGACACCGTCGAGGGCGCGCAGGAGCTGGTCGACGCGCTGCGGGCGCGCATCCCGGCGCCCCGCGCGCAGGTCACCGAGGACGCGCTGGAGAAGGCGCTGCGGGCCACCCGCGACCGGCTCGCGTCGGGCTGGGACATCGAGTCGCGCCGCGGCGCCGACGGCACCCCGCTCGCCGTCCACGTCACCGGGCCGACCCGCGCGGTGCTGGCGCAGATGGTGCACCGGGTCGCGGTGCAGCGTCGTCGGGCCGTCAGCCTGCTCTCGGCCCAGCAGGACCAGGCGCTGCGCAACCTGCTGCACGGCCGCATCGCCCGCGAGGTGGCGGACGCCCTGTTCGCCGCGCGCGAGCTCGTCGGGCGGATGAACCGCATCCTCAAGGGCGTCACGTCGAGCCAGGGGATCGGCGTGCGGTTGGAGTGGCGGCCCCGGGGCGACCTCGACCCGGCCACCGCCACCGCCCTCGAGCTGCTCGGCAAGCACCCCGACCTGCGCACTCCCGAGGAGGACGACCAGGTCCGCGAGGCGGTCAAGGGCCTCGTCGAACAGGCCCGGACGCAGGACCCGGAGGCGTCCTACCGCAGCGTCATCGGCGACGTCCTCGACTACCGGACCTGGCACGAGATGCGCATCTACCTGCGGCGGCCGAACCGCAACGACGAGCTGCTCACCCGCCGCACCACGCTGTCGGAGGGTGAGAAGAAGCTGGTCACGGTGCTGCCGATGGCCGGGGCCGCCGCCGCGAGCGCCGCGGCGCACGACCCGCACGGGGTCGGCGCGCCGCGCCTGGTGCTGCTCGACGACGCCTTCGCGAAGGTCTCCGAGGACAACCACGCGAAGCTGTTCGGGCTCCTCGTGGACCTCGACGTCGACTTCGTCGTGACCTCCGAGCGCCTCTGGGGCACGCACCCGAACGTCCCCGCCCTGGCGATCACGGAGGTGCTGCGCGATCCGGAGCTCCGGGCGATCGCGCTGGTGCACTACCGGTGGGACGGCCACGAGCTGGCGGTGCGGTCGTGACCGCTCCCGGAGACGAAGCGGAGCGGAGCTCGACCATCCGGGCCGGCATCCGCCCGGTCGTCTTCTCCTACGTCACCGAGTCGCCCGACTACCGCCAGATCCTCGCGGTGTTCGCCGGCACGTTCTTCGCCGAGCTGACCCCGGCCGAGGTCACGGCGCGCCTCGCGGAGGCCAGGGCGAGCGGAGCGACGGGGAGCGGTTCCGGCACGGTGCTCGAGGAGACCACCGTGACCGGGCGGCTCGAGCAGCTGCGCGAGTGGGGCAACCTCGAGGTGTCGGCGTCGGTGGGCCAGGTGGGCACGGTCGAGGACTACTACCGGCGCCGCAACCGCTACCTGATCACCCGGGTCGGCCAGGAGGTGCACGACCTCGTCGAGGGGGTCCTCGCCCAGGTCGACGACGTCCGCGACGTCTCGCTCGGCCGGCTGGAGCAGCTGCGGTCCGCGCTGGAGACCCTCACCGGGCTCGACGCGGCGAGCGCGCCGCCCGACCGGCTCGCCGAGGCCGTCCGCGCGGTGTTCGACCCGCACGTCGCGTTCTCCGCCGAGATCACCCAGTTCTTCGCCGCGATCAACCAGTGGCAGTCGCGCTTCGACCTCGACGAGGACGAGTTCGCGTTCTTCTCCGAGGTGCTCGTCGGCTACGTGGGGGAGCGGCTCGAGACGCTGCGCCGTGCGGCGCGGCCGATCTCCTCGCTGCTCGCCGAGGTGGCCCCGGCCGTCCCGACGATCGTCGAGCGCGCGGCGGACGGCCTGGCCGCGCGGGTCGCGGCGGCGGGCCTCACGACCGTGCGCGTGCGCCGCGAGGCGGGGGCCGCGGCGGCCGACTGGGAGAACCTCGCGTCGTGGTTCGTCTCCGCGCCGGGGCGGCCCAGCCGGGTGCAGACCCTCGAGCGCGACGCGGTCGACGCCGTCCGCACCCTCACCCAGAACCTGACGCGGCTCTCGCGGACCGGCACCGCGGGCTCGTCGCGCCGGGTCGACTTCCTGCGCCTGGCCTCGTTCTTCTCCCGCGCCGACGCGCCGCGGGCGCACGAGCTGGCCTCGGCCGCGTTCGGGATGTACGGGGCGCGCCACCTCGGCGGGGCCGGCGGCGACGACACCGATCCGGTCGCGGCGTCCACCTCGTGGTGGGACGGCCCGGTCGCGACGATCCCGGTGTCGCTGCGCGAGCGCGGCGACACGACGAGCCGCGGCCGGACCTCCCGGGTCCTCGACCGCAGCCAGGAACGGCGCCACCTGCTCGCCCGGCGCGCGGAGACCGAGAAGCGCGCCGCGGCCGCCCGGGCGGAGCTCCTCGAGGCCGGGGCCGCGGGGTTCACCGCCCGGCTCTCGGAGCCGGCGCTGCGTGAGCTGCAGCGCGTGCTGACGCGCGCGGTCGCGGATCTGGGGCCGGCCTCGTCGTCGGGAACGGTCTCCCTCGACGGGGTGCGCTGCGAGGTCCGGCGCGAGCCGGGGACCTCGACGGTGGTCCCGACCCACGCGGGCGCCCTGCGCGTGGAGGGCCTCGTCCTGACGGTGGGCCCGGGATGAGCGCTCCGGTCTCCGACCCGCAGCGCGACGGCGAGCTCGTCACCGCCACCCGCGCCCTGCTCGCCCGGCCGTGGCGCACCGTCGAGGCCGACCCGGAGCTCGTCGCGCTGGTCCGCCGCCACGCCGACGCGCTCGACGCCTGGTTCACCCAGGAGCTCAACTACCGCCTCGTCGTCACCGCCGACACCGCGCGCCTGGTCAAGACCGGGCACGTGCCGCCCGACCGGCCGCTGCGCACCGTCTCGGCGACCCCGCGGGCGTTCACCTCCGCCGAGTACGCCGCGCTCGCGCTGGTGCTGGCCGCCACCACGTCGGGCCCCGACCGCACCAGCCTGCGCGACCTCGTCAACGCCGTGCACTCCGCGGCGGCCGAGGCGGGGATCGTCCTCGACACCGACGCGGCGTCGCGACGGGCCCTGGTGACGGCGCTGCGCTGGCTGATCGCCCAGGGGATGCTGCGCGAGCTCGACCGGGGCGTCGCCGGCTACGAGCACGACGCCGACGCCGACGCGCTGCTCGAGGTGCGCCAGGACCGCATGGCGCTGCTCCCCACCGGCGCGGTGATCGGCGCCGAGACCCCCGACGAGCTGGTGGAGCGGGCGCGCGAGCGCGGGTCGGCGGCCACGGCGACGCGGCGCCGGCTCGTCGAGGACCCGGTGGTGCTGGCCGCCGACCTCGACCCCGCGCGGTTCGCCGAGCTCCGCCGCCGCGCCGCCGACGAGGCCCGCCGGATCGAGGCCCGCACCGGGCTGGTGCTCGAGGCGCGGGCCGAGGGGTTCGCGGCGCTCGACGTCGACGGCGGCTGCTCCGACGTCACCTTCCCGGCCGGCGGGACGGTGCCGCACGCGGCGTTGCTGCTGGTCAGCGAGCTCGTGCACCAGTTCCGGCCCGAGGAGGACCCCGACCCGATCCCGTGGGCGTCGGTCCGCGAGGTGCTCGACGACCTCGTGGCCCAGCACGGCCGTTACTGGTCGAAGGGGGCGCTGGCCGACCGCGACCGGTTCGCCGCCGACGTGCTGTCCCTGCTCGTGTCGGTGCGGCTCGTGGCGGTGGCCGACGACGGCGCGGTGCGGGTGCTGCCGCCCGCGGCCCGGTACGCGCCCGACGTCACCGTGGCCGAGGGCGAGGCCGCCGACGAGCAGCCGGGGCTGTTCGAGGACTGAGACTGTCGGGGGGTCGTCCTACCGTGCGGGTCATGGACGTGATGGCGGAGATCGGCGCGGCGGTGGAGCTCGGGCATGCCGGGGGCGTCGAGGAGGCCCGCCGCCGGCTCGCGGAGCTGTGGGCCGACCCGGTGGTGCAGGAGGACCCGTTCCACCGGTGCACGCTGGCGCACTACGCGGCCGACCTCGAGCCCGAGACGGCCGACGAGCTCCGCTGGGACCTGCGGGCGCTCGCGGCCGCCGACGAGGTCACCGACGAGCGGGCGCGGGCCCACCACGCCTCGCTCTCGATCGCCGGCTTCTACCCATCGCTGTACCTGAACCTGGGCGACGACTACCGGCGCCTCGGTGATCTCGACGCCGCCCGCCGCTACCTCGACCTCGGCCGGGGCGCGCTCTCCGAGCTGCCCGACGACGAGTACGGCGGGCTGATCCGCCACGGGTTCGAGGTCCTCGCGGAACGCCTCGGAGTGGGCTCATGACATGCGTCCGGTCTGATGGATTCGACCCCGGAGGCGCCGCGTGACCATTCTGCGCTGACCGGGTGCGGGGTCGATCGATCGAACGGTGCGCCGGCCCGGGCGCACCCCGCCCGTGATTCCCTGCGGACGTGCCGATACCGCCCGTGCTCCTCGAGGCCGACTTCCTGCCGCTCTGGCGGCACGTGTCCGCGGTGCTCGACCGGCGCGGGCTCGATCACCGGGGCTGGGTGTCCCTGCCCGACGACGTCCCCACCACGGTCCGCGCGCGCCTCAAGGAGATCGCCAGGGGTCGCTCGAGCGCCCGGCTCCACCTGGCCGCGCTCGACCGCGGGCTCGCCGCCCACCGCACCGACCTGATCGCCCTGCTCGACGAGGCCGGCTGCCCGCCCGCCGGACGCCGGGAGGCCCGCGACGCCGACCGCGACCGTCGTCGGGTCCGCGACGTGGCCCTCGACGCGGAGGCCCGGGCGCGGCTCGGGGACGAGCCGTGGGTGCAGGCCTGGGTCGGCGAGGTCCGCTCGCGGGTCCCCGACGACGAGGCCGCGCGGGACCTCGTCGGGAAGGTCGCGCGGGTGCTGGCGCTCGCCGGCTCCCCGGGGGAGCGCAGCCGCGGGGAGGTCGCGGCCCAGGCGGTCCGCTGGGCGCACGACCTCGACCGTGGTGGGGCCTACCGGCGGCCCGTCGGACTCGCCCTCGCCCTGCGGGCGGGGGCCGGGCACTGGGACGACCCGCAGGTGTGGGCGGCCGCGGGGATGCCCGGCGACCTCGTCGCCACACCGGTCCTCACCTGGGCGCTGCCGCTGCTCGGCGACGGGCTCGCCACCGCGGTCCGGGCGGCGACCGCGGCCGGGGCACCGATGCCGCTCACGGTGCTGAGCCTGCGGGCGATGCCCGTCGAGGTGCCGCCGGGCACCGTCGTGACGAGCGTGGAGAACCCGCGCCTGCTCGAGGCGGCCGTCCAGCAGGGCCGCACCGCCCCGATGCTGTGCACCGCGGGGAACCCGACCTCGGCGCCGTTGCTCCTGATCCGCCGGCTGCTCGCCGCCGGGGCGCAGGTCCGCCACCACGGCGACTTCGACCCCGACGGCGTCGCGATCACCGCCCGGCTGGCCGCGCTCGGCGTCGTGCCGTGGCGGATGACCGCCGCCGACTACACCGCCGCGCTCGCCGCCGCCGACCTCGACGGTGTGGAGCTGCGGCCGGTCGGCGGGCCCGTCCCCGAGACGTCCTGGGACCCCGACCTGCGGCGGGTCATGAGCCGCGGGGTCGACGAGGAGCGGGTCATGGACGGTCTGCTGGGCGAGCTCTGACGCCCGACGGCTCCCCGCGCAGCTCCCGGGCCACCAGCGTCGCCGCGGCCGCTCCGATCGGGACGGCGAGGATGCCGACGAGCGGCACCAGGCACAGCAGGTAGGTCGGGACCCCGACCGCCCAGCCGAGCGTCCGCCGCGACCGCACGAGCCGGCGGCGGGCCGCGAACCCGAGCCCGCGCCGCTCGAGCGCGGGGGCCGCCAGCTCCAGGATCAGCAGCCGCCCGCCCACCAGCGCCGCGACCACCGGCACCACCGTCTGCCCCACCACCGGCAGGAAGCCGGCCGCGAACAGCGGGATCGCCACCAGCACCGACAGCCCCACCAGCAGCAGGCCGTCCCGCACGCCCCGCCACGTCGACGCGGCCCACGAGCGCCGCGGGCCGTCGGGCACCTCGCCCACCGCGTCGTCGACGTGCTCGGAGAGCCGCTCGTAGAACGGCCCGCCGATCGCGAGGGTCACGGCGACGAAGGTCAGCACCGCCACGAGCGCGACCGCCGCGAGCACCGCGATCCCGACGACGACCTGCGTCACCTGCTGTGCGCCGGGCGACCAGCCGTCGGCGAAACCGGTCAGCAGCCCGACGAGGTCGTCGAGGAAGCGCACCAGCACGACGAACGCCGCCGTGTAGAGCAGCGCGGTGACCACGGCCGGCAGGGCACCGAGCCGCAGCAGCCGGGGCGAGCGCAGCACCATCCCGGCGCCGCGGGCGTAGAGGCGCAGGCCGAGCACGAGATCGGACACGCCGGGCATTCTTCTCCGGGCGCCACCCCTGGCATCGTCGTGCCCGTGCTCCGAGCGGCCGACCCCGGCGACGTCGACGTGCTCCGCGACATCGAGCGGGCGGCCGGGGAGCTCTTCCGCCCCCTCGGCATGCGCCGCGACGTCCCCTGACCCGGCGCACCATGGGGCCATGCGCATCGCCTCGCTGCTGCCGGCCACCACGGAGATCGTGGGCGCGCTCGGGCGGGCGGACGACCTGGTCGCGGTGACGTTCGAGTGCGACCACCCGCCGGGCCTCACAGCCCCGGTCGTGGTGCGGTCGGCGCTCGCGGAGGGGATGACCCCGAGCGAGATCGACCGCACCGTGCGCGAGCGCGCCGCGGCGGGCCTGCCGCTCTACGACCTCGACCGCGACGCCCTCCGCGACGCCGCGCCCGACGTCGTCCTCACCCAGGACCTCTGCCAGGTGTGCGCCCTCCCCGGCCGCACCGTGACCGGGGCGCTCGACGAGCTCGGCCTCGCCGACGTCGCGGTGCACTCCTTCGACCCGCACACGCTCGACGAGGTCCTCACCGGCGTCGACGCGCTCGCCGCCGCCGTCGGCGCGGACGCCACGGCCCTGCTGGACGACCTGCGCCGCCGCCTCGCCGCGGTCGAGCGCGCCGTGGCGGGCGAGCCGGCGCCCCGGGCCCTCGTCCTCGAGTGGACCGACCCGCCGTTCCTGCCCGGGCACTGGGTGCCCGAGCTCGTCCGCCGGGCGGGCGCGACCCCGACCGCGGGCGTCGACGGCGGGCGGAGTACCACGGTGGCGTGGGCGGACCTCGAGCCGCCGGAGGTCGTCGTCGTGACCCCGTGCGGCTACGACCTCGACGCCGCGGTGGCGCAGGCGGGCCCGGTGGTCGAGCGGTTCCCCGGGGTACCGGTGATCGCGGTCGACTCGGCCGCGTACGTCGTCCGGGCGGGCCCGCGCCTAGTCGACGGGATCGAGGCGCTCGCCCACGCGCTGCACCCCGACGTGGTGCCGGCGCCGCCCGCGGGCCGGGTCGCACGCGTGGCCTGACGGAGGCCGCTCACCCCAGGCGGCGCGGTCCCGGCCCGCCCGCCCCGAGCTCGTCGCCGGGGTTGACCATCTGGCAGCGGTCGATCGAGAGGCAGCCGCAGCCGATGCAGTCGGCGAAGTCGTCGCGCAGCTGCTGGAGCCGGCGGATGCGCTCGTCGAGCTCGGCCCGCCAGGACTCCGACAGGCGTTCCCAGTCGGCCCGCGTGGGGGTGCGGGCGTCGGGCAGTTGGTCGAGGGCCTCCCGGACCTGGGCCAGGGGGACGCCCACCCGCTGTGCGATCCGGATGAACGCGATCCGCCGCAGCACGTCGCGGCGGAAGCGGCGCTGGTTGCCCGACGTGCGCCGGCTCGCGATGAGCCCCTCGCGCTCGTAGAAGTGCAGCGCGGACACGGCGACGCCGCTGCGGCGCGCCACCTCGCCGACGGTCAGCTCGACGGTCGCCGCACTCATGGTTCCCAGACCGTGGACCCCGGGCGACCCGGAGGTCAACCCGGGAGGACCGGACGCACCACACGCCCGATCCCCCCGGACCCGTCGGGACGGATGCGGACCCCCCGGTCCCACACCCGCCCGACCCCGCCGTCTCCGGCGGAGGTTCCCCCGTGGTGGACCCCCGGGGCGCGGGGGCTCACGGGAGGGTCCAACGCGCCGGCCCGGGGCGGGGCCACGATCTCCGGACTGATCCGCCCCGCGTGGGTGACAGGGGTCGTACGACAGAGGTGTCACACGCTCCGGGAGCGGTGCTCCAGCAGGTGCACCGTCGCCACCGCGGCCTCCTCGGTCCCGACCCCGCCGGCCTCGGCCCACGCCGACACCGCCGTCGGGCCGCCGAGGGCCGCGACGAGACCGGCCGGGACGCCGGGAACATCGGGCACCTCGACCGGTGGCAGGTCGGCGACGACCGCGTCGCACGCCGCGAGGACCTGCGTCCGGCGGCGGGCGAGGTGCTCGGCGAGGAGGTGCCGCAGCTCGGTCAGGGCGTTCTCGCGGCCGGCGGCGAGGTCGGCCGCGGTGCGCCGCAGCAGCTTCTCGAGCGTCTCGGCGGGCAGCCCGCGCCCGAGGTCGTCCCCGCCCGCGGGGCGGGCCGGGACGCCCCGACGCTCGTCGCGCTTACGCTGCTTGGCCGCCCGCCGGTCCCGGTTCGACAGACCCATGCCCGAGATGGTCGCAGCGGCCCGGCCTCACTCCGCGAGGGCGTCCCGCCCGAGGAGCAGGCTCGCGCCGTCGGCCGCCTCCCGCCCGGCGCGCCACCCCGCCGTGTTGCCCACCGAGAAACGCTTCGTGACGAGGCGGGGGAAGAGCTCGGCGACGGTGCGCTCCACCTCCTCGCCGCGGGCGGCCAGCACCGGGAGCAGCGCGTCGCCCGCCTCGGCCCGCGCCGCCTCCTCGGCGGCCGCGCCCGCCTCGCGCAGGCGCTCGCCGATCCGGGTCGCGTAGGAGAGCAGGAAGGCGTGGCGGAACGACCGGGTCCGCGACCCGCCCGACGAGGCCGCCATCGCGCGCCCCGCCTGCACGAGCAGGGACGTGACCAGCAGTTCGACGGTGTCGAGGTCGGTGGGATGCCCGACGAGCGTCACGAGGTCGAGCGCCGCGAGGCCCACGGCCCGGCAGCGGTTCGCGCCCGCCACCTGGTGCACCAGGCTCGACTTCGCCGACGTGTACGGCGCGTCGAGCCACAGCCGGCGCACGGCGGTGGCCGACGGGGCGCCCCCGCGGGTCTCGACGACGGCCGCGGCCAGCGCGTGGCGGGCCATCAGCTCCTGGGCCTTGGCCGAGAGGGCCTCGGCCTCCTCGGCGAACGTCGTCGACTCCGCCTTCGCCAGCAGGCCCCGCACCCGGGCCAGGACCTTCGGGTCGACCCCGGCGGCGGCCTCGTCGGGCTCCGGGGTCGACGGGACCGGCAGGCTCGGCAGCCCGCGCACCAGCCCGACCAGCCGCACCACCCGGTCGAGGACCTCGTCCGGGGCGAGCCCGCGGCCCTCGCGCCACGCCATGACGAGCGGCCGGGCGGTGTCCCACCACCGCGGCGCGTCCACGCCCGCGGTGGAGAACGTGCCGGGGCGCCGGGCCGCGTCGGCGGCCACGAGGTCGGAGACCAGCGGCACCACGGCCGGACCGAGGCGCCGGCGGGCCACCTCGACGAGGTCGCGGGGCGTCCAGCCCCGGAGCCACAGCGGGTCGACGGCCTCGAGGAGGGCCGCGTCGGCCGCCGCGTCGAGCACGGCCTCCCACCCGACGAGGGCCGCGCGCAGTTCGCCGGGGTGCGCGGCGGGCCCGCACGCGAGAGCGGTGATGGCCGCCGCGGCGGCGGTGACCCGGTGGGCGGTGGTGGGCATGAGGACTCCGATCCTCGCGGAGACGGTGCTGTCGTGGACTTGGAGGGTGCGACGGGCCGATCGGTTCCCTCGCGGCGCGACCGGAGGGGGACACTGGTCCGCATCGCACGGGGCGCTGGACCGTTGAGCCCTCGGGAGGTGGGTCACCGTGACCGCGATGGCGGATCGCAGCGAGGTGCCGGGGACGTCGTCCCCCGACGCGCCCGCGGACGCCTCCGTGCCCACCGGGACCCCGGTGCCCCCGGGTCCGGTGTCCCCGACCTCTGGGCCCCCGGCCGCCCCCGTACCGCCGCACCGCACGGTGCTCGCCCGGCTGGACGCCGACACCGACGCCGTGGTGGTCACGGGCACCGACGACGAGGCCCGCGCCGCTCTGGTCCGGGGTCTCGCGGAGGACGGCCGCCGCGTCCGGGTGGTCGCGCCGACCGCCGCGGAGGCGCAGGCGTGGCGGCGGCGCCTCGGCGAGGAGCCCGCGCGCAGCCACCGGGTGGCGCCGGGCATCGTCGGGACCGTCGAGGAGATCGCCGAGCACCTCGCCGCGACGCGGGAGCAGGACGGCTGGCTGATCGACCTGCTCGGGCCCGACGACACCCTGGACGCGCCCACCGCCACCGGGCCCGTCCCGCCGCTCGCGGCGGGCGACCTCGCCACCCTGCGCCGGCTCCTCGTGGCGGAGCACGGGGAACCCGGGTCCGGGGCGCGCCCCCGCCTCGACCCCGCCCGCCGCCACCAGGTGCTCCCGCCGCCCGCGGAGCTCCCGCCCGAGCCGCACGTCGACCAGCTGGCGGGGGAGCTCCTCGACGTGGCCGGCCCGGCCGGCTCCCCGGGACGGGAGGCGGCCCGCCCGCTCATCGCCGCGCTGGCCTGCCTGCCGCCCGACGCCGCGGTGGCGCTCGAGCCCGCGGTGCGCCGCGTGGACGAGACCGTCATGGCGCTCGGGCGCGGCGGGGAGGACGCCCCGTGGGCCCGGCGCGTGATCGACGCCGTGCTCGACGGGTCGGCCGTCGCGGCCTGGGCCCGGTTCACCGCGGCGCTGGCCGTCGTCGACGGGGTCGCCGAGCACGACCGGCTCGCGGGCTCCGCGCAGGTCCGCGTCACCGACGACACGATCGACCTCGAGGCCGCCGCCGTGGCCTTCGAGCGGTTCGCGGCCTTCCTCGCCGGCGGGGGCTCGGTGCGCCGGATGTTCAAGTCCGACGAGCAGCGGGCCGTCGAGGCGGCGCTCCCGGGGCTCGCGGTGAACCGGGTCGAGCCGACCACCCTCGAGGGCGCCACCGCCGTGGCCCACCACCTGCGGCTGCGGCAGGCCGAGGCGACCGTCGCGGCGGCGGCGGCCCCGCTCGGGCGGGTGCTGCGCCCGGCCGAGCAGCGGGCGCTGCTGGTGCACCGGCTGCTGTCGCTGCGCGAGCTCGGCGCGCGTGCCGCCGCGGACCTCGAGGACGTCGACCGGCTGCGCGGGCTGCTCGTCGCCCTGCCCGTCGACGTGCGGCCGCCGACCGAGGGGCTGCCTGCGGTGGGCCGGGTCGTCGCCACGGCCCGGCGCCTGGCCGCCCGGTCGAGCGCCGACCTCGCGCGCCGCGAGCTCGGGGACGTCGTGGCGCGGCTCTCGTCGGGATCGCTGCCCTCGGAGCAGGCCCCGGAACTGCGGGCGGCCGTCGCCGCGCTGCGCCGTCTCGACGTGGCCGGCTACGCCGCGGCGGTCGAGGCGGTGGACGCGGCCCGGGACGAGCAGCGCGACCTGCGCCGCTCCGACACCCTCGCCGCCCGGCTGATCGAGTGGCCCGGCCTGCTCGAGGCCCTCGACGCCGACACCTCCGACGCGACCTGGGAGCCCCGGGAACGGCGTTGGTCGCAGGCCTGGGCGCACCGGCGGGCGGCCGCGTGGCTCCCGCACGCGGAGCTGCCCGACCCGCTCGTCACCACGCGGACCCTGCAGCCGCGCGCCGGCGAGGCCGACCTGGTGGTCGTCCCGCTCGACGAGGGGGCCGAGGTCGACGCCCGGGTGGTCGCCCTGCCGGGTCCCGACGACGGCCGCCGGCTGCTGGTGCGGCGGGCCGGTCCCTAGGCGGCGACGGCCGGCTGGGAGAAAGACATCGGGTCGGGCACCGAATACTTCTCCCGCAGGAACCGCTCCGTGTAGAGGTGCTCGGCGGTCTCGAGGACCCGGCCGATCTGCCGGACGGAGAGCACCACCCCGAGCCCGACGCCGAGGGCCGGGACCGACCGGGCGAGACCGAGGTGGGCGGGCACCGGCCCGACGACCGCCTCGTGCGGGTGCGGCGAGAGCCCGGCGGCCAGGACGGCGAGGGCGAACTCGCGCTCGGAGGGCTCGGCCGGGTCGTAGCCGTAGTGCTGGGCCACCCGCGCCACCGCGCGGGTGCAGGTCGCGGCGGCCAGCACGGTGTCGAGGGCGATCGCGGCGAGCCCGGCCGCGAGCCCGACGGCCGCGCTCGAGGCCCCGGCCGCGGCACCCGCCGCCGCCCCGGACAGCCCGCCGCGCACGCCCGCGGCCGCGGTGTGCACCCGCTCGAGGGACCCGCGGGCGGCGCGGAGGTCGTCGACGTCGAGACGGCGCAGGTCGGCCGGGCCGGTCACCTCGAAGCCCGCCGCGACCAGCGCGGCGAGGACGTGCTCGGCGCCTCCGGCGGTCGCCCAGCCGAGCCGCAGGCCGAGGTCGTGCAGCGGCTCCAGCACGGTGGGGAGCACCACGTCGCCGACGAGGTCGTCCACCAGGTCCGCGCCCGGCAGCCACCGCAGTCCGGTCACGGCCCACGACCCGAGGCGTCCCCACCAGCCCGGGCCGGCCGCGGTCGTCGTCCGCCAGCGCTGCACGGCCTCCCAGGCGCGCGCGTCCCCGGCGGTCATCGCGCTCGAGGTGGTGGCCGACACACGCCGGACGGTAGGCACCCCGGACGGCCGGACCGTGCGGTCCAGGTGGACGGCGGATGAACAGATCAGGCGTCGGCGGCGGCGATCCAGCGCGGGGGCCGATCGGTGAACGGCACGTCGTACTTCTCGTACAGGAACCGCTCCCGGTAGAGGTGCTCCGCGGCGTCGACGACCCGCCCGAGCAGGCGCGCGGAGAGCGCGGCCCCGATCCCGATCCCGACCACCGGGACCAGCTGCGCCAGCTCCCGCTGGCCGATCTGGGAGAGCAGCCGCTGGTGCACGGCGTGGGCGAGGCGGCGGAGCTGGCGCTGCCGGCGCTTCTTCTTGACGCCCTCGGCGGCCTGGGTCAGCAGCGAGGACACCTCCTCGTAGGCGCCGGGGGTGTCCGCCTCGCTGGAGAGCCCCACCGCGAGGATCGCCAGGGCCAGCACCTGCTCGGAGCGCTTCGTGACGTCGTAGCCGTAGTAGGCGCCCACGTGGGCCACCGCGCGGGTGCAGGCGGCGACGGTGAGCAGGGCGTCCCCGGTGAGCGACGCGACGATCACCGCGACGCCCGGGATGCTGCCGAGGCCCACCAGGGACGACCCGCCGGCGGCCGCGGACGCCCCGGTGGTCATCAGCACGCTCGTCGCGCCGCCCTGCACCGCCGCGAAGGCGGGGTAGGCGAGGTCGAGGCGCGGCATCGCGGCCTGCACCTCGGCGACGTCGAGGCGGCGGATGTCCTTGAAGTCGGTGACGTCGTGGCCGAGGGCGCGGTAGCGGGCGAAGACGGCGTCGCGGCGCAGCGTCGCCGCCCCGGCCCCGGCGCCCGCCGCGGCGAGCTGGTGCAGCACCTCGTGGACGCCGTCGTCGACCTGCTGCATCCCGGGCACCCGGCGCAGGCCCGCCTGCACCATCGACCGGACCTCGGTGACGGTGTCGCGCAGCGGGGCGAGCACGGGCGTGGGGGTGCTGACGCGCTCCTTCCACTCCTCGACCTCGCGCCACTGCTCGGCGTCGGTGCGGGTCACTGGCTCGGCGTCGGCCGTCATGCGCCGGACCGTACCCACATCCCACGCTCCCGGCGGAGGACGACGTCCACCGCGTCCCGCGTGCCCTCCTCCGCCGCGAGGGCCTGCTCCTGCCGTTCGAAGGCCGCGCGGCGCGGCCGGTAGTCGGCCCAGTCGGCCCGGCCGGCCAGGCGCCGCTCCCGCTCGTCGGGCTCCGCGTCGACCCACACCGACAGCGAGGCGGCGTCGCGCAGCGGCCGGGCGGCGGCCCCGACGCCCTCGACGACGAGCAGGCCGGACACCACGCGTCGTCGGGCCGGGGCCACCCGGTCGTGGCGCCAGTCCCACGGCGCGACCATCGGCACCTCCCCGCGCGCGAGCGGCTCGACGAGCTGCGCGTACGCCCGGCCCGGGCCGGCGGCGAGCCCGTCCCAGCCCAGGTAGAAGGCCTCGATCGACTGCACCGTGACCGACCGGTCGGCCCGGCGCAGCTCGGTGGCCAGCGTGGTCTTCCCGGCGCCGGAGAAGCCGTCGACCACGAGGAGGACGGTGGCGCCGACCCGCCGGGGCGCGGCGCGGGCGAGCCCGAGCAGGTCGGCCGCGGTGATCGTCTCGATGCGCCCGAGACTACGGCGACCTACCGTCAGCCGGCATGAGCGAGCCCCAGCGGGTCGAGCAGGGCCAGAAGCGCGTCCGGGCGGTGCTCGGCGGGCGGGTCGTCGCCGACACCCGCAGGCCGGTGCTGGTCTGGGAGTGGCCGTACTACCCGACCTACCACCTGCCGGCCGCCGACACCGACCTCGAGGGCGTTCCCGACGAGGCCGTGCGGCGCGTCCGGCTGGAGGTCGGGGGCACCCCCGCCGACCTCGTCCGGATCGACTGGGACGCCGTCGACCAGTGGTTCGAGGAGGACGAGCCGGTCGTCGTCCACGCCCGCGACCCCTACGTCCGCATCGACGCGCTCCCCAGCTCCCGCCACGTGGAGGTGGCCGTGGACGGCGTGGTGATCGCCGACTCGCACCGCCCGACGATCCTGTTCGAGACCCGCCTGCCGCCGCGGTACTACCTGCCGCTCACCGACGTCCGGCTCGACCTGCTGCGCCCGTCGGGCACGGTGACCCACTGCCCCTACAAGGGGAGCGCCGAGTACTGGTCGGTGCAGCTGCCCGACGGCACGGTGCACGACGACCTCCTCTGGACCTACCGCGCGCCGCTGCCGGAGAGTATCCGGGTCGCGGGCCTCGTCGCGGTGTGGACCGAGAAGGTCGACCTCACCCTCGACGGGGAGCCGCAGCCCCGCGTTCAGACCCACTTCAGGGTGCCCTGACACGATCACGACCATGACGACGGTGACGGTCCCGCCCGGTCTGTCCACCGCCGACGCCGCCCGGCTCGCCCGCGAGGGCCGCGGGAACACGCCGGTCCGCGGCTCGAGCCGGACCACCGCGACGATCCTGCGCTCCACCGTCTTCTCCTTCTACAACAACATCCTGTTCGTCATCGGCTTCGCGCTGCTCGCGCTCGGCCGGTACTCCGACGCCCTGGTCAGCGTCGGTCTCGGCATCGTCAACGCGGCCCTGTCGGCGTTCCAGGAGCTCCGGGCGCGCCGCGCGCTCGACCGGCTGCAGCTGCTCGCCCGCGAGCCGGTGACGGTGGTGCGCGACGGCGTCGAGCAGGCGCTCTCCCCGGCCGACGTCGTCGAGGGCGACCTGCTGCGGGTCCGCGGCGGCGACCAGGTCGTCGTCGACGGCCCGCTGGTGGCCGGTGCCGTGGAGGTCGACGAGGCCCTGCTCACGGGCGAGGCCGACCCCGTCGCGAAGGCCGTGGGCGACACCCTGCTCTCGGGCAGCTCGATCGCGTCCGGGGAGGGCCACCAGCGGGCGGAGGCCGTCGGCACGGCGAGCCACGCGGGCCGGCTCACCCTCGCGGCCCGCGCCGACACCACCGACCGGACCCCGCTGCAGTGGCGCATCGAGCTCGTCGTGCGGCTGGTGATCCTGCTCGTGGTGCTGATGAGCGGCGCCATCCTCGCCCAGGCCCTGCTCGACGGCTCGACGGTCCTGCGGTTCGTCCAGACCTCCGCGGTGCTCTCCGGCCTCGTGCCCTACGGACTGTTCTTCCTCATCGCCGTCGCCTACGCGGTGGGCGCCACCCGTATCGCCGGGCAGGGCGCGCTCGTCCAGCAGACCAACGCGGTCGAGGCGATCAGCCGCGTCGACGTGGTCTGCACCGACAAGACCGGCACGCTCACCAGCGGCCGGCTGTCGCTGCAGGAGGTCCTTCCCGACGATGCCCTTCCCGACGATGCCCGGGCCCGCGCGCTGCTCGGGTCGTTCGCCCGGTCGGTGCGCGCCCCCAACGCGACGACCGTCGCCCTGGCGGCCTCCGACCTGCCCGGTGAGCCGGTCGCGGTGACCGACGAGGTCGAGTTCCGGTCGGCGCTGCGCTGGAGCGGGATCGCCACTCCCGGGGGTGTGACCGTGCTCGGCGCGCCGGCGACCCTCGCTCCCCACCTGGCCGAGCCCACGGACCTCGTCGGGAAGGCCCGGGCCCACGCCGAGCAGGGGTTGCGCGTGCTGCTGCTCGCCGAGGGCGACGGCGGCCTGCGCGACGACGCCGGGCGCCCGGCCCTGCCCGCCCTGCGGGCGGTGGCCCTCGTGGTGCTGGGTGACGAGCTCCGTCCCGGGGTGGGCGGGACGCTCGCCGAGCTCGCCGCGGAGGGCGTCGCGGTGAAGGTGATCTCCGGGGACGACCCGGTGACCGTGGCCGCCCTGGCGCGCCGCGCGGGCCTCGACGGCCCGGCGATCGCCGGGCCGGAGCTCGCGGCGCTGGAGCCCGACCGGTTCGACGAGGCGGTCGACGTGCACACCGTGTTCGGGCGGGTGGCGCCCGAGCAGAAGGAGCAGATCGTCGACGCGCTGCGCCGCCGCGGCCGGCAGGTGGCGATGGTCGGCGACGGGGTCAACGACGCGCGGGCGCTCAAGCGGGCGCACGTCGGGGTGGCCATGCGCTCGGGGAGCTCGGTGACCCGCGACGTCGCGGACATCGTCCTGCTCGACGACTCCTTCGCCACGCTGCCGCCCGCGCGCACCGAGGGCCGCCGGATCGTCGCCGGGGTCGGCTCGTCGATGTACCTGTTCCTCGCCCGCGTGGTGACCCAGATGATCGTCATCCTCACGGTCACGCTGCTGGGGCTCGGCTTCCCGTACACGCCGACCCAGGTCGGGCTCACCCTGTTCACCGTCGGGGTCCCGACGTTCTTCCTGACGATGTGGGCGCGGCCGGCGCCGCCGTCGGAGGACCTGCTGGTCTCCCTCGCCCGGTTCGTGCTGCCCGTCGGCATCCTCACCGCGGGCTTCGCGACCGCCGTCTACGCCTATCTGTACCGGCTGGTCAGCGACGGGCTGACCGGCGGCCTCGACCGCGGGGCCGACATCTGGGAGGGCTACACCGGCCTGGCCCGCACCGACCCCGACTTCGTCGTCGCGTCGGCGACCCTCGGCGCTCAGAGCGGCCTGTCGGTGTTCGTCTCGACCACCGCGATCGTCCTGATCCTGTTCCTCGAACCGCCGCACCGGATCTTCACGGCGTGGCGGCCGGTGTCGGTCGACCGGCGGCCCACCTGGCTGGCGATCGGGCTGTTCGCGGCGTTCGCGGTGGTGCTCGCGCTCCCGGCCACGCAGGCCTACTTCGGTCTGACCGCACCCGACCCGCCGGTGCTCTGGGCGAGCGGGGTCGCGCTGGTGGGCTGGTTCGTCGTGCTCACCCTCGCGCTGCGCTACCGCCTGCTGGAGCGCGCGATCGGGCTGACCCCGGAGCCCGGCGCGCGGGCGGGGACCCGCGAGCCGGAGGTCTAGAAGACGGTGACCCCGTCGCCGGGGCGCAGGCGGTCGAAGAAGACGGTCGCGTCGGCGGCGGAGAGGTGGATGCAGCCGTTCGACGAGGTCGTGAGGCTGCCCTCGTGGAAGGCGATGCCGCCCGGGGCGAAGTACACGGCGTGGTTCATGGGCTCGTCGAACTCGGAGCTGACCGCGTCCCTGTCCTTCCACAGCACGCGGAAGGTGCCGGTGGGGGTGGCCGACGAGGTCGGGCCGGGCGGGCGCAGGAACGTCTCCGCGCCCGGGAGCATCGGCACCGGGCCGTCGAGCACCTTCCCGTCCTTCTGCAGCCACGCCTTCCGGGCGACGAGGTCGACGCACGCGGTCGACGCGACGGGACAGCGCGCCTGCTCGGCCGGCGTGACCACCGCGGGGGGCGGCGGGGCCGCGGCCCGCACGGGCACGATGCGGGCCGCGGCCTGCGCGGGCACCGCACTCGGGGGCCCGACGATGAAGAACGCGAGCACCGTGGCCGTCGCCAGGAGCACGCCGACCACGATCAGCACGAGCGGGGCACGGGCCGGACGCGTGGCGTGCGGGGACGCGTGTCGAGCAGCGATGACTGCTCCTCTCCACGCGGACCGGGCCGGACTCACGGTAGCCAGCGCGCGGGACCGCCCCCGACCAGGGGGGACACGGGTCCGCCGATCGGGGGGACGATCCGGACGCCCGTGATCAGCGGCGTTCCAACAGGACCACCGGGATCGTCCGGGAGGTCTTCGACTCGTAGTCGGCGAAGCCCGGGTAGCGCTCCTTCTGGGTCTCCCAGATCGGGTCGCGCTCGTCGCGCGGGAGGTCGCGGGCGCGCACCGGCACCGTGGCGATCTCCTGCCCGTCGCCCACCTCGATCGCGGCGTCCGGGTTCGCGAGGAGGTTGTGGTACCAGTCCGGGTTGTCGGGCGCCCCGGCCTTGGACGCGAAGACCGCCCAGGCGTCGCCCACCTGCTGGTACATCATGGGGCTCAGCCGATCGGTGCCGCTGCGCTTCCCCACGTGGTGCAGCAGGAGCAGCGGGGCGCCCTCGAACTGCCCGCCGACATGTCCGCCGTGGGAACGGAACTCCTCGATGACCCGCTGGTTCCAGTCGCTCATGGCCCCAGTCTGCCGCCGTGCCTGACGTCCTGGCCGCCCCGGTCGAGCCGCGGATCCTCGACGAGCTCGGTCCGCTGGAGCTCTGGACGACGACCGTCACGGTGGCCCGCGCGGCCACGAAGGCGGGGCGGGACCGGCTGGGGCGGCTCTCGGGGCGGTTCAGGGCCGCCGAGCGCATCCGGGCCCACGCGGGCCGGCTGCTCGACCCCGCCTACCTGACCTTCGAGCGCCAGGTGGGGCTCGACCCCACGGTGCCGCCGACCGTCCTCGAGCGCGACGCCCGCGAGGTCGTCGTGACCGGCCAGCTCATGCCGTCGCACCCGGTGGCCGACGTGCGCCTGGCGATCCTCGCCGAGGTCGGGGTGCCGCTCGGGGCCCTCGACGCGGCCCGCACCACCGGACCCTGGTCGCTGCGGACGGTCGTCGGAGGGGAGTCCTACCGCGGGGGCGGCGTCGTCGCGGCGAACGACCTCGTGGTGGCCGACGCGGTGGGGCCGGTGGCGCCCGTCGTCGGGGACCCGCCCGGCGACCTCGCGGCCGGCCCTCGCACCCGGGACGTGGTGCTCTACGCCGTGCGGGTGCCCGGCATCGCGAGCTGGGAGGTCAGCGAGGCCGTCTGGCGGGCGGCCACCTACCTCTCGGCGACGTGACGGTTGGCGCGATCCGCTCCCGTCGCTCAGACTCACCCGCGACACACGCCAGTCGAGGGAGTCGCCGTGACCTCCACCGAGCCGCGTCCCGACCTCGCGCTCGAGCTGATCGAGTCCGCGTTCAGTGAAGCCGAGCTGTTCGGGACCGAGACGCTCGCGTCCCGCCGCGGGCTGCGCGAGCAGGTCACCGACCTGCAGGAACGCCTGCGCGGCGTGCTCGAGGCCGACTGGTCGCCCGAGGTGCTCGCCGCCGCGGGCGTGGCCCCGGTCGCCGAGGCCCCGCGCCTGCTCGACCTCGGCGAGCTCGAGACCGTCCGCGACGACCTCGTCGGCGCCCTCGGCGCGGTGCGCGACGCCGTGCTCGCCCGCCGCGAGCGGCACGCCGCCAACCGGGCGCTGCTCGAGCGGATGTACGCCGACCCCGACTCCCACCGCGGACGCCGGCTCACGACCGACGACCTCGGCCTGCCCGGCTGCTGCCGCTGGTCGGTCAGTCCCGCGCTCGGCGTGGTGGGGCGGCTGTCCGGCTGGTGGCGGGTGAAGGTCTCCTCCGGCTGCCCTTGACGCCCGGGGGCCTTCCCGACGCTGTCGGGGGTCGCGGCTAGCGTCCGCTGCCATGGCGCTCCTGGTCCACCGCGCCGAGCGGGCCGACCTCCTGGCGGAGGCGCTCGCCGGCGTCCTCGCCACGCCCCCCGAGGATCCCTTCACCCCCGACGTGGTCGCCGTGCCCACGCGCGGGGTCGAGCGCTGGCTCGCCCAGCGCCTCTCGCACCACCTCGGCGCCGCGCTCGGTGCCGACGGGGTGTGCGCCAACGTCGAGTTCCCCTCGCCGGCCGAGCTGGTCCGGGCCGCGCGGGGCCTGCGCGACGACGATCCCTGGCGCCCGGAACGGCTGGTCTGGCCCCTGCTCGAGACGATCGACGCGTGCGCCGGCGAGGACTGGTGCGCCGCGCTCGGCACCTACCTCGGCGTCGTCGGCGACACGTCCGGCACCCGCGCGGGCCGGCGCTTCGCCGCGGCCCGGCACCTCGCCCGGCTCTTCGACGCCTACGGCGACCACCGGCCCGACATGCTGCGGGCCTGGGCCGCGAAGGACGACCTCGACGGCGCCGGCGGCGAGGTGCCCGCCGACCTGCGGTGGCAGCCCGAGCTGTGGCGCCGCCTGCGCGACCGGGTGGGCGAGCCCGCCCCGGCCGAGACGCTGGTCGAGGAGGGCGCCCCCGGCGCCGACCTGCCGGCGCGGCTCTCGGTGTTCGGGCCCACCCGCCTGTCGACGAGCGCGCTGCGGACGCTCACCGCCCTCGCGGCCGACCGGGAGGTCCACCTCTGGCTGCCGCACCCCTCGCCCGCGCTGTGGGAGCGGGTGCGGGGCGAGGTCTCCGCGGAGCCGCGTCGCCGCCGGGACGACCCCACGGCCTCCGCGGCCGCGCACCCGCTCCTGCGCTCGCTGGCGCGCGACGCCCGCGAGCTCCAGCTGCGCCTGCCGGCCGACGCCGTCGACGTCCACCACCCGGGCCCCGGCATCCCGCCCGGCACGCTGCTCGAGCGCCTGCAGGACGACCTGCGCCACGACCGCGTGCCCGCCCTCGCCGACCTCACCGGCGACACCAGCGTCGTCGTGCACTCCTGCCACGGGCCCGACCGGCAGGTCGAGGTGCTCCGCGAGGCCGTCCTCGGGCTCCTCGCCGACGACCCGACGCTCGAGCCGCGCGACGTCGTGGTCATGTGCCCCGACGTCGAGACGTTCGCTCCACTGATCACGGCCGCCTTCGGGGCCGGAGAGGGCGAGGCGGGGGAGCACCCCGGCCACCGGCTCGCGGTGCGGGTGGCCGACCGCGCGCTCACCCAGGTCAACCCGGTGCTGGGGCTCCTCGGCACCGTCCTCGACCTCGCCGACGCCCGGCTCACCGCGGGCGAGCTGCTCGACCTCGCCGAGAGCGAGCCGGTGCGGCGCCGCTTCCGGTTCGACGACGACGACCTCGACCGCCTGCGCCGCCTCGTCACCGAGTCGGGCGTCCGCTGGGGTCTCGACCGGGCCCACCGCGCCACCTACAAGCTCGGCGGGGTCGGTGAGAACACCTGGGAGCGCGGCCTCGATCGGCTGCTCGTCGGGGTGGCGATGTCGGGCGACGAGCAGGTCTGGCTCGACACCGCGCTGCCGCTCGACGAGGTCGAGTCCGGCGACGTCGAGCGGGTGGGCCGGCTCGCCGAGCTGGTCGACCGCGTGTCCGAGGTGCTCGACCGGCTGACCGGCGAGCGCCCGCTCGACGCCTGGCTCGACGCCCTCACCCTGGCCGTCGACGCGCTCGCCGCCGCCACGCCCGCCGACGTCTGGCAGCTCACCCAGGCCCGGGCCGTGCTCGCGGAGGTCCGCGGCGACGCCACCGGCGACACGCCCCTGACCCTGCACGACGTGCGGTCGGTCCTGTCCGACCACCTCGCCGGGCGGCCCACCCGGGCCAACTTCCGCACCGGGAGCCTCACGGTGGCCACCCTGCTGCCGATGCGCAGCGTGCCGCACCGCGTGGTGTGCCTGCTCGGGCTCGACGACCAGGTGTTCCCCCGCGAGACCCGGACCGACGGCGACGACGTCCTCGCCCGCGACCCCTGCGTCGGGGAGCGGGACGCCGCCGCCGAGGACCGCCAGCTGCTGCTCGACGCGATCACTTCGGCCACCGAACGGCTCGTCGTCGTCCACTCGGGGGCCGACGAGCGCACCAACGCGCCGCGCCCCCCGGCGGTCCCGGTCGGCGAGCTGCTCGACACCCTCGACGCCACCGCCCGGATCGACGGCGGGAGCACGCGGGCCCACGTGGTGCACCGGCACCCGCTCCAGCCCTTCGCCCCGGCCGAGTTCGTGGCCGACCCGGACACCGGGCGCCCGTTCAGCTTCGACGTCGGGGCGCTCGCGGGAGCCCGGGCCCTGGGGTCGGGGCGGACGCGGCCGCCGGTGTTCCTCGACGGGCTCCTCCCGCCGCGCGACGAGCCCGAGGTCGACCTCGCCGACCTCGTGAAGTTCCTCGAGCACCCGGTGAGGGCGTTCCTGCGCCAGCGGCTCTCGCTCGTCGTGCGCGGGGAGGACAGCGAGCCCGACGAGGCGCTGCCGGTCGAGCCGAACGGCCTGGCGCGGTGGTCGATCGGGCAGCGGCTCCTCGAGGACCGCCTCGCCGGGCACGACGTCGCCGCCTGCATCGAGGCCGAGCGCCGCCGCGGCGAGCTCCCGCCCGGGGCGCTGGGCGCGGCCCTGCTGAAGAAGCTGGGCCGCGAGGTCGAGCTGCTCGTCGCGGCGGCCGGGCCGCACTGGGTCGAGCCGGCGCGCGACCTGACGGTGCGGGTCGCCCTCGACGAGGGGACCACCGTCGTCGGCACGGTCGCCGGGGTCCGGGGCTCCACCCTCGCCTCCGCCACCTACTCCCGGCTCGCCCCCAAGCACCGCCTCGCCGCCTGGGTCCAGCTGCTCGCCCTGGCCGCCGCCCGCCCCGGACCCTGGCGGTCGGCCGCGATCGGCAAGGGGATGGACGGGCCGGCCACCGCGGCCGTCCCGGGCGTCGACCCCGAACACGCGCGGACCGTGCTCGCCGACCTCGTCGCGCTGCGCGCCGAGGGGCTGCGCGAGCCGCTGCCGCTGTTCGGCCGCACCTCCGAGCGCTACGTGTCCGACCGGCCGAAGAAGACCACCCGGCAGGCCTTCGACGCGGCCCGGACCACCTGGACTAAGGACTTCGACGGCTCGCGCGACCCCGCGCACGTCTACGTCTGGGGCGCCGACCGCCCGCTCGACGACGTCGCCGGGAGCCCGGGGATGGTGGAGTCCACCCGCTTCGGCGAGCTCGCCGTCCGGCTGTGGAAGCCGCTGCGCGAGGCCGAGAACGGCCGCGAGGAGCACTACCGATGACCGCCACCGTCACGGACGTCAGCCCGGCCACCGTCGCGGCGCCGGCGTTCGACGTCCTCGGGGCGCTGCCGAGCGGCACCACGGTGCTCGAGGCCAGCGCCGGGACCGGCAAGACGTACACGATCGCCGCGCTCGCGGCCCGCTACGTCGCCGAGGGCCACACCACGCTCGCCGAGCTCATGCTCGTCACCTTCGGCCGCGAGGCCACCCGCGAGCTGCGGGAACGGGTGCGGGAGCGGCTCGTGGCGGTGGAGCGCGCCCTGGTCGACGGCGACGCGCGCGGCGACGCGGTGACGGCGCTGGTCCTCGCCGTCGACGCCGACGAGCGGGCCCGCCGCCGCGCCCGGCTCGCCCACGCCCTCGCCCACTTCGACGAGGCCACGATCGCGACCACCCACCAGTTCTGCCAGGACATGCTGGCCGGCCTCGGCGTGGCCGGGGACACCGACGCCGACGCGCGGTTCGTCGAGCAGATCGACGACGTCGTGGTCGAGGTCGTCGACGACTTCTACGTCCGCGCGTACGCCCCGCCGTCCGCCGGGGCCCCGCCGTTCGACCGGGACACCGCCCTCGCGCTCGGACGGGCCGCGGTCAACGACCCGGGTGCCCGCATCGCCCCGGCCGAGGGCGAGACCACCGGCGAGGCCGACGTCCGCGCCCGGTTCGCCCGCGGGGTGCGCGGCGAGGTGGAGCGCCGCAAGCGCACGCGGCGGCTGTTCACCTTCGACGACATGCTCACCCGGCTGCACGCGGCCCTGACCGACCCCCGGCTCGGGGAGACCGCCTGCGAGCGCCTGCGGTCGCGCTACCGGGTGGTGCTGGTCGACGAGTTCCAGGACACCGACCCCACCCAGTGGGACATCCTGCGGACCGCCTTCCACGGCCACGCCGTGCTCACCGTGATCGGCGACCCGAAGCAGGCGATCTACGCCTTCCGCGGCGCCGACGTCGTCAGCTACCTCACCGCGCGCGGCACCGCCGGGACGCGGGCCACGCTGGGGACCAACCACCGCAGCGACGCGCCCCTGCTCGCCGCGCTCGACCGCGTGCTGGGCGGGGCCGCCCTGGGCGACGACCGCATCGTCGTGCACCCGGTCGCGGCGGCCCACGAGGGCCGGAGGCTGGCGGGGGCCCCGGTCGACACGCCGTTCCGGCTGCGGGTGGTCCCGCGCGGGGGCCTGCGGTCGAACTGGCGGACCGGGCTGCCGGAGATCGGCCCGGTGCGCCGCCGGGTCGCGGCCGACCTCGCCGCCGACGTGGCCGGGCTGCTCGCCGCCCGATCCACGTGGAACGACGAGCCGCTGGCGCCCGGGGACGTGGCGGTCCTGGTGCGCACCAACGCCCAGGCCGACCTCGTCCGGGAGGCGCTCGCCGACACCGGGGTGCCCGCGGTCCTCGCCGGCGCCGCCGGGGTGTTCTCCACCCCCGCCGCCCGCGAGTGGCTGACGCTGCTGGAGGCCCTGGAGCAGCCCGGACGGGTGCTGCGCGTCCGCGCGGCGGCCCTGACGAGCTTCGTCGGGACCCGGGCCGCCGAGCTCGACGCCGACCCCGACGCGGTGCTCGACCGGGTGGGACAGGACCTGCGCCGCTGGGCCGCCGTGCTGCGCGACCGCGGGGTGGCGGCGATGGTCGAGGCCCTCTCGGCGCGCACCGGGCTCGTCCCGCGCGTGCTGGGCCTCGTCGGCGGGGAGCGGCTGCTCACCGACCTCCGCCACGTCGGGCAGCTGCTGCACGCCGAGGGCGCCGCCCACCGCCACGGGGTCGTCGCGCTGACCGAGTGGCTGCGCCTGCGCGTTCTCGAGGCCGAGGGTCGGCGGGCCGAGGCCCGGCCCGAGCGGACGCGGCGGCTGGAGTCCGACGCCGACGCCGTCCAGATCCTCACCGTCCACAAGTGCAAGGGCCTCGAGTTCCCGGTGGTCTACGTGCCGTTCGGGTGGGACCGGTGGGTGCCGGGCGAGCCGCGGGAGGTCCTGCACCACGACGCGTCCGGTGCCCGCGTCCGGGCCGTCGGCGGGCCGGGCGACCCGGCCTGGCTCGACCACCAGCACGCCCAGCGCGCCGAGGACGACGGCGAGGACCTCCGGCTGCTCTACGTCGCGCTCACCCGCGCCCGCAGCCAGGTCGTCGCCTGGTGGGCGCCCTCGTCGCAGACCGCGTCCTCGGCGCTCAACCGGCTCCTGCGCAGCCGGCGCGGCCCCACCGGCTGGGAGCCCGACCCGGCCGTCACCCTCACCGACGACTCCGCGGTGTGGGAGCAGCTCGCCGCGTTCGCGGGCCCCGACCTCGCCGTCGAGCCGGTCGCCGAGCGCACCGCGGTGCCCTACATGCCCGATGCCGTCGCCGCCGGCTCGCTCGCCGTCGCGCGGTTCGACCGGCCGCTCGACCTCGACTGGCGGCGGTCGTCGTACTCCTCGCTCACCGCCGACGCGCACGCCGCCGGGCCCGACGCCACCTCCGAGCCGGAGGAGGCCGTCGTCACCGACGAGGCCGACGTCGAGGTCGAGGCGGCCGACGCCGGCGGTGTCCCCTCCCCGATGGCCGACCTGCCCGTGGGGCCCGCGTTCGGCGTCGTCGTGCACTCCGTCCTCGAGACCGTCGACACCACGGCCGCCGACCTCCGCGAGGCGTTGCGGGTCTCCGCCGCGGCCGAACTCGGCCACCGCCCGGTCGCCGGGCTGGCCGCGGACGGGCTCGCCGCCGCGCTCGAGCCGGCCCTGCGCACCCCGATCGATCCCGCCGGGTGGAGCTACGGCGACGTCGCCCCGCGCGACCGGCTGCCCGAGCTCGGCTTCGAGCTGCCGCTGGCCGGCGGCGACCATCCCGACCGCGACGCGGCCGCGGTCACCCTGGGCGGCGCGGCGGCCCTGCTGCGCGAGCACCTCCCCGCCGACGACCCCCTCGTCGCCTACCCCGACGCGCTGGAGGCGCTCTCCGGGCAGGTCCTGCGCGGCTACCTCACGGGCAGCGTCGACGCCGTGCTGCGGGCCCCCGACGGGCGCTACGTGATCGTCGACCACAAGACGAACTGGCTCGGCCCGGTCAGCGCCACGGGCGTCGCCGACCCCCTGACCAGCGCCCACTACGGCCCCGAGCAGATGCGCACGGCGATGGTGCGGGCGCACTACCCGCTGCAGGCGCTGCTCTACGGCGTGGCGCTGCACCGCTACCTGCGCTGGCGGCTGCGGTCCTACGACCCGGCCACCCACCTGGGCGGCGTGGCCTACCTGTTCCTGCGCGGCATGTGCGGTCCCGACACCCCGGTGATCGCGGGCACCACGTGCGGGGTCTTCCGCTGGACGCCGCCGCCGGCGCTGCTCGTCGCCCTGTCCGACCTGCTGGCGGGAGGACCCTCGTGACGGTGCTGGATCTCGCGGGGGAGGACGGCGTCCGGCACGCGGTGCGCGCCACCGGCCGGCTCGCGCAGTTCACCGCGCGCGGCGTGCTCGACCCGGCCGACGTCGCCGTGGCCCGGCGGCTCGGGCGCCTCGGCGGGGAGGACGACGAGGAGGTGCTGCTGGCGGCGGCGCTGACGGTGCGCTCGCTGCGGGCGGGCTCGGTGTGCCTGGAGCTCGCCGACGTCGACCGCCGCGTCCTCGACGCCGACGACACCCTCGTCCCCACCGACGACCTGCCCTGGCCCGAGCCCGCGGCCTGGACCGCCGCGATCGCCGCGAGCCCGCTGACCGCGCCCGGCGGCCCGCTGCGCCTCGACGACGGCCTGCTGTGGCTCGACCGCTACCGCCGCCAGGAGGACCAGGTCCGCGCCGACCTCGTCACGCGCGCCGACGCCCCCGCGCCCGCCGTCGACCTCGAGGGGCTCCGGGCGAGCCTCGACCGGTACTACGCCGGGACCGGCGCGGACGACCACCAGCGCCTGGCCTGCGCCGTCGCCGCGCTGCGGTGGACGACCGTGGTGGCCGGCGGGCCGGGCACCGGGAAGACGACCACCGTCGCGCGGCTGCTCGCGGTGCTGCGCGAGCAGGACCCCGACCTGCGGGTGGCGCTCGCCGCGCCCACCGGCAAGGCGGCCGCGCGGCTCGGGGAGGCGATCGCCACCGAGGCCGTGACCGGCGGCGAGCCGCAGGCCTCGACGATCCACCGGCTGCTCGGCTACCGGCCCGACAACCCCTCGCGGTTCCGCCACGACCGGCACCGGCGGCTGCCCCACGACGTGGTGGTGGTCGACGAGACCTCGATGGTGTCGCTGACCCTCATGGCGCGGCTGCTCGAGGCGGTGCGCGACGACGCGCGGCTCGTGCTCGTCGGCGACCCCGACCAGCTCGCCTCCGTCGAGGCCGGCGCCGTCCTCGGCGACCTCGTCAACGCGCCCCGGCTGGGCACCGCGGGACCCGACCCGGCGCTCCTCGACGCCGTCGGCTGCTCCGGGCGCCCGGGCGACAACGGGGTGGTCCGCCTCGAGCACAACTACCGCAACAACGACGAGATCGCCGCGCTGGCCGACGCGATCCGCGCCGGGGACGCCGACGCGACCCTGGCGTGCCTGCGCTCCGCGTCCTCGCTGGAGTTCCTGGAGTCGGTCGACCTCACCCAGCGGGAGCCCGCGGGGCTCACGACCCTGCGCGACGACGTCGTCGCGGGCAGCCGCGAGGTGGCCATCGCCGCCCGGGCGGGCGACGCGGAGACCGCCCTGGCCCAGGGCGAGGAGCACCGCCTGCTCTGCGCCCACCGGCGCGGCCCGTACGGGGTGGCGCGGTGGGCCCGGCAGGTGGAGCGCTGGCTCGACGAGGACGGCGGGGTCGACCCCGAGCTGGAGGCCCACCAGGAGTGGTGGCCCGGGCGCCCGCTGCTCGTCACCGAGAACGACCACGAGGCCGGGCTCTACAACGGCGACACCGGGGTGGTCGTCGAGCGGCGCGGCCGGCTCGTGGCGGTGTTCGCCCGCGGCGGCCGGCCCCTCGAACGCGCCCCGGCGCTGCTCGGCGCCGTCGAGACCGTGCACGCGATGACCGTGCACCGAGCCCAGGGCAGCCAGTACGCGCAGGTGAGCGTCCTGCTGCCGCCGCCCGAGTCGCCGCTGCTGACCCGGGAGCTCCTCTACACCGCGGTCACCCGCGCCCGGCACCGCGTCCGCGTGGTCGGCTCGGCCGACGCGGTGCGGGCCGCGGTCGAGCGCCCGGTCAGTCGCGCGTCCGGGTTCGCCCGCAGACGGTGATGCGAGGGACCCGGCGGGGTATAAGAGCAGCCATGGACCCCGCCCAGGCCCGCAACCCCGCCGCCCTGCCCGACACCTCGCCCGAGAAGCAGAGCGAGCTGAAGCTCAACGTCGGGATCGGCGTCATCGGCACGATCCTGTCGCTGTTCAGCGCGGTCATCTTCTTCCTGGTGATCGAGGAGCACATCCTGGGGATCGTCTTCGCGGTGGTCACCCTCGGCGCGGCGGCCCTGACCCTGCGGTTCTACGGCCGGCTCAAGAAGGGCCGGGAGGCGGCCGGCGGGGTGCAGTCGTCGCCCCACGAGCGCACCGACGAGACGCACTGACCGACCGCACTAGCCGACGACGAGCCCCAGCGCCCGGCACACGTCCGCGGCCTGGGCCTCGCTGACGATCGCGCCCCGCAGCGTGCGCGGGGCGTCCTCGGTGAGCCCGCCGAGGTCGGCGCCGCGCAGGTCGGCGCCGGCCAGGCGCGTGTGGGCGAGGTCGACGTCGCGGAGCACGCAGTCGAGCAGGGTGGCCCCCCGCAGGTCGGCGCCGCGCAGGTCGGCCTCCGAGAGGTCCACCCCGCGCAGCGTCACCCCCCGCCACAGGACGTCCTGGAGGTTGGCGAGGCCCAGGGTCGAGCCGTCGAGGGAGTAGGAGACGGCGAGCCCGCGCAGCCCGGACAGGTCCGCGCCGATCATCCGGCAGCCGTCGAACCGGGTCTCGGTGAGCAGCGCGCCGGTCAACCGGATGCGGGAGAGGTCGACCGCGGAGAACACCGCGTCGGTGAGGTCCGCGTCGAGCAGGGTCGCCCCCGCCAGCGACCCGCCGCGCACGGTGACCGCCTCCATCGTCGCGCCCCGCAGGTCGGCCCCCGGGAAGCGGCACTGCTCCAGCGTCGCGCCCGACAGGTCGGCCCCGTGCAGGTCGGGTTCGTCGGCCGTGCAGCGGCGCAGCACCGCCCCGCCGGTCCCGTCGAGCAGTTCCCGCAGGTCGGGACCGGTGAGGACGGCGTCGTCGACGGGAGCGGCAGGCACGGCGTCATCCTCCCGCGCCCGTCCTCCCACGCCGGCTACCGGTAGCCGCGGTAGCCCTGCCAGGCGAGGCGGCGGTCGCGACGCGGGTCGCCCTCGATCCGGTCCTGCGCGTCGATGATCCGCGTGAGCCGGGTGGAGGCGTCGTAGCGCGGCCACGTCCCGGTGGGCGCGCCCGTGTGCGCGAACGCCGTCCAGTCCCGGACGATCCGGCGGGACGCCGCGCGCAGCGCGCCACGGCCACCGAGCATCGTCAGGACCTTCCCGCCGCGGGAGTCGGCGAGCCCGAACACGGAGTAGAGCTCCATGCCGTGCATGGCGTCGAGGCCGAGCAGCCGCAGCAGCCGGGGCGCGAGGTCGTAGCGGTAGGCGTACACCGGGTTCCCCGCGGCGGCGTGGGCCTCCATCACCTGCACCGACGGGTACCAGAACAGGTAGTCCCCGCCGAGGTCGCGGCGGTGCGACGTCCCCCGGTAGGCGGCGAGGACCTGCTCGCGCAGCTCGGGCTGGGTGGCGGCGAAGACGGCGTCGGCGCGCTCGTCGGAGACCAGCAGGTCGAGGCGCAGCCCGGGCAGCTCGAACAGCCGCCCCTCGGTGTCGTTGGTGCCGATGATCAGCGGCACGGGGTGGGCGCGACCCGCGGCGAAGGCGTCGAGCGGGGCCTCCGGGATGAGGTCGCCGTCCACCACCGGAGCGGTCAGCAGGACCCCGGGCGTCTCGTCGGCGACCCGGCGGAAGCGGCGCGCGGCGGTGAGGAGGTCCTCGGTGGAGGCGGTCTCGAGCAGGTCCATCGGGTCGTCGTCGGGTCGCCCGACGACGACGCCGAGGTCGCGGGCGTAGCGGTCGGCCCAGCCGGCCGCGCGCTCGTGGGAGTAGGCCACGCCGGGCGCGGAGCTCTGCGCGATCGCGCGGTGGAAGAGCCCGCGGGCGGACGGAACGGTCATCAGGGTGGTCACCGAGATCGCGCCGGCCGACTCGCCGAACACGGTGACCTGCTCGGGGTCGCCGCCGAAGGCCGCGATGTTGTCGCGCACCCACTCCAGGGCGGCGATCTGGTCGCGCAGCCCGAGGTTCGACTCGATCGGGCGCCCCGGGGTCGAGTGCGCCGAGAAGTCCAGGTAGCCGAGCGCGCCCAGGCGGTAGTTGACGCTGACGTAGACGACGTCGCCGGTGCGGACGAGGTCGTAGCCGCGGTAGGTGGGCGAGGACGAGGCGCCGACCACGAAGGCGCCGCCGTAGAACCACACCATGACCGGGAGCGGGCCCTCCGGCGCCGCCGGGGCGACGACGTTGAGGGTCAGGCAGTCCTCGCCCATGGGTGTGTGCCGGCCCGCGCCGACGAACTCCCCGCTGCGGTCCTGGGGCGGGACCGGCCCGAACTCGACGGTCTCCCGCACCCCGTCCCACGGCTCCACGGGGGCGGGGGCCCGCCAGCGCCGCGGCCCGACCGGCGGCGCGGCGTAGGGGATGCCACGCCAGGTGCGCAGGTCGTCGCGACCGCCGGCGCGCCGCCCCCGCACCACTCCCGCCGTCGTGACGGCCTCCAGGACATCGGTACGCGTGCGTTCCACGAGGACCACTCTGCCACTCCGCGCGGCGCGACGATGCTTCACGCCTGGCCGTACGCGAGAACACGAAGAGTGACACCATCGAGTAGAGAGCGCCCGATCAGTGGGGCGTGTCGGCTTGTCAACCCTCAGTATCGGCAGGGTGCAGGCGGAGGTGGGAGCGGCGTTGTGGCAGGTGGAGGCGGCGTTCGTCGCCCACCCGGTCCGGGACGTGCTGGAGAGTCACACCCCGCGACAGCGCCCGGTCGTCCTCGCCGAGGCGGACCCGCTCTCGCTCGCGCTGAGCCTCGGCACCACGATCGGCGAGCCCGACGACGTGCGGGCCCTCACGCCCTGGCTGCTCCGGGCGGTCGTCACGGACGGCCGGGTCGACCTGCACTCCGTGCTGTCGCGCATCGCCGCGTTCTGGGACGGGTGGGGCACCGCCGAGCGGACCGCCGTGCGGGACTTCGTCGACACCCTCTGGGTCGCCCTGCTCGACCGGCACCCCGGTCCCGGCTCCGACCTCCCGGTGGCCACGGCCACCTCCTTCCTCGACGACGCCTCGGGCCTCGGCGACGGCCCGGCGCGCCTGCTCGCGATCTGGGAGTACAAGGACACGGCGAGCGCCGACCACCACCTCGCCGAGCTCGTCATCGACGCGCACTACGGCGCGCGGATCGACGCCCGCGTCCTCGCCTGGTCGCGGGCCCGCCCGCAGCGCGAGCGCCTCGAGCGGGCCGCGCGCCGCGACCGCGACGAGGCGTGGGCCGGCGACCTGGGCGCCGCGCTCGACCTGTCGTCGGTACCGCCCTCGACCTAGATCCGCCCGCCCGGCCCGATTCCGGAGAGTGAGAGCGGTCCGGGACGGGGAGGACGACTCGCCGTCGAACGGTGACGGTCCGACACCCGTTTCGTGCCCACGGGTCAGGTTGCGCGCGCTCGACTCCCCGACGCGGCGAAGCGGTCACGCCTTCCGGTGGCGCAGGGTGACACCCTCCGTGCGGTCCTCGTTGAGTGGATGACGCCGCCACGCCCGGTTCGCCGGGTTTCCCCGGGCGGCACTCGCTCCCCCTCGACAGGAGAACACCGCATGAGCAAGAAGCTGGGAATCGTGGGTGTCGGCGTCGTCGTCGGCCTCGCCGTCGCCGCCCCGTTCGCGTCCGCCACCGAGTCGCACGGCGGCTCGGGCGGAGGGTCCGCCCCGGCGGGCCCGTCCTCGACCTGCAGCGTGGCGGGCGGCAGCGCCGGCGCCACCAACGGGATCGGCGGCGACTCGCTCGCCAACGTCGTCGCCCAGGCCCCGATCGGCGGCCTGAACGCGGCCAACATCGTCTGCAACTCGATCCTCAACGACAACCTCAGCAACAACGTGCTCGAGCTGTCGGTCCTCGGCGAGGGGCTGCCGGTCCTCGGCGACCTGCTCGGGCTCTGATCCGTCACTCCTGAGAGAAGAGGACCCGACATGTCGACGAAGAAGATCGTCACCGTGACGCTGGGGGTGGCGGCCGGCCTGGTCGCGATCGCGCCGCTGGCGTCCGCGCACGACTCGCAGCCCGGCGGCGGCAACGGCGGCGCGGCGCCGCGCGGCAGCACCGACGTCTGCTCGGTCAAGGGTGGGACGGCCGCCGCCCAGAACGGGATCCAGGGCGACTCGCTCGCGAACGGCGTCGTCCAGGCCCCGGTCGGTGGCGCGAACGCCCTGAACATCGTCTGCAACTCGATCCTGAACGACAACCTCAGCGACAACGTGCTGGGCCTCGAGGTCCTGTAGGCGTCGTCCCGGTGCCGTCCGGCCCGGTCGCCCCGCTCCGGCGGGGTGACCGGGCCGTCGTCGTTCGTGACAGGCTGTCCCCGTGCCGGATCCCGACCTCCCGGAGACCTCACCGGACGCGCAGCGCAGCTCCTCCGCCGCGGTGCCCGTCCCGTGGACCGGCGACCGCCTCGTCGGCGAGCTGCTGCGTCGCGGCATCGACGGCGCCGGTCCCTGGCACCCCGCGCGGAGGGTCGCCGAGGAGCACCTGGCCGAGGCCGAGGGGGACGTCGAGTCGGCCGTCCGCCGCCTCACCACCACCCACGTCCGGCTCGCCGCCAGCTCCGGTCTGCTGACGAGCCTCGGCGGCGCCGCGACGATGCTCGTGACCGCGCCCGCGGGCGTCACCGGGCTCTACCTCGTCTGCACCCGCCTCGCGGCGTCGATCGCCCACGCGCGGGGCCACGACGTCGACGACCCGGTGGTGCGCACCGCGATCCTGCTCTGCGTCCTCGGCCCCGACGGCTCGGAGCTCGCCGAGCGCACGGGGCTCGACCTGCAGGGCGTCTCGCTGCTCACCGGGCTGCGGCGGCTGCCGCCGGAGGTCCGCGAGCAGCTCGACCACCGGATCGCCTACCGGCTCGCCAGCCGGGCCGGTCGCCGCGGCGTGCTCAACCTGACGAAGCTCATCCCCCTGGTGGCCGGCCCGATCGGCGCGGGCGCCGACGGGATCGCCGCCCGGTCGGTGGCCACCTACGCCGACGTCGCCTTCTGGACCCGCCAGCCCTAGAGATCGAATCCCCCACACGGGTGGCGCGTCGTGGGACGGCTGGTGCGCATGTGGGTGTGAGGGTTGCTCCGCGGTTGAGAACGAGCGGAGGCGGACGAGCATGACGCGGTGGACGGCCACGGATTCCCGACGACGGGTCGGTCCGGTGCGCCCACGGCGCGCCGGCCCCCGGAGGATGCGGCGTGTCCTGCTCGGGGTGGGCGCTCTCGCCCTGGTGGCGGGGCTCGCCCCGGCCGCGATCGCCGTCACCGACCAGGCGCCCCGTGCCCCCGAGGCGCGCGCCGTCACCTCCCTGCCCGCGGCGACGCTGCCGCCCGCGGACCCGACGGACCCCTCGATCACCCCGCTCCCGCTGACGCGGCAGGCCCGGGACGGCGAGGGCACGCAGGTCGCGCGGTCGGCGGGCCCGCTGAAGCTCGTCGCCGTGACCTGGACCGGGACCGACCCCGACACCGTCGAACTGCGCTCGACCGACGCCGCGGGACGCTGGGGCGCCTGGCTGCCCCTCGACGCGAACAGCCCGTCCGAGCGCGACGACGCCCCGGCCCGGAGCACCGCGGGCGGCGGGACCGACCCGGTGTGGGTCGGGGACCGCCACGCCGTGCAGGTGCGCGCGACCCGTGGCGGTGCACCGGTCACCGAGGGCCTCGCCGTGCAGCGGATCGACCCCGGCGCCTCGACCAACGACGACGCCATCGGCGCCCGGGCCCGCGAGCGGCAGACCTCGGCCCGCGACGGCGCCCCGCCCGCCCCGGCCTACGTGACGCGGGCGCAGTGGGGGGCCGACGAGCGCCGCATGACCTGGCCGCCGGAGTACTCCCCGACCACCCGCGCCGTGACGATCCACCACACCGCCGAGTCGAACGACTACAGCCCCGAGCAGTCCGCGGCCGTCGTCCGGGGGATCTACGCCTTCCACGTGGAGAGGAACGGCTGGGGCGACATCGGCTACAACGCGCTCGTCGACAAGTACGGCACGATCTTCGAGGGGCGCGCCGGCGGGCTCGACCGCCCGGTCGTCGCGGCGCACGCCGGCGGGTTCAACCGCGACACGTTCGGCATCGCGATGATGGGCAACCTCTCCGACGTCGCGCCCACCCCGGCGGCGCTGACCTCGGTGGAGAACCTCGCGGCGTGGAAGCTCGGCGGCACCTACCGCGACCCGTCGGCCAAGGTCACGCTCACCTCGAACGGCGGAGGCACGTCCAAGTTCGCCAAGGGGCAGACCACCACCGTCGACGCGCTGTTCGCGCACCGCGACGTCGGCAACACCGCCTGCCCCGGCAACGCCGCGTACGCGGCCATGGGGACGATCCGCACCGAGGTCGCCAAGCTCATCGCGGCGGCGGGCACCGACGTCCGCTCGGCGTGGGCGGACCGCCCGGACCTCGGCCAGCCCTACCGCGTCGAGCAGCCCACCGCCGACGGCCGGGGGCGGTACGCCGACTTCGAGCGCGGCTCGATCTACTTCTCGCCCACCACCGGGGCGCACGAGGTCAGCGGGGCGATCCGCGACACCTGGCGCGCCCGCGGCGCCGAGCTCTCGCCGCTCGGCCTGCCGATCGGTGACGCCTACCCGACCTCCGACGGCCGCGCCCAGGAGTTCGAGCACGGCGAGCTCCGCTGGTCGGAGACGACGGGGGCCGTCACGTAGGGCGCGCCGGCGCGAAGCGCGGGAGGATGCGGACGTGCCCGACGACCCCGCGGACCGGACGCCGCCCCCGGACCCGCAGGGCTCGGCGGCCGCCGTCGCCCGGTTCGGGGGCCTCGTGGCCACCGGTCGCCCGCCGCTCGACCGCGCCGCCCTCGAGATCGCGCGGATCGCCCGCCCCGACGCCGACGTGTCGGCCGCGCTCGCCGAGCTCGACCGGCTGGCGGCCGGGGTGACCAGCGTCGACGACCTCGTCGTGCGGCTCTACTCCGAGGAGGGCTTCCGCGGAAACTCCGAGAACTACTACGACCCGCGGAACTCCTCGCTCGTCGAGGTCCTCGAGCGGCGCGTGGGGATCCCGATCAGCCTCGCGGTCGTCGTGATCGAGGTCGGGCGCCGAGCGGGCCTCACCCTCGAGCCGGTGGGGCTGCCGGGGCACTTCCTCGTCCGCCCGGCCGGGTCGGTCTGGCACCTCGACCCGTTCACCGGGACGCTGCTCGACGAGGCCGACTGCCGGGCCCTGTTCGTCGCCGCCACGGGGGCGTCCGGCGCGGGGTTCCGGCCCGAGCTGCTCGAGCCCATCGGCGTCGAGAGCGTGCTCCTGCGGATGCTGACCAACCTGCGGTTCGTCCACCGCGCCGCGGGCCGGCTCCCGGAGCTGCAGCGGGTGCTCGAGGCCCGCCTGCACCTGCCCGGGGTCTCCGGCGAGGAGCTCGTCGAGCTGGCCGCGACGTTCGGGCACCGCGGCGAGTACCTCCACGCGGCCCGCATGCTCGAGGCGTGGGCCGAGCGCCGCCCGCGGGCGGCCGCGCTGCTCGCCCGGCACGCCCGGGCGTGGCGGGCGCACCTCAACTAGGCCCTCACTGCTCGTCCAGCCCCTGCTCGATCGCGTAGCGGGTGAGCTCCACCCGGTTCGTGAGCTGCAGCTTGCGCAGCGAGTTCTGCACGTGGTTCTCGACGGTGCGGTGCGACAGGTCGAGGCGCTCGGCGATCTTCCGGGCGGTCAGGCCCTTCGCGACGAGGCGCAGCACCTCGGTCTCGCGCGGGGTCAGCGCCTGCTCCCCGGAGGGCGGCGACCGCCGCTCCGACCGCGCCGCGGCGTCCCGGCGGCGGAACTCGCCCAGCACCAGCCCGGCGAGCTCCGGCCCGAACACGGCCTGGCCGGCGGCCGTGCGCCGCACGGCGTCGACCAGCTCGGCGGCCTGCGCGGACTTCACGAGGTAGCCGGCCGCGCCCGCCTGCACGGCGCCCAGGACGTCGCCGTGCTCGGCGCTGGCCGAGAGCACGAGGATCCGGGTGGCGGGCAGGGTCGCGAGGATCGCCGCCGTCGCGCCCGCCCCGTCGAGGTGGGGCATCTGGAGGTCCATCACGACGACGTCGGGCCGCACCGCCGGCGCGATCCGCACCGCGGCCGCCCCGTCGGCCGCCGTCGCGACCACGTCGAAGCCCCGCTCGCCGAGGTCGCGGGCAACGCCCTCGCGCCACATCGGGTGGTCGTCGACCACCATCACCCGCACGCCCGCCTTGTCGTCCCCGCTCACCGTCCCGTGCCCTCCTCCCGGCCCGAAGGTCGAGCTCCGCTCCGCTCCGTCTCCCGGGGGAACCGCAGCTCCCACTCCGTGCCCTCGCCCGGTGCCGTGACCAGCTGCGCGGTGCCGCCCAGCTCGGCCACCCGCCCGCGGATCGACGAGGCCACCCCGAGGTGCCCCTCGTCGCGGGCGGCGTCGAGCCGGCCCGCGGGGATCCCGTGCCCGTCGTCGCGCACGCTGACCGTCACCGCCTCGTCGTCGTCCTCCAGCAGCACCCACAGCCCCGAGCCGGGCCCGGCGTGGGCGTCGGCGTTGGCCGCGGCCTCCCGCACCACCGCCACCACCGAACGCGCGAGCCCGCCCGGCACCTCCACCGGCTCCGGCGGCACCGCGAGCACCGCCCGCGCCGGCAGCGTGGCCCCGACCGCGGCGCCCAGGTCGACCGGCTCGTCGTCGGGACCGTCGAGGCCGGGCGGGCCGCGGGTGATGAGGCGGCGCAGCGACACCTCCTGCTCGGCGGCCTCGCGCACCAGTTCGTCGTCGCCCAGCGCGGGCCCGCGCCGCCGGACCAGGGCGAGGACCTGCAGCACCCCGTCGTGGATGTCGCGGGCGAGGCGGTCGCGCTCGGCGGCCGCGGCCTCCGTCGCGATGGCCTCCTGGAGCCGCTGCGCGGAGCGGCGCAGCGCCACCGAGGCGAACCCGACGGCGATCCCCGCGGCCCCCAGCAGCTGCGCGTCGGAGAGCAGGGCGCCGTCGAGGGCGCGGCGCGTGATCCACAGCCCGACGAGCGAGACGAGGACCGCCCCGACCGCGGGACGGATCCCGTGGGCCACGGCGACGGCGAGGACCGCCCCGGCCGACCACACCGTGGTGATGACGGGCTGGCCCGCGGCGATGCGCGCCGGGTCGTCGATCAGCAGCGTGCTCATGGTGGTGAGGACCGTGACGGCGAGGTCGACCACCGCGAGCCGCCGGGCGCCGCGCAGGTAGGCCACGGAGGTCGCGAACGTCCACGCGCCCATGAACACGACCACGGCCACCGCGAGCGCGGGGCGCCGGTACTCGTCGGCGAACCGCACGACGTTCGCGATCGCGTAGGCGAGCGCCACCACGCGGAACAGGACGAGCCCGCGCCAGAGGGGGAGCAACGCGGCATGCACGTCGACGGTGGCGCCGCGGCGTGTGACCGTGCCCGTCACGGTGCTGTTCACCTCCACCCGATCTCGTCGTCCCCGCCCGCGTCATCGCAGCGTGTCGACGCCGTCACGGTGGGGAATGGACGTCGGCGGCCGGTCGGCGTCAGCATGCCGCACGGCTGTGACGGCGACCATGCTCACGCGGGTGTCACCGGTGGACGACGGCGACGGGCGCCGCACTACCGTGGATGCGATTCGTGGACGAGCGGGAGCGCGCGCCGCCCGACCGCGGGCCGGACGAGGAGGACGACGTGGGCAGCTGGGTGATGGCGGTCGAGGTGACGCCGTCGGAACTCGTCGCGGCCGAGGTCGGTCGCGGGACCGGCGCGACGCCGCGTCCGCGCTCCGAGGCCGTCGGATCGGGCCCCGACCCGGTCGACGCCCTCGCCGACGCCTTCGAGCGCGTCCTGCAGGCGCCGCTGCCCGACGACGACCGGCCCGCCCGGCTCGTCGTCGCCACCCCGCCCGACACCGAGCGCCGCCGCTTCGAGGAGATCGCCGAGGCGAGCGCCCTCGTCGGCCTGCCCGCGCCCTCGTGGCTGCCCGGCCCGGTGGCGCTGGTCGGCGACCGGATCGCGGCCGAGGTCGAGATCGGGGGCCGCGCGGTGGTGCTCGACGCGCGCGACGGCGGCCTCACGGCCTGGCCGGTGCTCCGGACCGCCGACGGCGCGGAGGTCGGCGGTCGCGGACCGGTGGCCACCGGGACGCGGCTCGACCAGCTCCTGCTCGGCGTCGTCCGGGCCCAGATGCGCTCGCTCGATCCCACCGCGGTCAGCGGTGCCCCGCGGCCCGACTCGCGCGGCACGGCCGACGCCCGCGGCGACGCCGCCCGGCTCCGGCGCGAGGTGCGGCGCGCCCGCGCCCGGCTGGCCGAGGAGGACGTCGAGGAGGCGCGGGTCCCCACCGGCGGTCCCACGGTGACGATCGACCGCGCGGTCTTCGACCAGCTCGTCGAGCACGCCCTGCGCGAGACCACCGCCGAGCTGGCGGGTCCCGGCGGCGACGACGCCCCGGTGTACGTGCTGGTCGACCACCCCTCGCCCCTGGCGGCCCGCCTCGCCGCCCTCACGCAGAGCCCCGGATCGGCGGGCTCCGAGCCGGTGCTGCCGGGCGACTCCCACGACGGCGTCCTCGGACTCGCCGCCCTGCTCCTGCCGGCCCGGCCGCGCCCCACCCGCGCGGCCTCGGGCGCCCAAGCCATTCGCGCGCGCCGCATCGTCGGCCCGCCCAGCCCGGTGCCGGTCGGCGCGGGCCGTGGGTCCGGCTCCGGCGGCGGCGGGCCGGAGGACCCGGGCTCCGGGGCGGCCGCAGCTCCCGGGGCAGCCGGCACGGTCGCGCCGCTCGAGCCGCCGACCCCGCCCCGCGGCACGCCGCTGCCGGAGAACGGGCACGAGCCCGGGGACGGCGACGCCGAGCCGCGCATCCCGGCGGCCCGGATCCCGTCCACCCCGGTCCAGGCCCAGCACCGGTCCGGGCCGGACGAGGCCGTCGCGCGTCCCGCGAACGGCATCGGCAGCATGATGGCGTTCGGCAGCGGCGCCGCCGGCGAGCACACCGGCGGCCACGCCGTGCTGGCGGAGGCCGCCCCGCACGAGGCCCGGCCGGTGTCCGACGCCCCGCCCGGCGGGTCCGCGCCGTTCCGCCGTGACGAGCCGCAGGCGGAGCAGCGCGACGGGAGCGGCCCGACGGCCGTCCGGCCCGCCCGCCGGGGCCCCGACACCGCCCCCCAGCCGATCCCCGCGCCGCGCCGGACGACGAGCCCCGCGCGCGGGGCGGTCGTCGTGCTCGCCCTGCTCGTGGTGGTCGCCGTCCTCGCCGCGGCCGGGGTCCTGCTGATCGGTCCCGACCAGATCGGGGCCGCCTTCGGCGGCCTCGGGACCGGGACCGCCTGGCTCTCGCCCTAGCGGGAGATCAAGAGGTCACGGCCTTGACGTAGGCCTCCGGGTCCTTGTCCTCGAAGTCGAGGCCCTTGCCGCCGACGTGCTCGGCCTTGAACTGCTCGAACTTGGCGCCGAGCTCCTGGCGGAAGGGCAGCGACGTCACGCGGCGGAAGGGCGCGAGGTCGTCGCTCTCCTCCTCCGACATGTGGTGGTTGTTGGCCTTGTCGGTCTCGTCGATGGCCTCCCACCACGCCTCGCTGCCGTTCTCGGCCTCGAAGGCCTTGCGCGAGCCGTCGCGGATCTCGTCGTGGTCGCCGATGGCGTCCTCGGTGGCGGAGGCGTCCGCGTCGTCGGCGCGGCGCGCCATCGACGGGTAGAAGTGCTGCTCCTCGGCCGACGCGTGCACCTCGAGGTGACGCGAGAGCGTGTCCCAGACCTCGACGGCCTCGTCGAGCCGCTCGGGGTCGTCGCGCAGGTCGGCGAGGCGGAGGAACTGTCGACGGAACCAGTCGTGGTCGTCGAGGATCATCTCGGTGATGTCCGCGGACATGGTCGTACTCCCGGGGAACGCAGGTGTGGTGGTGCCCAGGACCTACCCGCGCCCGGCGGCGGACAACCAGGCCGGGGGTCCCGACCGGGCTACGTGAGGTCGACGCGCCCGGCCGCGTCGACGAACCAGATCTCCGTCCGGGCCGCGCACAGCGTCCCCTGGTCGTCCGCGGCGAGGCTGCGGTAGCGGCGCGTGTCGGGCAGGGCGATGACGACGCGGCTGCGCGGATGTGCCCGCCGCCGCTGGACCGCCGCGCGGCTCGCGGCCGAGTACCAGTCGGCGGCGAGGGTGGTCGGGTGGCTGCGGGCGCCCTCCGGCGGCCAGCCCGTCACCTCCACGTGCACCTCCTCGCCGTCGAGGACGGCGACGAGGTCGAGTGCCGGGCCCTGGTCGCTGACCCGGCGGATCGTGCTGCCGCGCCGGGTCAGCCAGCTCGCGACGGCGGCCGCCACGTTGTGGGTCCGCGACCAGCCGAGGTGCACGTCGCGCGTCGGCACCTCGACGCCGACCGGGGCCTCCGGGGCGATCCGCAGCGCCGCCCGCTGCGCGAACCGCTCGCGCAGCGCCACCGAGGCGGAGGGGGAGACGGGCAGGAACCGCACGGGGGCCTCGTCGGGATCGTCCCCGGCGCGCTCGGAGCGGCGGATGCGGGCGACGTCGTCGCTCGGGGCCTTCGGGCGGTGCCGGGGTCGCGTCGATCCGTTCCCGACGACGAGGGCCGCGGTGGCGTCGTCGTCCTCCGGCAGGGCCTGCGGCAGGGGCTCGGGCTCCGGGACGGGCTCGGGGGCGGGCACGGCGCTCTCCGGGACCACGGTTTCGTCGGGAAGGTCCTCGGCCTCGTCGGGAAGGTTCTCGAGCGCCTCGCGGCCGGCGTCGGTGAGCCGGGTCCGGATCGGGACGTCCTTGGTCCGGGCCGTCCGCTCCACCAGCCCGGCCTTCACGAGCTTGCGGCACTGGTAGTTGAACGCCTTGGGGTCGACGTCGGGGTGCCGGGGCGCCAGCGCGGCGGCGATCCCGACGTCGGTCAGGCCCTCCTCCGAGTCGGCCAGCACCTGCAGGACGCTCACCTGCACCGGGGGCAGCCGGCGGGGCGTCTCCTCCTCGACCGGCCCGACGGGCGCCGCCGCGAGCTGCTCGGCGGCGTCGGCCGGCGCGGTGAGCACCTCGACGGCCAGCGACGCGTCGACCAGCCGCGTGCGCACCGGCTTCGTCCCCACCCGCTCGACGGCGCCGACCGCCACCAGCCGGCGGCACTGGTGGTTGACCGCCTTGTAGTCGATGCCCGGGTGCCGGCCGGCCAGCGCCTCCGCGAGCTCACGGTCCGAGAGCCCCTCCGGCACGTCGGCGAGCATCCGGACGATGCTCTCGCGCGTCCCAGCGGCCGATTCGGGGACCGGGAGTGCCATGTCGCTCTCCTTGAGTGACGAAACGGAGGGCCGGGAGGCCGAGCCGTGTGATGGCAGGCGCGATCACGTGCGTGACCTATCCGTGATCCGTATGGTAACGGGGCATGCTGGCACTGACGGAGACGGCCGCCGAGGCGATCTCGAACATCCTCGAGACCAACGAGATGCCCGAGGGATCCGGTCTGCGGATCGCGGCCACGCCGAACATGGCGGAGGAGGGCCTCGAGCTCTCCGTGGCGCCGAACCCCGCGGCGGACGACACCGTGCTCGAGGGCGGCGGCGCCGTGATCTTCCTCGAGCCGATGGCCGCGTCCGCTCTCGACGACAAGGTGCTCGACGTCGAGCGCATCCCCGAGAACGAGACCGACGGCTCCGGCGACGAGTATCGCTTCGCCATCACGCCGCAGTCCGAGCTGCAGTCCTGACGTAGCGGTTCCGGCGCGGCGGGGGCCGGTCCGGCCCCCGCCCCCGGCTACGCCTGGACGGTCTCGACGGGTCCGCCGACGCGGGTGACGAGTTCGCCGTCCTCCGACGGCAGCAGCTCGATGTCGCGCACGCGCCCGGCCGCCTGCACGTCGCCCAGCACGACGCGCAGCGCGTCCAGCTGGGCCGGCGCCGCCGACACCGAGAGCGACTCGACCTCGGTGCGGATCGACAGCTTCTGGTCGGACTTGCCGCGCCGGATGCCGGAGATGACCTCCGAGGCGATGTCGAGGACGCCCTCGTCGACCCCGTCGACGCCCGGCAGCTCGGCCGTGGTCGGCCACGCGGAACGGTGCACCGACCCGTCCTGCCACCACGACCAGACCTCCTCGGCGACGAACGGCAGCACCGGTGCGAAGAGCCGCTGGAGCACGCGCAGCGCCAGCGCCAGCGAGGTCCGCGCGGAGTCGCGCCCGGCGTCGTCGAACTCGCCGTAGGCCCGCGACTTGACCAGCTCGAGGTAGTCGTCGCAGAAGAACCAGAAGAACTGCTCGGTGACCTCGAGGGCCACCGCGTAGTCGAACCGCTCGAGCGCGTCGGTGGCCTTCGCGACGACGCCCGCGAGGCGCGCGAGCAGCGCGCGGTCGATCGGGGCGGTCACCCGCGACGCGTCCGGCTCCCCGACGGGGACGCCCACCCCGAGGATGAACTTCGAGGCGTTGAGCAGCTTCATCGCCAGCCGGCGGCCGACCTTCATCTGCCCGCGGTCGAACGCGGTGTCGACGCCCGGCCGGCCGTTCGCCGCCCAGTAGCGGACGGCGTCGGAGCCGAACTCCTCGAGCAGCCCCATCGGCGTGACGACGTTGCCCTTGGACTTCGACATCTTCTTGCGGTCGGGGTCGAGGATCCAGCCCGAGAGCGCGGCGTGGGCCCAGGGCAGCTCGCCGAACTCCAGCGAGCTGCGGACCACGGTGGAGAACAGCCAGGTGCGGATGATGTCGTGGCCCTGGGGCCGCAGGTCCATCGGGAAGACCCGGGAGAACAGGTCGTCGTCGACGGTCCAGCCCCCGGCGATCTGCGGGGTCAGCGACGAGGTCGCCCAGGTGTCGAGGACGTCGGGGTCGCCGGTGAACCCGCCCGGGACGTCGCGCTGGTCGGCGGAGAAGCCGGGCGGGACGTCCGTGCTGGGGTCGATCGGCAGGGCGTCGTCGCCCGGCGTCAGGACCTGGTCGACGACCACCTCGCCGTCGGCGTCGAGGGCGTACCAGACCGGGATCGGCACGCCGAAGAACCGCTGGCGGCTCACCAGCCAGTCGCCGTTGAGGCCACCGACCCAGTCCGCGTAGCGGTGGCGCATGTAGTCGGGGTGCCAGATCAGCTCGTCGCCGCGGCGCAGCATCGCCGCGCGCAGGTCGCCGTCGCGGCCGCCGTTGCGCAGGTACCACTGGCGGCTCGAGACGATCTCGAGCGGCTTGTCGCCCTTCTCGAAGAACTTGACCGGCCGCGTGACCGGCCGGACGTCGCCCTCGAGGTCGCCGCTCTCGGCGAGCATCGCGACGATCTTCTCCTTGGCGGAGAACACCGTGGTCCCGGCGATCTCGGCGTACCGCTCCCGGCCCGACGACGAGGTGATCCACTCGGGCGTCTCGCGCAGCAGGCGGCCGTCGCGGGTGATGACGGTGCGGTTGGGCAGGTCGAGTTCGCGCCACCACTGCACGTCGGTCAGGTCGCCGAAGGTGCAGCACATCGCGATGCCGGCGCCGCGGTCCATCTCGGCCGCCGGGTGGGCGAGGACGGGGACCTCGACGTCGAAGAGCGGCGAGGTGACCGTCGTCCCGAACAACGGCCGGTAGCGCTCGTCGTCGGGGTGGGCGATGAGGGCGACGCAGGCCGGGATGAGCTCGGGCCTCGTCGTCTCGATGAAGACCGGGCCCTGGGCGCCGTGGTAGGCGATCCGGTGCCACGCGCCGGTGTGCTCGCGGTCCTCGAGCTCGGCCTGCGCGACGGCGGTGCGGAACGTGACGTCCCACAGCGTCGGCGCCATCGATACGTAGGCCTCGCCGCGCTCGAGGTTGCGCAGGAAGGCGCGCTGGCTGATCGCGCGGGCCCGGGCGTCGATGGTCTGGTAGGTGTGGCTCCAGTCGACCGACAGCCCGCCGCGGCGCCACAGCGCCTCGAAGGCCTTCTCGTCCTCGGCGGTCAGCGTCTCGCAGAGCTCGACGAAGTTGCGGCGCGAGATCGCGATCTGCTGCTTGCCCGGCTTCTCCGGCGGGGTGAAGTCGGGGTCGTAGGGCAGGCTCGGCTCGCACCGCACGCCGTAGTAGTTCTGGACGCGTCGCTCGGTCGGCAGCCCGTTGTCGTCCCACCCCATCGGGTAGAAGACCTGCTTGCCCCGCATGCGCTGGAAGCGCGCGACGACGTCGGTGTGCGTGTAGCTGAAGACGTGTCCGACGTGCAGCGACCCGGAGACCGTCGGCGGCGGGGTGTCGACCGAGAAGACCTGCTCGCGCGTCGCGGTGCGGTCGAACGCGTAGGTGCCCTGCTCGTCCCATACGGCCGCCCATGTGTCCTCGAGGCCGTCGAGCGTCGGCTTCTCGGGAACCCGGGGGGACTGCGTCATACCGACCAGTTTACGGGGGGTGGTCGAGGTGGTTCCGCTGCCGTCCACGATCGGTCTCCCCCGGTCCGGGGGTCGTGCTGGGCCGAGCGGGTGGAAGCGCTAACGCCTGCGGTGCCCCCGGGGTCAGAGTGACGGAGGCCGCGCACACGGCGGCGCAGGTACGTCTGTTCGGGGGAGTGAGTGACGGTGTCTGGGCAGGACCAGCAGCAGGTACGCCATCGGGCGACGAGCGGTCGGGGGTTCGGCCCGCCGCCCGGTCACGAACCGCACCCGTCCGGCCCGCTGCCCGACGCCGCCTCCTACGTCCCCCCACGCCGTGAGGGCGGCCGGCACCGCGCCCCCGACGCGCAGCCGGCCCCGCCGAACGAGTTCGCCGCCGTCCCCCTGCCGCGCCCGGCCGGCCCCGACTCGCCCGCCTCGGGCTTCCGTCCCCTCCCGCCGTTGAACCCCATCCCGACGACGAGTGCCGCGGCTCCCGCCGCTGCGCCGTCCCCCACGAGTGCGTCGACCCCCTGGGTCCCGGCTCCGCGCCTGGCCCCGGGCTCCGGCTCCGGCTCCGGCTCCGGCGATCGCCCGTTCAACGCCGCGGCGACCCCGACCCCCGCGCCCCGTGTCGCCGAGCCCCGTGTCGCCGAGCCCGCCGCGTCCGCGCCCGCCGCGTCCGCGCCCACCGAGGACCCGGAGGACGAGCCGGTGACCGTGCCCGTGCGTCGTCGGGACCTCGACGCGGCCGTGCCACGCCTCCGCGCCGCCGGCGGGTCAACAGTCGCACCGGACGTCGCCGCCCCGTCCCTGCGCCCGCTCGCCGTCCGGCCCGCGCGCGACCGGGCGGTGCACCCCGCGACGTTCGGCACCGGCACCTACGGCTCCCCGTACACCGACTCGGTGGCCTCCCGGCGCGCGCCGGGGCGGACGCCGGCCCCCTGGACCGACCCGACCGCCGCCGGCCGCACCCGCTGGGGCCTGGCCGGCATCGTCGTGGGCCTCGTCGGGATCGTGCTGGGTCTCGCCCCGTGGAGCGGACTGCTCCCGCGGATCCTGCCCCAGACCGCCCTCGGCACGGTGCCGGTGTTCAGTCTCGTCGGGGCGCTGCTCGGCGTGCTGGCTCTCGGGCTCGGGGCGATCGGCATGTTCCGGGCGGAGGGGGTCGGGAAGCCGCTGCTGTTCGGGGTGCTCGGGACGTGTGCCGGAGCCGCCGCGACCCTGGTCGGCCTCGTCGTCTGAACTGCCTGCTCGGAGGGCATTCGGATCTCTACTGCTCCGTTCGGCAGTGATCAAGTTACGGCGGTCGGCTCTCGCCCTGTCCGAACATATGTTCGATACTGGGGGGCATGACCGCCCCGACCGACGACGACCCGGCGACCACCGCCGGCGCCGCTGACGACGGTGGCGTGGCGGCGGTCCTGGAGGCCCGGGTCCCCGGCCCGGAGCTGCTGGCCGCGCTGTCCACCGACCCCGGTCCGGTGATCGGGGAGGTGGCCGAGGCGGGGCTGCGGGCCGGGTTTGCGTTGGAGTGCCACGCCACCTGGCTGCGGTGCCGGTGGCTGCTGGAGGCCTGCCGGGCCCGCGCCGGGACCACGAAGCGGGTCCTCGACGACCCGTACGCCGCGCAGATCGCGGCGGCGACGCTGGGGTGTTCCTCGACGATGGCCGCGATGCGTCTCGAGCTCGCCGCCGGGGTGCTGGAGCGGCTGCCGCGCTTGGGGGAGGAGATGGCCGCGGGCCGGTTGGAGGAACGCAAGGCCTGGCACTTCGTGTCGATCCTGCGGGACCTGGACGACGAGACCGCCCGCGAGGTCGTCGAGGCGCTGCTCGGGCGCGCGGCGGCGACGCCGCACGGGAAGCTGGCGGACCTGATCGAGGCCAAGGCCGGGGAGCTCGACCCCGCCTGGGACGCGGTCCGCCGCGCCGCCGCGGTCGCTCGGGCGCGGGTGGTGGCGCGGCTGCGCAGCACCGGCGCAGGGGAGATCAGCGGCCTGGATCTGCCGTGGGAGACGGCGAAGGAGGCCTACGACCACCTCGTCGCGGTCGCCGACGCCGTCCGCCGGGAACTCGGCATGCGGGGGATCACTGTCGCGGAGGGGCGGGTGCAGTCGCACGTGTTCCTGCGGCTGCTCGGGCGTGGGCATCTCGGGGCCGACGATCCCGACATCGTGGCCCGGCTGGTCGAGGAACTCGCCGCCCTCCCGCACCCCGACGACCCCGACCCCGACGACACCGAGCCCGGCCCAGATGACGACGGGCCCGATGGTGGTCCCGGACCCGACGACGGTCCCGACGCCGGACCCGACGATCCGCGTGGCAGCAGCCCCGACAGCAACCCGGACGACAGCAACCCGGACGACAGCTCTGACGACAGCTCTGACGACAGCGGCCCGGACGACAGCGGCCCCGACGACAGAGGTCCTGACGACAGGGAGCCGACCGATGACTTGCCGACCGACGACGAGCCCGGCCCGAACCTTGACGACCTTGACGGTGCCTCGAGCGGCAGCCCGAGCAACGGGCCGAACAGCGACGGCGACGGCGACGGCGGGCCTGGCCTCGACGACCCGGGCTCGGACGGCGGCCTCTTCGACCCCGAGCCCACCTCCGGTCCCGCGGGCGCAGTGGCGGCGGGTGCAGTGGCGGGGGCGGGTCGTCGGTTGGCCTACCGACGTCGGGTCGCGGTCCGCCTCGGGCTGGCGACCCTGCTCGGCCTCGACCACCACCCCGGGCAGATGACCGGCTGGGGCACCGTCCCCGCCCCCATCGCCCGACACCTCGCCGACCAGCGCCACGCCGCGACCTGGCGACTACTGCTCTACACCACCCTCGGCGCCCTCGAACACGTCCTGCTCGTCCACCCACCCGGCGGCACTGCAGACGTCGCCGCCGACGACCCGCACCGCCGCCAGATCGTCGAACTCACCGCCCAGACCACCGAGCTCGAAGGCCTCGACCCGCTCGACGCGGACGCCTGCCTGCACCCCGACCTGGTCGCGAGCGCCCAGGCCGCACTCGCCGCGGCCCGCGCCCACCCCGAGAACCACCCCGCGAGAAGCCTCGCCGACGCCGCCGAACGTCACCCCCGCACCGCGCTCGACACCTGGATCCGCGCCCGCGACCGGTCCTGCCGCTTCCCCGGCTGCGACCGGCCCGCCCACGCCGCCGACCTCGACCACACCCTCGCCGTCACCGACAGCGGGATCACCGTCGCCGACAACCTCGGCCCCCTGTGCCGCCGGCACCACCGGCTCAAGCACCACCCCGCCTCCGGCTGGACCCTGCACCAGCCCGCACCGGGGACGTTCGTGTGGACCGCCCCCACCGGCACCATCCACGTCGTCGAACCCGATCCCGTGCTCCCGCCGCCCGCGCCGCTCAACACCGACCCGAACCGTCACCTCGGACTGCTCCACGCCCCCGGCGAGTACGAGCCGCGGCCGTGGACCCCCCGCCGCGACCGCCGCGGCCGGATCAGCGACGCCGCCCACCGCACCGCCATCAAGATCGACCAGCACGAACGCCGCCGACAGGCCGCCTCGCCCAACCCCTTCGACGACGAACCCCCGTTCTAGGCGGGATCAGTCCAGCGCGGCGACCCGGATCCAGTCCTCGGCGTGGGCCGGGTCGCCGAACACCTCGAGGTCGTCCAGTCCCCGCCGGCCGGTCACCGCCGCCAGCAGTGCCCGCGCCGGACCGCGAACCGCCACGTCCGCCTTGCCGTGCTCCCGCGTGATGGTCACGCCCTCGGGTCCACGGACGATGAACCACTCGCCGGAGGGCTCGTCCGTCGCGTGCAGGTGGACCGTCTCGCCCGTGCCGCGCAGCCGTCGGGACCCGCTGCGGAAGGCGGTGATCAGGTCGTACCACTCCGCGATCCCGTCGACGGCCAGCTCGGGGGACACGTCGGCGAGGGGCTCGATGCCCACCGCGATCTCCGCGTCGAGCCGGTGCACCAGCAGCTCGTGCAGCTGCCGGCGCTCCCACCACACGACCGGCGTCGGCCCGACGAAGCCGCCGACCTCCCGGTCGGACGGCCCGGCCTCGAACGCCTCCACCAGGGCGGCGGCGCCGGCGAGCACCCAGGTCGCGACCTCGTCGCGCGACTCCGGGGGCTCGCCGTCGGGGATCTCCGCGTCCCGCGCCACCATCCGCTCCGACCCCGACGTGATCGTGGCCGTGACCCGGCGGTGGACCCGCCCGAGATGGCGGACGAGGTCGCGCAGCGTCCAGTCCGGGCAGGTGGGCACCGGCCCCGACAGGTCACCCGCCTTCTCGCTCGACACGGCATCGGCGAAGGCGGTGGCCTGGAGCAGCAGCTGGTCTCGCACGCCGGGGAGCCTGCCCTACGGCGCGACCAGACTCACCACCAGTTCGCCGTCCTCGTCGGTCGCGGTGTAGGCCGCCACGTCCGACATCTCGCCCCCGGAGACGCACTTCCCGGAGTCGAGGCGGAACTGGTGGTTGTGCAGCGGACACATCACCACCTCGGCGTCGACGAGACCGTCGGCGAGCGGGCCGCCGCGGTGCGGGCAGATCGCCCGCAGCGCGTACAGCCCACCCGACCGCGGCCGGAACACCGCCACCGGCTCGTCACCCACCAGGAACGCCCGGCCCTCGCCGAGCGGGATCTGGTCCACCGGCCCCAGCCGGGTCGATACGGCCTCCCCCGCGGTCACGGCGCCGGCTCCTTCTCGCGGACGGGCACCTGGGGCAGCGGGATCAGCGGCAGCGCGTCGTGGAACTGCCCCGGCGTCTGCTCCTGCTGGTCGGTGGCCCACGGGTCGACGTAGGCGTCGACGGCCTCCTGCATCCGCGCGTCCAACCCGGCGGCCAGCCCCTCGACGTCGTCGACGATCACGCCGATGAGGTAGTCGAGGCCCATGCGCGGCACGAAGTCGTACGTGCGCTCGAGCCAGTTGGCGTTCTCCCGGTAATACTGCAGGAAGCGCCCGGTGATCGTCATCGCCTCCTCGTGGGAGTCGACGGTCGCCAGGATGTCGCCCTTCCGGATCGTCGCGCCGGCCGCACCCCCGACGTAGATCTGCCAACGGTCGCCCTCGACGGCCACCAGCCCGACGTCCTTCACCATCGACTCCGCGCAGTTCCGCGGGCAGCCGGAGACGGCGAGCTTCATCTTCGCCGGGCCCTCGATGCCCTTGTACCGCTCCTCGAGGTCGATCCCGAGCTTCGTCGAGTCGCCGAGCCCGAAGCGGCAGAAGTCGGTGCCGACGCACGTCTTCACGGTGCGGAAGCTCTTGCCGTAGGCCCAGCCCGACGGCATGTCGAGGTCGGCCCACACCTCCTGCAGCTTCTCCTTCGGCACGCCGAGCAGGTCGATCCGCTGGCCGCCGGTCAGCTTGACCATCGGGATCTCGTGCTTCTCCGCGACGTCGGCGATGCGCCGCAGCTGGTCCGGCGAGGTCACCCCGCCCGACATCCGCGGCACGACGGAGAAGGTGCCGTCGCGCTGGATGTTCGCGTGCACCCGGTCGTTGATGAACCGGCCGTCGCGCTCGTCGACGTAGTCGTGCGGCCACATCATCCGCAGCAGGGCCGTGAGTCCCATCTTCGAGCCGACGTGGTCGGTGCCCTCGGGCGCGAGCGCCTCGAAGACCGCGGACACCGACGTCAGCTCCCGCGTCCGGATCTCCTCCATCAGCGTCGGCTTGTCGAGCGGGATCGCCGGCACGTAGTACGAATCGGCCGGGTCCTCGACGCCCGCCCCGCCCAGCGCGGCCTCCACGACCTCCTTGACCAGGCCCTTGCACGACCCGCAGCCCTTGCCGGCCCGGGTCGCCGCCATGCAGGCCGACACCGTCTCGGCGCCGTCGTGCACGCACGCCACCAGGTCGCCCTTGGAGACCCCGTTGCAGTTGCAGATCTGGGTGTCGTCCGGGAGGTCGGCGGCCGAGGCCGCGTCGTCGGCCGAGCCGAGGTCGAACAGGAGCTTGACGCGTTCGGAGGGCAGCGCCGAGCGCGAGTCGAACGCCTGGGTGAGGGCCGCAACCTTGGAGACGTCCCCGACGAGCGTCGCGCCGACCAGCGTCCCCTCGCGGATGATCACCGTCTGGTAGACGCCGCGCCCGGTCTCGGAGAACTGGACGAACTCGTCGGTCGGGCGCTCGGGCTCCTTGAGCCCCATCTGCGCGACGTCGACGCCGGCCACCTTGAGCTTCGTCGTGAGGCGCGACCCGTGGTACTCCGCGTGCGGGTCGGCGCCCGTCACGACGTCCGCGAGCACGGCCGCCTGCTCCCACAGCGGCCCGACGACGCCGTAGACCTCGCCGCGGTGCTGCGCGCACTCGCCGACGACGTAGATGTCGTCGTCGTCGACCGAGCGCATCCGGTCGTCGACCACGATCGCGCGCTGGGTCTCGAGCCCGCTGACCATCGCCAGTCCGATGTTGGGGCGGATGCCGGCGGTGACCACGACCATGTCGCAGTCGAGCGTCGAGCCGTCGGTGAACCGCACCCCGGCGACCCGCCCGTCGTCGCCGAGGAGGATCTCCGAGGTCTTCACCCCGAGGTGCATGTGCATGCCCATGTCCTCGAGCTTCGAGCGCAGCACCTTGGCCGCCTCGGCCTCGAGCTGCTGGTTCATCAGCACCTCGGTCGGGTGCACCACGTGCACGGCCACCCCGTGGGCCTGCAGCCCGGCCGCCGCCTCCAGCCCGAGCAGGCCACCGCCGATGACGACCGCGCGCTCGCAGGACCGGACGTGCGCGAGCATCCCCTGGGCGTCGTCGAGCGAGCGGAACCCGAACACGCCGGGCGTCAGTTCGGTCCTCGAGGCCCACATGCCGTCCATCGGCGGGAAGAACGAGCGGCTGCCGGTGGCGAGGACGAGCGTGTCGTACGGCGTCACCGACCCGTCGTCGCCGAGGACGACCTTGGCGTGCCGGTCGATCCGGACGATGCGGACCCCGACGTGCAGCGCGATGCCGTTGTCGGCGTACCAGTCGACGGGGTTGAGGAAGAGCTCGTCGTCGTCCTGCCCGTCCACGTCCTCGTTGTCCGCCACCTCGCCGGCGGCGTTCGCGAGCACCTCGGAGAGCAGGATGCGGTTGTAGTTGCCGTAGGGCTCGTCGCCGAAGACGGTGATCTCGAAGAGCTCCCCGCCGCCGCGGGTGAGGATCTCCTCCAGGGCCCGCGCCCCGGACATCCCGTTCCCGACGACGACCAGCTTCGCGCGGCCCGGCTCCCCGGCCTCCGCCTCGGCAGGACGGTCGTCGACCGCTGTCACCTAGACCTCCACCAGACCGCAGTCGACGACGAGCGTGCCGCTCACGCCCGCGGGCGCCGAGTAGTGGACCTCGACGGTGCTGCCGGCGAGGAGGTCCTCCACCACCCGCAGCGAGACGTGCATGTCGTCCTTGGCGCCGATCGGCAGCCAACGGGCCGGGGCGCCGTCGAAGACCAGGACGATCGTGGCCAGCTCGTCGGAGGAGTTGCCGCCGCGGACGTAGAGGACCTGGCCCGACACGCCCTCGGGCACGGTGTAGGTGAGCGACGGGTGCAGCAGCGCCGGTTTGTCGAGCCCCTGCCCCTCGAACGCGAACGCGCCCTGCAGGAAGCGCGGTGTGGTCATCATGCGGCGGGCTCCTCTCCTGTGGTGGTGGTGCCCGGGACGGCTTCGAGGGCGACGGCGCAGACCTTGAACTCGGGCATCCGCGACGCCGGGTCGAGCGCCGGGTTGGTGAGGGCGTTGGCGGTCTGCTCGCCGCCCCAGTGGAAGGGCGCGAAGACGGTGTCGGACCGGATCGTCGTGGTGAGCCGGGCCCGCATCCGGGCGCTGCCGCGGCGGGTGCGCAGCTGCAGGTCGGCGCCGTCGGCGAGGCCCAGCCGCGCCGCGAGGTCGGGGTGGATCTCGACGACGGACTCGGGCTCGGCGTCGAGCAGCGCCTTCGTCCGCCGGGTCTGGGTGCCCGACTGGTAGTGCGCCCGGGTCCGCCCCGTGGTCAGCCGGTAGGGGTACTCGTCGTCGGGCTCCTCCGCCGCCGCGCGGTGGTGCACCACGTGGAAGCGGGCCCGCCCGTCGGGCGTGGCGAAGCGCTCGCGGAACAGGCGCGGGGTGCCGGCATGAGCGTCGTCGGGACAGGGCCAGAACACGCCGCGCTCGGCCTCGATGCGCTCGTAGGAGATGCCCGTGTAGTCCGCCTTCCCGCCCGACGAGGCCCGGCGCAGCTCGTCGAACACCGTGCGCGGGTCGTCGGAGAAGAACTCGCCGCGGCCCAGCCGCGCCGCGACGTCGGCCAGGACGGCCAGGTCGGAGCGCACGCCCTCCGGAGCCTGCGCGGCCTGCCGGCGGCGGATCACGCGGCCCTCGACGTTCGTCATCGTCCCCTCCTCCTCGGCCCACTGGGCGCACGGCAGGACGACGTCGGCGAGCTCGGCGGTCTCGGAGAGGAAGAGGTCGGAGACGACGAGGAAATCCAGGTCCCGGAGGCGTCGCCGCACGTGGGCGGCGTTCGGGGCGCTCACGACGACGTTCGACGCCATCACCATCAGCGCCCGGACCCCGCCGTCGGTGCCGAGCCGGTCGAGCATCTCGTAGGCGCTGACCCCGGGCTGCGGGAGCTCGTCGGGGTCGAGGCCCCACACGCCCGCGACGTGCTCGCGCGCGGCCGGGTCGGCGAGCATCCGGTAGCCGGGCAGCTGGTCGGCCTTCTGGCCGTGCTCGCGCCCGCCCTGCCCGTTGCCCTGCCCGGTCACGGTGGCCCAGCCCGAGTACGGGCGGCCCGGCAGGCCCAGGGCGAGCGCGAGGTTGATCCACGCCAGCGCGGTGTCCGAGCCCTTCGCGTGCTGCTCGGCGCCGCGGGCGGAGAGGATCATCGTGGCGCGCGACGCGGCGAGCATCCGCACGGTGCGCTCCATGACCTTCACCGGCACCCCGGTGATCCGCTCGACGCGGTCGGGCCAGTACTGGCGCACCGCCCGCCGGACCGCGTCCCAGCCGGTCGTCCGGTCCCGGACGTACGCCGCGTCGACGAGCCGGTGCTTGACCGCGAGGTGCAGCAGCCCGTTGGCCAGCGCGAGGTCGGTGCCGGGAACGGGCTGGAGGTGCACGTCGGCCGCGACCGCCGTCGCGGTGTAGCGGGGGTCGACGACGATGTGCTGCGCCCCGCGCTCGCGCCCGGCGGCGAACCAGCGCATCGCGGGAGGCATCGTGTCGGCCGGGTTCGAGCCGACCAGCAGGACCGTGTCGGCGCGCGCGATGTCGGCGAGCGGGAACGGCATGCCCCGGTCGATCCCGAAGGCCCGGATGCCGGCGTTCGCCGCCGAGGACATGCAGAAGCGGCCGTTGTAGTCGATCGCGGCGCTGCGCAGCGCGACCCGGACGAACTTGCCCGCCTGGTAGGCCTTCTCGTTGGTCAGCCCGCCGCCGCCGAACAGCCCCGCGGCGTCGCGGCCGTACCGCTGCTGGGCGGCGGTGAGCCCGGCGGCCACCCGGTCGAGGGCCTCGTCCCAGGTGGCCTCGCGGAACGGCTCGTCGCGGGAGTCGCGGACCAGTGGGGTGGTCAGCCGGTCGGGGTGGCCGAGCAGCTCGGTGGAGCTGAGGCCCTTCTCGCAGAGCCCGCCGCGGTTCGTCGGGAAGTCGGCGCCCTCGACGTCGTGGCCGCCGCCGGCCGACTCCGGGCGGGGGGTCACCGTCATCCCGCACTGCAGCGAGCAGTACGGGCAGTGGGTGAGGACTCCGGGCACGCACTCCACGCTGCGGGGGCGCCGTTTCGTCGCCGTTACGCGGGCGCTACACCTGCGGGAGCCCTCGTGTGGGACCCGTGAGGTGTGCGATGCCCGTCACCTCGATCGTTCAGCCTGTCTCGAAGAGGTACAGGTCACACGCCCGTCCGGGTGGCCGGGCTACTGTCCGCCACACGGCTGCCGGTGGTCCGGCGGCCGGTCCAGGCCCCCTCGCGGGGCCCGACCAGAAGGGGTGCGCGTGCGCATCGGTGTCCCCCGGGAGACCCGGGAGCGAGAGACGCGGGTGGCGGCCACCCCCGCGACCGTCGTCGGTCTGCAGAACCTCGGCTGGACGGTGACCGTCGAGCCGGGGGCGGGCGAGCGGTCGTCGTTCCCCGACGAGGCCTACGCCCGGGCGGGGGCCGAGCTCGGCGACCCGTGGTCGGCCGACGTCGTGTTCGCCGTCAACACCCCGGCCCCCGACGACCTCGCCCGGCTCGCCCCCGGTGCCACGCTCGTGTGCCGCGTGGCGCCCGCCCAGAACCCGGAGCTCCTCGCCGACCTCGCCGGCCGCGGGATCACCGTCCTCGCCACCGACGCGGTGCCGCGCATCTCGCGGGCCCAGTCGCTCGACGTCCTCTCCTCCATGGCGAACATCGCGGGCTACCGCGCCGTCGTCGAGGCCGCGAACCACTTCGGGCGCTTCTTCACCGGCCAGGTGACCGCCGCGGGCAAGGTGCCGCCGGCGAAGGTCCTGGTCGCGGGCGCCGGTGTCGCCGGCCTCGCCGCGATCGGGACCGCGTCGTCGCTGGGCGCCGTGGTGCGCGCCACCGACCCGCGCCCCGAGGTCGCCGAGCAGGTCGCCTCGCTCGGCGGCGAGTTCCTGACGGTCGACGTCGAGCAGGAGCGCTCCACCGACGGTTACGCCCGAGCGACCTCCGAGGACTACGACCGGCGCGCCGCGGAGATCTACACCGAGCAGGCCGCCGACGTGGACATCGTCATCACCACCGCCCTCATCCCGGGCCGGACGGCGCCGCGCCTGCTCACCGCCGCCGACGTCGCGGCGATGAAGCCCGGCAGCGTCGTCGTCGACATGGCCGCCGGGATGGGCGGCAACGTCGAGGGCTCCGTGCCCGACGAGGTCGTCGTCACCGACAACGGCGTGACGATCCTCGGGGACACCGACCTCGCGGCCCGCCTGCCCACCCAGGCCTCGCAGCTCTACGGGACCAACCTGGTCAACCTGATGAAGCTGCTGACGCCGGAGAAGGACGGCGAGCTCGTCCTCGACCTCGACGACGTGGTGCAGCGCGGCATGACCGTGGCCCGCGAGGGCGAGGTGACGTGGCCGCCGCCCCCGGTGTCGGTGTCCGCCGCCCCCGCGCCCGCCCCCGCGCCGGAGGCCTCGACCCCGGTGGCGGAGCCGAAGAAGCCCGCGTCGCCGGCCCGGCGGTACGCCGCGATCGCGGTCGGCTTCCTGCTGCTGTTCCTCGCGACGGCCTTCGCGCCGGCCGAGCTGGCCACCAACCTCACGGTGTTCGTGCTCGCCGTCGTCATCGGCTACTACGTCATCGGCAAGGTGCACCACGCCCTGCACACCCCGTTGATGTCGGTCACCAACGCCATCTCCGGCGTCGTGGTGGTCGGGGCGCTCCTGCAGTTCGGGCAGCACGGCCTGACGGTGTCGATCCTCGCGTTCGTCGCGATCGTCCTCGCCAGCATCAACATCGTCGGCGGCTTCGCGGTGACCCGCCGCATGCTCGCCATGTTCACGAAGGGTCCGGCCTGATGAGCCCCGAAGCAGCGGCCACCGCCGCCTACATCGTCGCCGCACTGCTCACGGTCATGAGCCTCGCGGGGCTGTCGAAGCACGAGACGGCCCGCAACGGCGTCGTCTACGGCATCGCCGGCATGGCGGTCGCTCTCGTCGCCACCGTCGTCCTCGCCGCCGGCTCGCTCGAGGCGGGCGCCGTGGCGCTGCTCGTCGCGGGCTTCGTCATCGGCGGAGGTGTGGGTCTCTGGCGGGCCCGCGTCGTCGAGATGACCGGCATGCCCGAGCTGATCGCGCTGCTCCACTCGTTCGTCGGGCTCGCCGCGGTGCTCGTCGGCTGGAACGGCTACCTGGAGGTCGAGGCGCTCGGCGCCGCGCAGACCACGGTGGCGCCGGAGCTGCTCGGCATCCACTCGGTCGAGGTCGGCGTCGGCGTGTTCATCGGCGCCGTCACCTTCACCGGCTCGATCGTCGCCTACGGCAAGCTCTCCGGGCGCATGAAGTCGCGCCCGCTGACCCTGCCGGGCAAGAACCTGCTGAACCTCGGCGCGCTCGTGGCCTTCGCCGCGCTCACCGTCGCCTTCACCGTCGCGCCCTCGCTCGGCGTGATGATCGCGATCACCGGGGTGGCGCTCGCCCTCGGCTGGCACCTCGTGGCCTCGATCGGCGGCGGCGACATGCCGGTCGTCGTGTCGATGCTGAACAGCTACTCGGGCTGGGCCGCGGCGGCGTCGGGCTTCCTGCTCAACAACACCCTGCTGATCGTCACCGGCGCCCTCGTCGGCTCGTCCGGTGCATTCCTGTCCTACGTCATGTGCCAGGCGATGAACCGCTCGTTCCTCTCGGTCATCGCCGGGGGCTTCGGCGTCGAGTCGGGGACCGCGGCCGCCGACGTCGAGGGCGAGCACCGGGAGACGACGCCCGACGAGGTCGCGGAGATGCTGCGCGAGGCCTCGTCGGTCGTCATCACCCCCGGGTACGGCATGGCCGTCGCCCAGGCGCAGTACCCGGTGGCCGACCTGACCCGCCGGCTGCGCGACAAGGGCATCGAGGTGCGCTTCGGCATCCACCCCGTCGCGGGCCGGCTGCCCGGGCACATGAACGTGCTGCTCGCCGAGGCGAAGGTGCCCTACGACGTCGTCCTCGAGATGGACGAGATCAACGACGACCTCGCGGCCACCTCGGTGGTCCTCGTGATCGGCGCCAACGACACCGTCAACCCGGCCGCGATGGACGACCCGGGCAGCCCGATCGCCGGCATGCCGGTGCTGCGGGTGTGGGAGGCGAAGAACGTCATCGTCTTCAAGCGCTCGATGGCCGTCGGCTACGCGGGCGTGCAGAACCCGCTGTTCTTCCGCGAGAACACCTCGATGATCTTCGGGGACGCGAAGAAGCGGGTCGAGGACATCCTCGCGGCGCTCTGACCGCTGGAGCGAACGGCACTTCCGCTGCTTCTCTGTGAGCGGAAGTGCCGTTCGCTCCAACCGGGTCAGGCCCCGACGAGCGCGGACGCCCCCAGCGCCTCGGCCACCAGACGCAGCGACTGCCGGCGCTCCTCGGGGTCGTGGATCGCGGTGGTGATCATGAGCTCGTCGGCGTCGGCCTCGCGGGCCTTCCGGACGAGGTCCTCGGCGACCTGCTCGGGCGTCCCCACCGACACCTTCGGGGCCATCGAGCGGGCCACCTGCTCCTCGGCGGCACTCCAGTCGTGGGCGAGCGCCTCCTCCGGGCTCGGCAGCGGGCCGGGACGCCCGGTGCGCAGCCGGGCCATCGACAGCGCGTTGGCGCGGCCCAGGGCCCGGGCGCGCTCGGCGTCGGGATGCGCGATCGCGGCGGCCCCCAGGATCACGTGGGGCTCCTGCGACCCGGCCGCGGTGCTCGGGCGGAACGACCGCCGGTAGATGCGGGTGGCCTCCCCCGCGTCGGCGCCGCCGAAGTGGCCCGCGTAGGCGAAGCCGGTGCCGAACGCCGCGGCGGCCTGCGCGCCGTAGTAGCTCGACCCGAGGATCCAGACCGGCGGCAGCGGGACGTCGTCGGGCGAGGCGGTGATCCCGGCGAAGGGGTGGTCGGCGTCGAACCCGTCGACGTAGCCGCGCAGCTCGGTGAACTGGTCGGGGAAGTCGTCGGCGGTGAGCGCCTCGTGCGAGCGGCGCAGCGCGATCGCGGTGCGCGGGTCGGTGCCGGGCGCGCGGCCGATGCCGAGGTCGATCCGCTCCGGGAACAGCCCACCGAGCGCCCGGAACGTCTCGGCCACCTTCAGCGGGCTGTGGTTGGGCAGCATGATGCCGCCGGAGCCGACCCGGATCGTGCGGGTGGCGCTCGCGACGGCGGCGATCATCACCTCGGGGGCGGAGCTCGCGACGGACGCGATGCCGTGGTGCTCGGCGAGCCAGAAGCGCCGGTAGCCGGCGGCCTCGGCGGTGCGGGCGAGCTCGACGGTGTCGTGCAGGGCCTGCGAGGCGGGCGCCCCGGAGGGGACCGGGGAGAGGTCGAGGACCGAGATCGGGATGCCCATACGGGGGCAACGCGGCACCGGCCCGAGGTCATCCCGCCGGGTCGGGGGACCGCAGGACCCCGAGCAGGTCCTCCCGGCCGAACATCCGCGCGGTGTCGACCGCGGTGGGGTGCCCGGCCGTCGGGTCGGCGCCGCCCTCGACCAGCGCGCGCACCACGTCGTCCTCGCCCTTGAACACCGCCCCGGCCACGGGCGCCTGGCCGCGGTCGTTGAGCCGGTTCACGTCGGCGCCGCGGGCGACGAGGACCCGGACCGCGTCGGCGTGCCCGTGGTAGGCCGCGAGCATGACGAGCGTGTCGCCGGAGTCGTTCGTCAGGTTCACCGGGACCCCGGCGTCGACGTAGGCGGCCAGGGAGGCGGCGTCGCCGTCCCGGGCCATCGTGAAGACACGGCCGGCGAGCTCGGCGACCTCGGGGGAGGGCTGGTCGGACACTCGCGCGAGGCTAGGTCCGCGAGAGCGGCGCCGCGACGTCCGGGTCGGGCGTCGGGTCGGGGGTGTCCTCGCCGTCGTCGTCGCGACCCCAGCCGCAGTACGGGCACCACGGCTCCACCCGGCGGTGCAGCACGGTGAGGACCATCGTGCCCAGCGGCAGGAGCAGCACCAGGTCGCCCCAGCCGGGCCTGATGAACAGGCCCGCCGCGACTCCCACGGCGGCGATCCCGACGAGCGTCGCGATGCCGGCGCCGGTGGTCGCGGAGTGGAACAGGCGCAGCAGGGGCCGGCGGCGTTCGACGACGAGCGCCGGGTCGGCCGGGCTGTCGGCGATGCAGCGCAGGCAGAGGCGGTCGTCGTGGGCGAGCGTGAACAGCTGCACGACGATGAAGACGACGACCGCGGCGAGGGAGACCACGCTGCTCTCCCGCACGTCGCGGAACCCCGCGACGATCGCGACGGCGATCAACGGTCCGCCGACCAGCAGCGGGTGGTGGGCGATCGAGGCGCGCAGACGCACCAGGAGCCGGTCGCGCTCCTCGTCGTCCCTGCTGCCGCTCGCGTCCCCGTCGTGCGCGTGTCGGTCCACGGGTGTTCCCCCTCCCACGTGCACTCGTGAGGGCAGCGTATGGCCCGGGTCGCGCGGATGCGCACCGCCCACCCCGGATCGGCCCCCGATGCGGCCCGAACGGAGGAACGGGGTCAACCGCGCGCGACGAGCAGGGGCACCAGCTGCTCGGCGGACGTCAGCGACCCGTGGTGTCCCACCAGCGACGTCTCGCGCGGCTCGATGCGCGAGCGGACCAGCGTCCACTGGTCGCGCGCGGCCGCCACCACCTCGCCGATGCGGCCGCGGGCCGTGTCGCTGACGGTGGGACCGAACCAGCCCTGCTCGATCGCCTCCTCGCGGGAGACCACCCAGGCGGCGTCGGCGAGCTCGGCGGTCCACGCCGCGAGCACGTCGTCGGCCGCGCCGGGCATCGCGTACACGTGGCGGACCCGCGTCTCCCCGGCCAGGCGTCGCACCCCGGTGAGCAGGGAGGGGGTGAGGTCGAGGTCGACGTGCCAGCCCCGGTCGGTGGTCACCATCCCGTGGTCGGCCACCACCAGCAGCACCGCCCCGGGCCGCAGGCACTCCGCGATCGCCGCGACCAGCCGGTCGACGATCTGCAGCTGCATCCGCCAGGGCAGGCTGCCGGGCCCGTGCTCGTGGCCGATCGCGTCGAGGTCCCCGTGGTAGGCGTAGGCCAGGGCCCGCTCCTCGGGTTCCACCGCGAGACCGTGCAGGAACTCCGCGGCCAGGTCGCCGAGCGCCGAGACGCCGTGGAAGCGCCCGCCCCGCAGGGCGGCCCGCGTGAGGCCCGAGCGGCGCTGCACCTCGGGCGCCACCCGCGTCACGGCCACCCCGGCGCGCGCCGCCCGCTGCAGCACCGTCGGGTGCGGCTGGACGGCCTCCGGGGGGAGGTCGGCGATCAGGTCGACCGGGTCGGTCGAGCCGTGCGCGCACCAGCGCAGGGTGTTCAGGACGACGTCCGGGGCCGCGCCGGGGTCGTCGGGCGGCGGGACCGCCATCGAGTAGCCCTCGATGCCGTGCGCCCCGGGCGTCAGGCCGGTCCCGAGCGAGGTGATCGAGACCGCCGTCGTCGCCGGGAAGCAGGCCGTGAGCCGACGCGAGTCGGCCGAGGACGCGAGCTCGTGCAGGGCCGGGGCGTCGTGCGGGTGGGCGGCGAGCAGCTCGGCGCCCATGCCGTCGATCAGCAGGAGGCCCGCCGCAGTGACGTCCCCGCGGTGGCGGGCGACGCCGAGCGTGTCGGTGAAGCCCGGGACGTCGAGTGCTGCCGCCATCGACGGCATGACCTCGGTGAGGGTGCCGTGGCCGTAGGCGGGAAGGAACGGCGCGGTGCGCGACGCCGTGCTGGTCATGGCGCGGGATCGTAGGGCAGGGACCTCGTGGGCTCCGCCGTGGCGGAGCCCACGGGCCTCCTAGACCGACGAGACGACGTCCGGCTTCGTGTCCTCCGGCACGCGGGTCGCGTGGTAGTCGTCGCTCGTGGTGCGGTCGATCCCCGGGGCCGTCCTCGTGGCCCGCAGGATCAGGGTGACGACGACCGCGACGACGAGGTTGCCGATCAGGGCCACCGCGCCGACGTATATCTGGACCCTGGAGCCCTCGAACGGCAGCCAGCCGAACAGGTCGAGCTTGCCCAGCGCGAGGGCGGAGCCGCCGAAGTGCTGCTTGCCGTTCACCGGGTTGGGGATGCCGTAGAGCATGATCATCCCCCAGAGGAGGCCGACCGCCCAGCCCGCGAGCAGCGCCCACCGGTGGAACCAGCGGGTGTAGAGCGCGATGGCCACCGACGGCAGCGTCTGCAGGATGATCACGCCGCCGATGAGCTGCAGGTCCACGGAGAACTGCGGGTCGACGACGACGATGAACAGCACCGCCCCGACCTTGACCACGAGCGACGCGAGCTTGGCCTGCTTGGCCTCGTCGGCCGGCGTGGCGTCGCGGCGCAGGTACTCCTTGTAGATGTTGCGGGTCCAGAGGTTGGCGGCGGCGATCGACATGATCGCGGCCGGCACCAGCGCGCCGACCCCGATGGCGGCGAACGCGACGCCCGCGAACCACGGGGGGAACTGGCCCGCGAACAGCGCCGGGACGATCGTGTTCGAGTCGGGCCGCCCGGTGGAGCCGTTGACGATCGGCTTCGTGCCCGCGGCGATCGCGACGTAGCCGAGCAGTGCGAGCAGGGCCAGCAGGAACGAGTAGGCCGGCAGCGCGGTCATGTTCCGGCGGATCGTGCCGCGGCTCGCGCTCGAGAGCACGCCGGTGATCGAGTGCGGGTAGAGGAAGAGCGCCAGGGCCGACCCGAGAGCGAGCGTGGCGTACTGGAGCTGGTTGTTCGCCGTGAGCAGCGTCGACCCGGCCGGCTGGCCGGTGGCCGGCGACGGGGTGGCGAGCTTGGCCGCCCCCGCGTCGACGATCGCGCCCCAGCCGCCGAGCTTGGCGGGCAGGTAGATGATCGCCACGATGATCACGACGTAGATCAGCACGTCCTTGACCACGGCGATCAGCGCCGGCGCCCGCAGGCCCGACTGGTAGGTGTAGGCGGCGAGCACGACGAACGCCACGAACAGCGGGGCGTGGCCCCAGAAGCCGGTGCCGTTGAGCCCGATGGTGCGCAGGACCGCCTCGAGCCCCGCGAGCTGCAGGGCGATGTAGGGCATCGTCGCGACGATGCCGGTGACGGCGACGGCCAGGGCGAGCAGCGGGGAGTCGTAGCGCCCGCGGACGAAGTCGGCCGGGGTGACGTAGCCGTGGACCCGCGACACCGACCAGAGCCGCAGCAGCGGCAGCATGACCAGCGGGAACGCGATGATCGTGTAGGGCACCGCGTAGAAGCCGAGGGCGCCGGAGGAGAACAGCAGCGCCGGGATCGCGACGAACGTGTAGGCGGTGTAGAGGTCACCGCCGAGCAGGAACCACGTCACCCACGTCCCGAACTTGCGTCCGCCGAGCCCCCACTCGTCGAGGTGCTCGAGGTCGTCGGCGCGGCGCCAGCGGCTCGCCATGAAGCCCATGACGGCGACGGCGACGAACAGCAGCAGGAACACGACGAGCTGGACCACTTGTGCGCCGGTCATCGGGCGCCCTCCTCGTCGTCGTGCCGGGTCAGCAGGTGGACCGCGAGCGTGCAGAGGATCCCGAGCGGGATCACCGCCATCTGGAACCAGTAGAAGAACGGCAGCCCGAAGAGCTCGGGGTCGCGCATGTTGAACACGGGCGTGATCAGGCTGATCAGCGGCACGAGCAGGAGCAGGTTCCAGGCACGGAACCGGAAGGCGGGCTGAGCCGGCCCGTCATGGGCGGGAACCGGGTCGGGGGCGGCCCGGTCCGCGGTGGAGGACGACATCGGCGGGTCCTGCCTGACAGAGGTGGGAGTGGACCCGCGGATGTTAGGTCGGTGTAGAGGTACGCACCAGCGCTCTTACCGTTTCGTGACCGATGTCGGGTTCGAGGCCTGCTCGCGCCGCCGCTTGCGCACCTCCCGGACGATCAGCACGGCCGCCACCACGACGACGACGGGCACCGGGCCCCACGCGAGGTAGCGGGCCACGGTCTCCAGGCTGAGCGCGAACAGGTACCCGAGCAGCACGCAGCCCCCGCCCCAGAGGATCCCGCCGACGGCGTTCCAGGGCAGGAAGGTGCGCAGGTAGGGCATGCGGGCCATGCCGGCCATCCCCGGGACGAGGGCGCGCAGCAGGGCGGTGCCGCGCCCCAGGAGGACGGCCTTGCCGCCGTGGCGGCGCAGGAACCCGTCGGTGGCCTCCCAGCGGTGCTCCCCGACGAAGCGGCCGGCCCGGGAGGCGCGCAGCCGGGGACCGACGAGGCGCCCGACCTCGTAGCCCACCGAGTCGCCCGCGATCGCGCAGACGATCGCCACGACGATCATGGGAACCAGCGCGATGATCCCCTGGTGGGCGGCGAAGCCCGCGACGAGGAGGGCGGTCTCGCCGGGGAGCACGACCCCGACCATGATCGCGGCCTCCCCGAACGCCAGCCCGCCGGCGATCACGTACAGCCAGGCGCCGACGCTCTCACCCAGGCCGCGCAGGAACTCGAGCACGAGGTCATCGTGCCCCAGCCGCCGGACTCGTCGTCGGGAACCACCCCCGGAACGAGCGAACGGCACTCCCGCTGCTTCTATCGCAGCGGAAGTGCCGTTCGCTCCACGGGGAGAGCCGTCGTCAGGCGCCGAGGCGCTGCTTCAGGGCCTCGAGCTCGTCGCGCATCGACGTGGGCAGGGAGTCGCCGATCTTGTCGAACCACTCCTGGATGAGCGGCAGCTCCTCGCGCCACTCGTCGACGTCGAAGCGCAGCGACGCCTCGATGTCCTCGAGCGGCTCCTGGAGCCCGTCGATGTCGATCTGGTCGGCGCTCGGAATGTGCCCGATCGGCGTCTCGGTGGCGGCGGCCTTGCCCTCGAGCCGCTCGATGATCCACTTCAGGACGCGGCTGTTCTCGCCGAACCCGGGCCACAGGAAGCGGTTGTCCTCGCCCCGGCGGAACCAGTTGACGTAGAAGATCTTCGGCAGCTTCGTGGCGTCGGCGTTCTTGCCGGTGTCGACCCAGTGCTGGAAGTAGTCGCCGACGTTGTAGCCCAGGAAGGGCAGCATCGCCATCGGGTCGCGGCGGACCTGGCCCTTGCCGCCCTTGGCCGCGGCGGTCATCTCGCTCGACATCGTGGCGCCCATGAAGGTGCCGTGCTGCCAGTCGAACGACTCGGTGACCAGCGGGACGGTCGTCTTGCGGCGGCCGCCGAAGAGGATCGCCGAGATCGGCACACCCTGCGGGTCCTCCCACTCGGGGGCGACCACGGGGCACTGCGAGATCGGCACGGTGTAGCGCGAGTTCGGGTGGGCGGCCGGCTTCGCCGAGCCCGGCGTCCACTCGTCCCCGGTCCACGAGGTGAGGTGCTGGGGGTCGCCCTCCAGGCCCTCCCACCAGATGTCGCCGTCGTCGGTCAGCGCGACGTTGGTGAACAGGGCGTTGCCCTGCTCGATGGTGCGCATGGCGTTCGGGTTGGTGTTCCAGTTGGTGCCGGGGGCGACACCGAAGAAGCCGAACTCCGGGTTGACCGCGTAGAGCCGGCCGTCGGGGCCGAAGCGCATCCAGGCGATGTCGTCGCCGACCGTCTCGGCGCGCCAGCCCGGGATGGTGGGCTGCAGCATCGCGAGGTTGGTCTTGCCGCAGGCCGACGGGAAGGCGGCGGCGACGTAGTACGCCTTGTCCTCCGGGCTGATCAGCTTGAGGATCAGCATGTGCTCGGCGAGCCAGCCCTCGTCGCGCGCCATCACCGAGGCGATGCGCAGCGAGTAGCACTTCTTGCCCAGCAGCGCGTTGCCGCCGTAGCCGGAGCCGAAGCTCCAGATCTCGCGGGACTCCGGGAAGTGGCTGATGTACTTCGTGTCGTTGCAGGGCCACTTCACGTCGGCCTGGCCCGGCTCGAGCGGCGCACCCACGGAGTGCAGCGCGGGGACCCACTCGGCGTCCGCGCCCTCGAGGCGCGAGTACACCTCGGCCCCCATGCGGGTCATGATGTGCATCGAGGTGACGACGTAGGCGCTGTCGGAGATCTCGACGCCCAGCTTCGGGTGCTCCGCGTTCGTCGGCCCCATGCAGAACGGGATGACGTACATCGTGCGACCCCGCATGCAGCCCCGGTAGAGCTCGCGCATGGTCGCCTTCATCTCGCCCGGGTCCATCCAGTTGTTGGTGACCCCGGCGTCGCCGGGCTCCACCGAACAGATGAACGTGCGCTCCTCGACCCGCGCGACGTCGTCGGGGTCGGAGGCGGCGTAGAACGAGTTGGGCTTCTTCTCCGGGTCGAGCCGCGTGTAGGTGCCGGCTTCGACGAGCTCGTCGGTGAGACGCGTCCACTCCTCCGGCGACCCGTCACACCAGACCACCCGGTCCGGCGTGGTGAGCTCGGCGACCTCCGCGACCCAGTCCAGCACCTCCTGGCGCTGCAGCGGCGGATTGTCGAGCCCGGGGATGGTCGGTGCGGCCGTCATACGTCGTGTCACTCCTCGATCGTCTCGCCGGTCCTCCCGTACGACGACCACGCGGGTCGTCCCGCCGACGCCACGCCCTGTGATGCACCGGCATGCAGGCATTCGGGCGGCCGAGACACATCGCCGTGTGGCCCCGTCGGAGTACTACGACGTTAACGACAGATGTTGCAGACGGAACCGCTACCTGGTGTCTCAGGCACCACTTCCACGATCAAGCTGAACGATTCAGGCGCGCAGGGCCCTGACCAGGGCGGGAAGGACGTTGCCGAGCGGTGTGTCCAGGCGCACCCCGGCGAGGTCGTCGCCGCGACTGGGCCCGGCGGTGACAATCGCCACAGGAATCCCCGCCCGGGTGGCGGCCCGGGCGAACCGCAGCCCGGACATCACGGCGAGTGACGAACCCAGGACCAGCAGGGTGCGCGCCCGCCCCACGAGGTCGAAGCAGTGCGCCACCCGCGGGCGCGGCACCGACTCCCCGAAGAACACCACGTCGGGCTTCAGCGGGCCCACCCCGCACACCGGGCAGTCGATCATCGTGAACCGCGCGACGAGCTCGTCGGGCAGCTCGACGTCGCCGTCGGGGTTGACGTCGCGGTGCCGCACCGCGGTCACGGCCTCGTCGAAGGCCGGGTTCGCGGCGGCGAGCCGCGCCTGCACGTCGGCCCGGTCGAGCTCGGCGCGGCAGCCCAGGCACACCACCCGGGCGAGCGCGCCGTGCAGCTCGACGACGTCGCGGGCGCCGCCGGCCTGGTGCAGCCCGTCGACGTTCTGGGTGATCACGTCCCGGACGAGGCCGCAGCGCTGCAGCGCGGCCACCGCCTCGTGCCCGGGATTGGGGCGGGCGCCGGCGATCTGGGGCCAGCCGACGTGGCTGCGGGCCCAGTAGCGGTGCCGGGCCGCCGGGTCGCCGACGAAGGCCTCGTAGGTCATCGGGGAGTGCTTGCGGGCCGAGCTCGACGGGCCCCGGTAGTCGGGGATCCCCGAGTCGGTGGACAGCCCGGCACCGGACAGGACGCACACCCCGCCCTCGCCGACGAGCGAGGCGAGGTCGGCGAAGCCGCCGCGGACGGGGACCTCGGCGGCCTCCCAGGCGTCCGTCCCGGGGTACCGCATCACGACCTTGCCCACGATCCCAGTGTGCCCTCCCGGTGTGTCCTCCCGGGGGGAGCGTCAGGCGAGCCCGGAGCGCGGGCGACCGAGCAGGCGGAGGATCCCGACGACCACGGCGCCGACGAGCAGCCACACGAGCGCGGGCAGGCCGTAGGACACGATCACCTGCACGGTGGGGTCGCCGAGCACGAACAGGTCGCGCAGCCCGAGGGTGAGCCCGTCGGCGCCGGCGGCGACCAGCTGCGACACCGTGTTGTCCGGGTTGGCGCCGAGGACCCGGAGCACGACGTGGACCACGAGGATCGTCGCGAAGAGGCCGGTGACGAGGCGGACGACCCCGCCGACGAGACCGAGCACCCCGCGGGCGGCGGAGCCGGCACGGGAGCCGGTGGGGCGGGCGGTCTGCGACATGTCGTCCGGGTTCCCGGCGGACGACGCGCGTCATCGCGCCGGGCGCAACGATCACGTCACGCCCCTGACCGGCGTCAGCTCGCCTGCGACACCGAGGACATGTTGAAGTCGGGGATCCGCAGCGGGGGCATGGCGACGAGGGTGAACCAGTCCTTCCACTCCCGCGGCAGCGTGCGCTCGGTGGCGCCCGCCTCGGCGGCCCGCCGGACGAGGTCGAGCGGCGACTCGTTGAACCGGAAGTTGTTCACCTCGCCGACCACCTCGCCGCCCTCGACGAGGTAGACGCCGTCGCGGGTCAGGCCCGTCAGCAGCATCGTCTCCGGGTCGACCTCGCGCATGTACCAGAGGCAGGTCAGCAGCAGGCCCCGCCCGGTGCCCGCGACCATCTCCTCCAGCGACGCCGCCGACCCGCCGGTGAGCAGCAGGTTCTCCGGCGGCGGGGCGAACCGGGCCCCGGCGGCGGCGAACTCGGCCGCGGCCGCGCGGGGGTAGGCGAGCTCGTTCACGCGGCCGTCGCGCAGCCACTCGACCCGCCGGGTGGTCGCGCCGTTGTCGAAGACCGACACCTCGTCGCCCGAGCTGGTGGTGGCGAGGACCGGCTCGTGGACGAGGGCGGGGAAGCCCGGGGCGTCGGGGTCGCCGGCGAGGGTGAGCGGCAGCGTCGTGAGCTGCTCGCCGACGCGGGTGCCCCCGGGCCGGGAGAGCGCGCTGCGTCCCTCCTGCGCGGGCCGCCCGCCCATCGACCACGCCAGGTAGATCATGAAGTCGCTGACGGCCGACGGCGGGAGCAGCGTCTCGTAGCGCCCGGCGTCGAGGGCGATCCGGCGCCGGCCCCAGGCCAGCCGCCCGCGCAGGCCGTCGAGCAGCGCCGGCAGCCCGACGTCGGTGAAGTCGCGGGTGGAGGTCCCGCCCCACACCGAGGACCCCGACGACGGGTCCTTGAGGTTGACCTCCACCGCGCCGCCCGGCTCCACCCACCGGCGGCGCACCCCGGCCGACGTGCCCAGCCACGTCGTCGTGACGTGGTGGTCGGCGAAGCCCGCGCTCAGGTCGGAGGAGAAGGACTCCCCGAGGTCGCTCGCGAGTCCGGCGAACACCCCGGCGGACGTCTCGCCGGGGCCCTCGTCGAAGTCGGCGTCGGCCGGTCCGGTCGGCGGCGGCAGCTCGGCGGCGTCGCGGGCGGCGCCCGACTGCTCGGCGGCGTGCACGGCGGCCCGGACCGCGTCGTCGACCGCGCCCGTCCCGACGAGGTCGTCGGGGGCGGAGAGCCGCACCACGCCCGCGCCGGTCCCGCCGGCGCGCAGCGGCACCAGCAGGACGAGGCCGAGCGTGCGGTCGGTGGTGACCCCGTTGGTCGTCATGGTGGAGTTCGCCCAGCGCAGGACGGCCTCGCTGGTCTCCCGCACGAGCACGGCGGCCCCGGCGTCGGGCCGGATGCGCCGCGCGGCCTCGAGGGCGCGTTCGACGAGGACGGCGCTCACCGGGAACCCTCCGTGGCGGTGTTGAGGACGTTGATGCCGCGGAACAGGGCGCTCGGGCAGCCGTGGCTCACCGGCGCGACCTGTCCCGGCTGGGCCTTGCCGCACGTGAAGGCGCCGCCGAGGCGCCAGGTCGACGGGCCGCCGACCGCCTCCAGCGCGCCCCAGAAGTCGGTGGTCGTGGCCTGGTAGGCGACGTCGCGGACCTGCCCGGCGAGCTCGCCGTTCGCGATCCGGTAGAAGCGCTGGCCCGTGAACTGGAAGTTGTAGCGCTGCATGTCGATCGACCAGGAGCGGTCGCCCACCACGTAGATGCCGTCGTCGACCCGCGAGATGAGCTCGGTGGTGGAGACGTCGGCGCCGGGGTCGGGGGTGATCGACACGTTCGCCATCCGCTGCATCGGGACGTGCCCGGCGGAGTCGGCGTAGGCGCAGCCGTTGGAGCGCTCCAACCCGAGGCGCGGCGCGAAGGAGCGGTCGACCTGGTAGCCGACGAGCACCCCGTCGCGGATCAGGTCGAACTCGCCGGTGGCGACGCCGTCGTCGTCGTAGCCCACCGACGCCAGGCCGTGCGGCTCGGTGCGGTCGCCCGTGACCTGGAGGACCTCGCTGCCGTAGCGCAGGGTGCCGAGCTGGTCGGGCGTCGCGAAGCTCGTGCCGGCGTAGGCGGCCTCGTAGCCGATCGCCCGGTCGTACTCGGTGGCGTGCCCGATCGACTCGTGGATCACCAGCCACAGGTTCGTCGGGTCGATGACGAGGTCGGTGGGCCCGGCGGTGACCGACGGCGCCCGCAGCTTCTCGGCCAGCAGCCCGGGGAGCTCGGCCAGCTCGGCGTCCCAGTCCCAGCCGGTCCCGGTCAGGTACTCCCACCCGCGCCCGGCCGGCGGGGCGACGGTGCGCAGCGACTCGAACCCGCCGCCCTCCCGGTCGACCGCGGTGACGCTCACCCCCGGGTCGACCCGCACCCGCTGCTGCGTGGTGACGGTGCCGGCGAGGTCGGCGTAGAAGGTCTGCTCCTTGACCAGCAGGCACGACGCCTCGACGTGGTCGACGCCCGGTGCGGCGAGCAGGGTCGACGAGCGCTGCGCGAGCAGCCCGATCCGGTCGCCCGGGTCGACCGCGAACGGGTCGGTGTCGTAGGGCGAGACCCAGGTGCGGTCGGCGTGCACCGGCTCCGCGGCGAGCGTGACCGTCTCGCGGGCCACCGGCGCCAGGGTCGCGGCGACGTCGAGGGCGCGGCGCGCGGTCGCGACGGCCGCGGAGGGCGTCACGTCGACGTGCGCGGCGAACCCCCAGACCCCGTGGCGGAGCACCCGGACCGCGAGGCCCACCCGGTCGGAGTCGGACGAGCTCACCACCCGGGCGTCGCGCAGCTCGAGTGACTGGCTGCGCAGGCGGTGCACCCGCACGTCGGCGTGCTCGACCCCCGCGTCGCGGGCCACCTGCAGCGCCGCGTCGGCGACCGACCGCAGCGGCAGCGCGAGGAAGTCCTCGTCGACGGGGCGCGCGGGTGGGGTGTCTCCGGCGTCCGGCACGGCCGGACCGTACCCGAGGAGGCCGTCGGTCAGCCGCGCGTCCACTCCCCGGTCCGGGGATCGACCGACGGGGGAGGGGGCGGCGGCGCCCCCCACGGGTGGTCCTCGGTCTCCACCCGGCCGTCGGGGCCGTACCGGCTCGTCACCACGCCGTGGACACCGACGCGGGTGACGAGGTCGGCGTGCCCGTCGTGGTCGGGGTCGGTGGCGAGGACGAGGTCGTCGCCCAGCGGGGCGATCGTGGTGTCGGCGAGCCCGTCGAGGTCGGAGTCGAGGGTGGGGGCGTCGAGGACGGGCGCGCCCGGGACGAGGTCCCCGGTCAGCAGCTCGGGCGGACCGGCCGGGGCCGGCCACGGGACGTGCCCGGGGCCCGGGGGCTCTCCCGGCCCCGGCACGGTGGGGTCGACGGCGAACTCGGCCATGCCCGCGACGGTAGGGACCTCGTCGGGTCCGTGGTGGCCGTTCGGGGGAAGTCGCCTAGGTCGTGTCGCGGACGTGGGCGAGCCGGGCCAGGACCGCCTCGGCCCGGGCGACCGCCTCGGCGGTCCGGACCTCCCGCGCCCGGTCGCGGCGGTCCTGCTCGGCGAGGGCGGAGAGCTCGGCGTCGAGGGCGCGGCCGCGCTCGTCGAGGGCCCGGTCGAGGGCGAGCGTGATCTCCCGGTCGGCGACGATGAGGGCGTCGACCAGCACGCGCTCGAGGTCGGTCCGGGCCTGCCCGAGGGCCTCGGCGAGCCACGTCCGCGCGTGCGCCCGCTCGGCGGCTCTCCGCCGGGCCCGGGCCAGCCACGTGGCCGCGCCCAGCCCGATCCCCACCGACACCGGCACCAGCGCCGCCCCGACGACGGGGGCGACCGGCACGGCGAGCAGCGGCAGCAGGGCCAGCCGGGAGAGCCCGAGCCCGCCGGAGGCCCCCGCCACCACGAGCAGCCGGTCGGGCGCCCGCGGGGCGGGGACCGGGACGTCCGGCCGGGCCTCGGGGGCCGGGAGCCGCAGCCGGGCGAGCTCCGCGGGGGAGAGCAGACCGGCGAGGGTCCCGCCGACGAGCCTCCGCAGCCGCTCCCCGAGCTCGGCCACGACGGCCTCCGCGACCGCGGTGAGGTCCCGGGCCACCTCCGGGCCCAGGTCGGCGAGCCCGGCTCGCGACGCGGTGTCGATGCGCTCGCGGTGCCGTGCCCCGAGGGCCCGGATCCGCCGCCCGAGGTCGTCGACCGCGGCGACGCGGGCGCCGGCGAGCTCGGCGCGCCAGCGCACGTGGTGCTCGCGGCGCAGGCTCGTCCGGGCGATCTCCAGCTCGGTCCGACGACGACCCCGGTCCGTCCCCGGCCGCGTCCCCGACAGGGCCGTGACGCCCGCCCGCAGGGCGTTGGCCTCGTCGAGCATCCGCCGGCGCCGGGCGACGAGCTGGTGCAGCCGCCGCTGCAGCGGCGCGATCCCGGCCGCCCGGCGGCGCTGCTCGCCCTCCGGACCGGTGCCCCGCGCGGCGCGGGCGAGCACCGGGGACACCGGGAACCACTCGGCGCCGGCGAGGCGGGGCACGTGCTCGGCGACGAGGTCGCGGTCGGCCTCCAGGACCGTCCGCCAGCCGCGGTGGGCCTCGGTGCCGACGAGCGCGAACACGACCGTCTCCACCTCGCCCGCGACGGCCGCGAGGCGGTCGAGCTCGTCCCGGTCGAGCGGGGCGCCCGCGCCGACCACGACGAGCAGCATCGAGGCGGGGCCGGGGTCCCAGGCGCCGTCGCGGGTGCGGCGCGGGAGCAGCAGGTCGAGCTCCTCGAGCAGCGGCACCCCGCCCGGCTCGTCGGTGAACCGGTCGGGGCCGGGATCGGGGTCGAGGTCGAGCAGCGCCCCCACCAGCGCCCGGCGGCCTCGTCCCGGGGCGCCCACCACGGCCACCACGGGAGCCCCGCCGGAACCGTCGGCCGGGGATGCCGGCGAGGACGGCGCGCCGCGGTCGGCGAGCGCCCGGTCGAGCCCCCGCCGCGCCGCCGCCACCTCGTCGGGCAGCGCCGTGCTCACCGCGTGAGCTCCCCCCAGATCCGGGCCCACCCGCGGTGGACGGCCTCGGCGACGTCGGCCCGCGCGGGCGGGGTGCCCCAGGCCGCGTAGCCCCGCCAGGCCGCGGCCCGGCGTGCGGCGTGCCCCGCGAGCTCGCCCTCCCCGAGGCCCAGCCGGGCGGGCAGGGCGGCACCGGGGTCGGCCAGCAGCTCCAGCTCCTCGCCGAGGTCGGCGGGCAGGTCGAGGGCGCCGCTGCGGTGGCGGGCGGTGGCCCCGGCCAGGTCGAGGTCGAGGTGGAAGGGCCGGGCACGCAGGTCCTCGACGAGGTCGGCGCGGAGCTCGGCGTCGCGCCCCGAGAACGGCACCGCCCGCCCCGCCGGCCGGTCGGCGCGCAGGGCCGCGAGCTCGGCCGGGGCGAGGGCCTCGACGCGGCGTTCCGCCGCGACGGCCGCGAGCAGGTCGGCCCGGGCCCGGACCTCGGCGCGGAGCCGGGCGACCACCTCGTCGAGCCCCGAGGCGGCGAGCAGGGCCGCGCACACGTCGCCCACCCCCGCGCCGGGCCGCTCGCGCAGCAGGGTGACGGCGAGGGTGATGCCGCGCCGGTCGAGCAGCTCGAGCAGGCGGGCACGGGCGGGCACGTCGACCGGCAGCGCGGTCTGCAGGAAGAGCTCCGGGTCGGCCAGGGCGGTGGCCAGGGTCTCCCGGTCGGCGCTCGCGAGGGCGGCGAGGGCCTGCAGGTCGGGGGTGCGCAGGGCGCCGGTGGTGGCGGTCTCGGCGAGGAGCCCGACCACGGGGGTGACCGGCCCGAGCCGCGGGCCGAGCCGGCGGGAGAGGGTCGCGGCGACGACGTCGGCGTCCGCCGCCGAGCCCACCGTGTCGGCCCGGCCGAGCACGGCGACCACCCCGGGCGGGCCGCGCCGGGCGGCCCCGGCCAGCCGGTCGACCTCGTCGGGACGGGCGGACGAGGGCAGCACCACCAGCGCGGCCTCCGCGTCCGCGGGGCCGTCGACCGTGGCCGCCGGACGGCGCGCCGAGCCCGCTCCGGGGGTGTCGACCACGGTCAGCCCGTCGAGCGCGTCGCTGGTCAGCGTCACGAGCAGGTGGTCGACGTCGGTCGGGGCGACCCCGAGCCGGTCGCCCACCGACGCGGGCACCCGGCCCCCGTCCACGAGCGGGAGCGGGCGGCGGGTGCCGTCGGTGAGCACGACGTCGAGCCGGTCGACCGGGCCGCGGGTGTAGCGGGCCGTCAGCCGCGTGCACTCGCCCGCCCCGGTGGGCGCGACGCGACGACCGACCAGCGCGTTGACCAGCGTCGACTTGCCCGAGGAGACGGGACCGGTCACGACGACGGCCGGCGTCGCCGTGGCGCGGGCGGCGATCGCGTCGAGCGCGTCGGCGGTCGGCAGCGCCACCGACGGCGCGAGAGCGCGGCAGGCGGCCGCGGTGTCCTCGGCCCATCGACCCATGGCCGCCACGGTAGGGAGCGCGCCCCGCGCGTGGGGGCCGTTCGCGCACATCAGGTGTCCCAGCCGTCACAAGTCACGGGCGTGCCGGGTTTCGCCCGATCGGCCGGACGGGGATGCTTGTCCCCGCCGGGGCCACCGCCCGGGGAACCGAGCCAGAGAGGCCCAGCCGTGCCCAGTACCGGGACGTACCTGCTCGTCGTCGTGATCGGGTTCGTCCTCACGGTGATCGTCGGGCAGATCCTCATGCGGGCGGGCCTCGGCTTCCTGCGTGACGTCTTCGACGACCGCGACGTCGCCGCCTCGATCACCCGCCTGCTCGCGGTCGCGTACTACCTGGTCGCGCTCGGGTTCATGTCCCTGGTGTCGACCTGGGAGCCCTTCCAGATCGAGGGCACCGTGCGCTACGTGGTCACCAAGGTCGGCATGATCCTGCTGTTCCTCGGCGTCCTGCACGTGATCACGCTCTTCGTCCTCGCCCGCGTCCGGAACAACCGGCGGGCCCAGAGCATGGCCGCCTCGCTGCGCGGCGGCGGTCGGCGTCCGCAGCGCGGTCCGAACGACCGCACCCAGGCGCTCGAGGGCTGAGCCGGAGGGCCCGCAGCCGGGTGTGACGAGCCCGGCCCGGGCCGGGGTGTGAGGATCGTCGTCGTGGCAGAGGCAGCGCGCGCCGAGGTGGAGGAGTCGGACCGACCCGACCCCCGGCGCGGGATCGTCAGCTTCGCCGACCGCGGCGGGCGGATGACCGCGGGCCAGCAGCGGGCCTGGGACCGGATCTGGCCCCGGTTCGGCTGCGAGCTCGCCGACCTCGGCGAGCACGGACTGCTGCACGACGACGGCTCGCTCGACGCGGTGGCCTGGTTCGGCCGGGACGCCCCGCTGCGCCTCGAGATCGGCTCGGGCATGGGCGAGACGACGGCCGCGCTGGCGGAGGCCGAGCCGGACGCCGACCACGTCGCCGTCGAGGTCTACCCGCCCGGGCTGGGTCAGCTCCTCATGCGGATCGAGGCCGCGGACCTGCAGAACCTGCGGCTGCTGCGCGGCGACGCGCTCGTCGTGCTCCGCGAGCGCATCGCGCCCGACTCCCTGGACAACCTGCGCGTCTACTACCCCGACCCCTGGCCCAAGCGCCGCCACCACAAGCGCCGCATCGTCCAGCCGGAGACGGTCGCCCTGATGGCGTCGCGGCTGCGCCCCGGCGCCACGCTGCACCTGGCCACCGACATCGCCGACTACGCGGACTGGATGCTCGAGGTCACCGACGCCGAGCCCCGGCTGGAGAACCCCCACGGCGGCTTCGCCCCGCGCCCCGCCTGGAGGCCCCGCACCAAGTTCGAGAGCCGCGCCGAGCAGGAGGGCCGGCCGAGCCGGGACCTGCTGCTGGTCAGGACGCGCAGCGCAGCGGAGCCGGGCCCGTTGGTACGGACGGGGACGTCGTGATCGCCCGGCGGACGCGTCGGCGGCGGGCCGTTAGAGTCGATCCCGTGTCCCCCTCCCCCGCCCCCTCCCCGGCCGACCTCGCGCACGCCGCGACCGTGCCCGGGGGGATCGCCGGCGGGGCGCCGGAGCCGGACCACGCGGTGATCGAGGTCCCCCAGGGTCCCGATCGCACGCTGCTCGTCTGGGACGCGCCGAACATGGACATGAGCCTGGGCTCGCTGCTCGGCGCCCGTCCGACGTCCGCGTTCCGGCCGCGCTTCGACGCCGTCGGCCGCTGGCTCCTGGGCCTCGCCGGGCCGGAGGGCCTGGCCGAGGCGACCGTGTTCACCAACGTCGTCCCGGGCTCCACCGAGATCGTGCGGCCGTGGGTCGAGGCGCTGCGCAACGTCGGTTTCGCGGTCTTCGCCAAGCCCAAGACGGCCGACGACTCCGACGTCGACGACGACATGCTCGCCCACATCGCGGCGCGCCTGGCCGAGGGCACGCTGGCCCACGTCGTGGTGGCGTCGGGCGACGGGCGCGCCTTCCGGGAGCCGCTCGAGGACCTCGTCGAGCAGGGCATCCGGGTCACGGTCATCGGGTTCCGGGAGTACGCCGCGTTCGCGGTGGCCTCCGAGGTCGTCACGTTCCTCGACCTCGAGGAGATCGAGGGCGTCTTCCGCGAGCCCCTCCCGCGGGTCAGCCTCGACACGCTGCCCGCCGGTGGTGCCTGGCTGCAGCCGCTGCGGTCCCTGCGCTCGCTGCTCGAGCGGTAGCGAACGGTCCCGACGACGCGTCGCCAGCTCACCCGGCTGGCGGCGCTCGCCGCGCGCTGACCAGACTGGTGACCATGTCCGCGCGCCGTCTGCACGCCCCGGTCGTCCTGCCCTGCGACGGCGGGGCGGTCACCGTCCTGCGCGACGCGGTCGTCGACGTCGACGACGCCGGGCGCATCGCCTTCGTCGGGCCGGTCGCCGACGCGCCCGCGACCGACGCGCCGACCACGCGCCTGTCCGGACTGCTCATGCCGGGCCTGGTCAACACCCACGCCCACACCCCGCTCGCGCTGCTGCGCGGCATGGGCGGCGACCTGCCGCTGATGCGCTGGCTCACCGAGGTGGTGTGGCCGGCGGAGTCGCGGCTCGAGGGCGCCGACGTGCGCGCCGGGATGCTCGCGGGCGGCGTGGAGATGCTGCGCGCCGGGGTCACCACGTCGACCGAGATGTACTTCTGGGCCGACCAGGTCGTCGACGCGGTGCTCGAGCTCGGCACCCGCGTCGTGATGACCCCGGGCATCATCAGCGCGCCCGGCATGGAGCGCCTCGGCACGTGGGAGCAGATGCGTGACGGCATCTCGGCGTGGATCGACGCCGACGGGCTGCGGTTCGGCCCGGGCGACCGCGTCGAGCTCGGCTACGGCGCGCACTCGGCGTACACGCTGACGGCGGAGGCGGTCGCGACGACGGCCGCCGCGGCCCGCGAGCGCGACGCGCTGCTGCACATCCACGTGGCCGAGGCGGTGGGGGAGGACGACGAGGTGCGGGCCGTGTTCGGGTCGGTGCCCGCGATGCTGGAGACCACCGGCAGCCTCGGGGGTCGGGTCCTCGCCGCGCACGCGATCCAGCTGTCGGACCAGGACGTCGAGATCCTCGCCCGGCATGACGTCGCGGTCGCCCACTGCCCCGGCTCGAACGCGAAGCTCGCGGCGGGCGTGGCGAGGGTGGCCGAGATGCTCGCCGCCGGGCTGCGGATGGGGCTGGGCACCGACTCGCCCGCCTCGAACGACGACCTCGACCTGTGGGAGGAGCAGCGCCTCGCCTCGCTGTTCGCCCGGCAGCGCGGCGCGGACGCCACCGCCCTGACCGCCGCCGACGCCCTGGCCCTCGCGACCCGCGGCGGCGCCGAGGCCCTCGGGCGCGACGACATCGGCCGGCTGCGGCCGGGCGCGTGGGCCGACGTGGTGCACGTCGAGCTCGACGGCCCGGATGTCGGCGCCGCGTTCATCGACCCCGACGACGACGCCCAGCTCGTCTCCAACCTCGTCTGGTCGGCCGGCGCGAAGGCCGTCCGCGACGTGTGGGTGGCCGGCGAGCAGGTGCTCGCCGAGCGCGCCCCGACGCGCGTCGACCCCGCCGAGGTGGTCGCCGCCGCGCGCACGTCGGGGCGGCGCATCAAGGGCTGAGCAGCATCACGGCCTGAGCGGCATCACGGGCCGAGCCGCCGCGCCAGGGCCAGACGGGCCAGCCGGTCGATCTCCCCCCACCGCGCGGCGCCCGGGTTCAGCACCGCCACCCAGCCCTGCGCGGCGTACACCGGGTGCGGCAGGAACCGGTCGAGCTCGGCCGGGTCGGCCGGCCCGGGCATCTCGTCGCGGCCCACGGCGAGGTTGAGCCGGAAGACGCCGGGCCGGTCGAGCCGCGAGGTCTCGTCGTGCCCGGGGTAGTCGCCGACGACGATCGTCGCGAAGGGCAGGCGGTCGTCGGGATCGGCGTAGAAGAACCAGTCGCCGTGCGCGACGGCCGGGGCGCCGGCGGCCTCGTCCGCCCGCAGGTGGGTCACCCCGGGCAGGGCGAGCAGGAACGCGGCGAGGTCGAGGACCGTCGGGTCCTCCGGCTCGTCGGGACCGGGCACCTCGGCCGGGCCGGCGACGTGGACGTACTCCTCGTCGCCGACCGCCGCGACGATCGCGCCGGCCGACGCCCAGGACCAGGCGCGGTCGGGGTCGCCCGGGTCCCAGGTGCTGCGGGCGAGCCGGAGGTGCCCGTCGTGGGCCAGGACGACGGTCGGTCCCCGACGATGCTCGCGGGCACGGATCGCGAGCAGGTTCCGGGCCATCTCGGCGTCGCGGACCCCGAGCATCCTGGAGACCCGCGCCCCCTCGGTGGCGCCCGTCCGGGCCGCCGCGGCGTGGTAGCGCAGGAGCCCGAGCGCGGTCCGCCCGTGCAGCTCCGCGACCTCCCAGGCGGGCCGGGACGTCGCCCCGACGAGGCGCGGGGCCTCGGCGTGGAGGAGGGAGACGAGGTCGTCGGCCACGGCGCGCAGGGCGACGGCGCCCGCGGTGGCGCCCACCGACCGGGACGCGTCGACCTGGGCGTCCCAGGTGGCCCACGGCTCGTCCGGCCCGAGCAGACGGTCGAGCTCGGCCGCGTCGGTCCCCACGGCGTCGAGCTCCGCGGCGAGGTAGCTGTGGAGGTGCTCGAGGTACGGCCGGGGGCTCGGGGCGGTCACGTCGGTGGGCAGGTCCATCCCGTGCACCGCGACCCGGTCGGCCGGCGGGAGCTCGTCGTTGCGCACCCGCAGGCCCGCCACCAGCTCGCGCACCCCCGGCCGCCCGCCGAAGCCGTGGCTGATGCCGGCGACGAGCACGTCGTCGAGGCGGCCCGGTCCACCGCGCACCCAGGCGTCGAGTGCGAGCGTGGCGACGGCGTCGCTCTCCAGCACCACCGACCGCACGCCGTCGGGGACCAGGGCGGCGAGCACCCGGGACCAGAGGGCGGGGAAGGCCGGTTCGTCGTGGGTCGGTTCCCCCAGCCCGACGATGCCGGGGAGGGCGGGGCGGGCGCGGAGGTCGGAGACGACGGCATCCGCGGCGGCACGGATCGAGGTGGCCATGCCCCTCGACCGTACCGTTGAACAACCGAGTGAAGTTCGGGGAGCGACGAGCAGGGAGTCCGGTGCCGGGAACCTCAACCGCGAGTCGGCTGCGTCCGGTCGACCTGGCGCGGGAGCACGGCCTGTCCGCGCAGGCGGTCCGCACCTACGAGCGCGACGGCGTGCTCCCGCCCGCGACCCGGACCCCCGGCGGGCACCGGGCCTACACGGCCGTCCACGCCCGCGCCCTGCGCGCCTTCCTCGCGCTCGTCCCCGCCCACGGCCACGCCGCGGCCCGCGAGATCCTGCGCGCGGTCGGGGCGGGTGACGTCGAGGGCGCGCTGCGCGTGGTCGACGCCGGGCACGACCGGCTGCGGCGCGACCGCGCGACCCTCGACGCGGTGGCCGCCGCCGCGGGCCTGCTGATCGGGTCCCCGCCCGTGCTCGACCGGGCCCTCCCGGTGGATGGAGCCCTCTCGGTGGGGGAGCTCGCCCGCCGCCTCGGGGTGGTGCCCGCGACGCTGCGCGCCTGGGAGCGGGCGGACGTCCTCGCCCCGGTGCGCGACCGGTCCGGGCAGCGCCGCTACGCCCCCGACGACGTCCGCGACGCCGAGCTCGCCCACCTGCTGCGCCGCGGCGGGGAACCGCTGGGGCGCATCGCGGTCGTCGTCGGGCAGGTCCGGCGCGCCGGCGGCACCGAGGAGCTCGCGGCCTCCCTCACGGCCTGGCGGGAGCGGCTGACCGCCCGGGGGCGGGCCATGCTGCGCGGCGCCGGAGCGCTGGCCGCGTACCTGGAGGCGCTGCCTGGGGAACATCCCCCATGACGAACGTCCGCTCGGTCGGGTGCGCCACGTCACCCGAGATGGCAACCTCGCGGACCATGAGCGGCGAGTACCAGCAGGCCTACGAACGCAGCATGACCGACCCGGACGGCTTCTGGCGCGAGGCCGCCGCGCTGATCGACTGGGAGCGCGAGCCCGAGACGATCATGGACTCCTCGGCGCTGCCGTTCTCCCGCTGGTTCGGCGGCGGCGAGCTCAACACCTGTCACAACGCCCTCGACCGGCACGTCGACGCGGGCCGGGGCGACCAGCCGGCCCTCATCCACGACTCGCCGGTCACCGAGAGCGTCACCACGTTCACCTACACCGAGCTGCGGGACCTCGTCGCGCGCTTCGCGGGGGTCCTGCGCTCGGTGGGCGTCGGCAAGGGCGACCGCGTCGTCATCTACATGCCGATGGTCCCCGAGGCCGTCATCGCGATGCTCGCCTGCGCGCGGCTCGGCGCGGTGCACAGCGTCGTCTTCGGCGGGTTCGCCGCCCGCGAGCTCGCCGTACGCATCGACGACGCCCGGCCCTCGGCCATCGTCTCCGCGTCCTGCGGCATCGAGGGCAAGCGGGTCATCGAGTACAAGCCGCTGCTCGACAAGGCGATCGACCTCGCCGAGCACGACCCCGGCCGCTCGATCGTGCTCCAGCGCCCGCAGTTCCAGGGGGAGATGACCGACCGCGACGTCGACTGGGCCGAGGCGATGAGCACCGCCGAGCCCACCGAGTGCGTCCCCGTGGCGGCCACCGACCCGCTCTACGTCCTCTACACCTCCGGCACCACGGGCAAGCCCAAGGGCGTCCAGCGCGACAACGGCGGCCACGCGGTGGCGCTGCGCTGGTCGATGGAGGCGATCTACGACATCCACCCGGGCGAGACGTTCTTCTGCGCCTCCGACGTCGGGTGGGTGGTCGGGCACTCCTACATCGTCTACGCGCCCCTGCTCACCGGGGCGACGACCGTGCTCTACGAGGGCAAGCCGATCGGCACCCCCGACGCCGGCCAGTTCTGGCGCGTCATCGCCCAGCACGGGGTGAAGGCCCTGTTCACCGCGCCCACCGCGTTCCGGGGGATCAAGAAGGAGGACCCCGACGCCGCGCTCCTGGCCGAGTACGACCTCTCAGGCTTCGAGACCCTCTTCCTCGCCGGCGAGCGCCTCGACCCCGAGACCTACCACTGGGCCACCGAGAAGCTCGGCGTCCCGGTGATCGACCACTGGTGGCAGACCGAGACCGGCTGGGCCATCGCGGCCAACCCGCGGGGCCTCGAGCCGCTCGAGATCAAGCCCGGCTCCCCGTCGGTCCCGGTCCCGGGCTACCAGGTGGAGATCCTCGACGTCGACGGCTCGCCGCTGCCCGCCGGGGAGGAGGGGGCGATCGTCATCAAGCTGCCCCTGCCGCCGGCCTGCCTGCAGACCCTGTGGGACGACGACGAGCGGTTCCGCGAGTCGTACATGTCCCGGTACGAGGGCTACTACCTCACCGGCGACGGCGGCTACATCGACGCCGACGGCTACGTCTTCGTCATGGGCCGCACCGACGACGTCATCAACGTCGCCGGCCACCGCCTGTCCACCGGCTCGATGGAGGAGGTCCTCGCGGGCCACCCCGACGTCGCCGAGTGCGCCGTGATCGGGGTGAACGACCAGATGAAGGGCCAGGTGCCCCGCGGCTTCGTCGTGCTCAAGGCGGGGGTCACCCGCGGCGAGGACGAGATCGGCCCCGAGCTGGTCGCGCTGGTCCGCTCCGAGGTGGGAGCGGTCGCGTCGTTCAAGAACGTCGCCGTGGTCCCGGCGCTGCCGAAGACCCGCTCGGGCAAGGTGCTGCGCAAGACGATGCGCCAGATCGCCGACGGCGAGGACGCCATGGTGCCCTCGACGATCGACGACGCCTCGGTGCTCGACACGCTGCGCCCGGTCCTGGAGAAGGGCCCGGCGGGTGGCTGACGCCTTGTGAGCACTGATCCGTGTCCAGACACGGATCAGTGCTCACGGGCTGTCAGCAGCACCTCCCCTGCGGGTTCGTCTCCTGGGCGTCGACGCGGGCGCGCCAGAACTCGCGCTCGCCCATCGGCGGGTGGGTGTGGCCCCGGCGGTGGTGCGACTCGACGTAGCGCTCGTAGGCGTCCGCGCCGATCACGCCGCGCCACCACCAGCGCAGCCCCCGCCAGGGCCCCATCAGTGGCCCGCTCGCGTGGGCGCGCCGACCTCGGCCACCCACCGCTTCTCCAGCTCCTTCTCCGAGGGCTGCGAGACCAGGCCGGACGGGGCGTAGAGCCGCGAGGGCACCGGGTCGTCCTCGAAATCGGGCCGGCCGCCCTCGCGCAGGGAGCGGATCGCGGCGACCGCGGCCGCGACGATCACCACCAGCGCGAGGACGAGGAACAGGATCGAGAGCGTCCCCTGGATGAAGGTGTTCCGGACGACCGCCTCCATCGCCGCGGGCGTCCGCGCGGCGCCCATGCTCGTGCGGCCCGCGGCCAGGGCCTCCCGGTAGGCGGAGTTCTGCGCCCAGTAGCCCACCGCGGGCACCGAGGAGAAGATCTTGTAGAGCGAGGCCGTGACCGTGATGACGGTGACCGCGACGAGGGGAACCAGCACGATCCACAGCGCGCCCACCGACCCGCGCCGGGCCACGATCGCCAGGCAGACCGCGAGCGCGATGGCCGCGAGCAGCTGGTTCGCGATCCCGAACAGCGGGAAGAGCGTGTTGATCCCGCCCAGGGGGTCGGTCACGCCCATGATCAAGATACCGCCCCAGGCCCCGCACATGATCAGCGTGCCGATCCAGACCCCGGGTCGCCACGACATGTCCCGGAACCTCGGCACGATGCCGCCCAGCGCGTCCTGGAGCATGAACCGCGCCACCCGGGTCCCGGCGTCGACGGCGGTGAGGATGAACAGCGCCTCGAACATGATCGCGAAGTGGTACCAGAAGCTCATCAGCGCGGCGCCGCCGAACAGCCCGGACAGGATGTTCGCGAGACCCAGCGCGAGGGTCGGCGCGCCGCCGGTCCGCGAGACGATCGTCTGCTCGCCGACCGACTGCGCGGTGCCCGCCAGCAGCTCCGGGCTCACGTTCACTCCGGTCAAGCCGAGCGAGTTGACGAACATCGCCGCCGAGTCGACGGCCCCGCCGGTCATCGCCGCGGGCGAGTTCATGGCGAAGTAGATGCCGCGGTCGATCGAGACCGCGGCCACCAGCGCCATGATCGCGACGAACGACTCCATCAGCATGCCGCCGTAGCCGATGAAGCGCGTCTGCCGCTCCTTCTCGACGAGCTTCGGCGTGGTCCCCGACGAGATCAGCGCGTGGAACCCGGACAGGGCCCCGCAGGCGATCGTCACGAACAGGAACGGGAACAGCGGCCCGGGCACCACCGGGCCGCCCGCGGGGTTGCCGGCGAACTCGCTGACCGCGGGGGCCATGACGTCGGGCCGCACGACGACCACCGCGACGGCCAGCAGCGCGATCGTCCCGATCTTCATGAAGGTGGAGAGGTAGTCGCGCGGGGCGAGCAGCATCCACACCGGCAGCACCGCGGCGATCACGCCGTAGACCACCACGCCCCAGGCGAGCGTCGTCCGGTCGAAGGTGAAGAACTCCGCCGCGCCGCTCTCGGAGATCCAGCCGCCGGCGACGATCGCGAACAGGAGCAGCGCGACGCCGATGACCGAGACCTCGCCGACCTTCCCGGGCCGCAGGTAGCGCAGGTAGAAGCCCATGAACAGCGCGATCGGGATCGTCATCGCCACGGAGAACACGCCCCACGGGCTCTCGCCGAGGGCCTGCACGACGACGAGGGCGAGCACCGCGATCAGGATGATCATGATCGCGAGGGTGGCGACCACGGCCGCCGCCCCGCCGACGCGGCCGAGCTCGTCGCGGGCCATCCCGGCAAGCGAGCGCCCGCCGCGGCGCATGGAGAAGAAGAGCACCAGGTAGTCCTGGACGGCGCCCGCGAGCACCACCCCGACGATGATCCAGATCGTGCCGGGGAGGTAGCCCATCTGGGCGGCGAGCACCGGGCCCACCAGCGGACCGGCGCCGGCGATCGCGGCGAAGTGGTGCCCGTAGAGCACGCGCCGGTCGGTCGGCAGGTAGTCCTGGCCGTTCTCGGAGTGCTCGGCCGGGGTGGCGCGCCGGTCGTCCGGGCGCAGGAGGCGCCGCTCGATGAAGGTCGAGTAGAAGCGGTAGGCGGCGAGGTAGGTGCACACCGCTGCGAAGACGAACCAGATGGCGTTCACGGTCTCGCCGCGCACCAGGGCGAGCATCACCCAGCCGAGGCCACCGACCAGCCCGACCGCCGACCAGGCCGCGATCCGCAGCGGTGTCCACCGCCGCCGCTCGGCCTCCAGGACCTCGTCCTCGACCGCCGTGGGCGGGAGGTCGTCACTCGGGGCGGCCGCGCCGCCGGGACCCGCGGACGTCGTCGTCATGGCGCCTCCCTCTCCGTGAAACGGACAGGAGGAACATACGGGGACGAACCGCCGGGGAACTAGTCCGCGCGACCGAGGCCGTCGTCGGGGAGCTTCGCGCCGCCGTAGCCGATGTAGTTGCCCGAGGAGTTGCGCAGCCCGCCGTCCTGCAGGGCGTCGAGGCCGTGGTTGGCGACCATCGTGCGGATGCCGGCGGTGATGTTGGCGACCGGGTCGAAGATGCCCTTGTCGGCGAGCGAGGGGAGCACGGCGTTGCGGAACGTCGTGTCGATAAGCTGCATGAGGCCCTTCGACGGGGTCCCCGCGGCGGCGTTGGAGTCCCAGTCGTTCACGGCGTTCGCCTTGCCGGTGGACTCGCGCATGATGATCTGCCGGACGCCGGGGGCGAGCTTCTGCGGCAGCCCCAGGAGGCCGAGCGCCTTCGCGATCTGGCCGTTCAGCGTCTTGTCGTTGCCCGCCGCGTAGGGCCGGCCGAACTCGACGGGCCCGTTCTCCCGGGCGACCGAGATGGCCTTCGAGAGGTTCTCGACCCCACCGGACGAGGCCGCCGAGTCGAGCTCCTCCGACGACATCGCGACGGTGGTGACGTCGCTGATGGCCGATCCCGCCGAGCTCGCCGGGCGGGCGGTCGGCCCGTTCTGGGCGGCCAGGGCCATCTCCGCGGAGGAGAGCTGCGTGGTGGCGCCCGAGTCGGCGTCGGCGGTGTGGGTCGTGTCCAGGGTCTGCACGGCGGGGACCACGGCCCCGGCGGCGACGGCCACGACGAGGATCCGGCCCGACGTGGCGGCGGACATCGGGCGCTGCGGGCGCGGGCGGGCCGGGGCCGGGGTCAGGGCGGGGGTGCGGGGGGCGGGCCCGACGACGGCGCGGGCCGTCAGCGCGACGGCCGGGGCCGGGGTGCGGCCGAGACCGGGGCCGGTCGCCCAGGTGCCGGGGAGCGGTGTCCCGTGTCGTGCCATGTAGATCGCCCTTCGCCGCAGGGAACACACGGCGCGGCCGCTGGGGAGCGTGACATCGGCGTGATGTCGTGACCTCGTCGTGATCTGGACCGAGGGAACATAGCGCTGTCGCGCGGCCACGTTCGGCGAGGGTGTTTGAGCAGGCCGCTTCCGGCGACGCCGACGTCCGGAAACGTGTGCGATCGGCGGTCCCGAGGCCCCGGACGGGTGGAACCGGCGGCGCCCGGCGGTGCGTGGCGCCCCGACGAGCGGTCCCGGACCGCCCCCGACCCGGCTCCCGCACGACGAACGGGGGACGAGCGGCCCGCGGCGACCTCCGGGCGACCGGGCCGGGCGTCTCGTCGTGGCCGGGCGCGTCCGAGGGGTCGACCCGCGCATCCGGAGCAGTCCCCTCAGGGACCGCTCAGGTCGCGCTCTCCGCCAGGAGGTCGGCGAGGGCGTCGAGGGCCCGGTCGCCCTCCTCGCGGGCGGCGGTCGAGGCCGCGGCCAGCCCGAAGAAGCCGTGCACCAGCCCCTCGCCGCGCAGCAGCCGCACCGGGACGCCGGCGGCCGCCATCGCCTCGGCGTGCGCCACGCCCTCGTCGCGCAGGGGGTCGAGATCCGCCACGGCCACCACCGCGGGGGCCAGGTCGGCGAGCTCCCCGAGCCGGGCCGCCTCCCCGAGGTTCACCGACGGGTCGCCGTGCCTGGTGGCGTCGGGGAGGTAGCGCGCCCAGAACCAGCGCATGTCGGCCGCAGTGAGGAAGGGCCCGTCGGCGTTCTCGACGACGCTCGGGTGCGCCATCGTGGGGTCGAGCCCCGGGTAGAGGAGCAGCTGCGCCTCGAGGCGGGGGCCCCAGTCCCGGGCGAGCAGGGCGAGCCCCGCGGCCAGTCCCGCGCCCGCCGAGTCGCCGCCGACGACGAGCCGGCCCCCGACGTGCGCCGCGGCCCAGCGCAGCGCCGTGTGCGCGTCCTGCAGCGGCGCGGGGTGCGGGTGCTCGGGCGCGAGCCGGTAGTCGACCGACACCACGGTCGCGCCGAGGTGGCGGCAGACCCGCCGGGCGGCGGCGTCGCCGGTGTCGAGGTCGCCCACCACCCAGCCACCCCCGTGCAGCCAGACCACGGTGACCCCGCGGGAGTGCTCCGGGGCGTAGACGCGCACCGCGACGTCGACCTCGGTGCCGGTGGAGGTGTCGGTGACGACGTCGTCGTGCACCGACGCGACCGGGAGCTCCTGGCTGCCGCGCCGGAGCAGGGCGAGGTCGCGGTAGTTGCGGCGGGCCTCCTCCGGCGTCTCCCGGGTGATCGGCAGCCACCCGTCGGCCTCGAGCTTCTCCAGTGCTACGGCGAGTTCGGGGTCCAGGGCGCTCACGCGATCGGCTCCTGTCGGCACGGACGACGAAGGCCCGCCTCCGGGAGTCCGGCGACGGGCCTGTGCGACCTGTGGTGGGTCGGATGGAGCGAGTGACGGGAATCGAACCCGCATTCTCAGCTTGGGAAGCTGATGTTCTACCACTGAACTACACTCGCCTGCTGCGCCGACCACGATACACGGGGTGCGGCCCGGACGATCGAGGGGCCGGGCGACCGGTGCACAGGGCAACGACATCGATGTAACTCACTCGGATCACGCTGCGGTCTCGGCCGGATATCGGCCGAACCGGTGACGGACCGTCAATCCGATTGCGCCCAAGCGGTACTCCTGGCCCACCCGTCTGTCGGGGCGGGACGACTTCGTGTGTGCTGACGCCGTGGGTGAGGCGACCACCGGGAGGGGGAGCGGCCATGACTCTTCGTGAGCAGTTCGAGGGCGGGGCCGCGAGGCCGGGCCCGGTCGCGCCGGATCTCCTCGTCATCGTCGCCACCGAGGACGACGCGGAGGCACTCGCACCGCTCGGTCGTCCGGTCCACGACGACGCGCCGGTGACGCCGGTGCTCGTGGCCACCGGGCCCGACCCGCTCGAGGTCGACGCGGTCCTCGACGACCTGGCCGCCCCGGCCGGGCGCCTGCTGCTGCTCGACGGCCCGTGTGACAGCTGGGCCGAGGAGGCCGCGCGCCTCGTCGTGCGCCTGGACGCGCTGATCGGTGGGGAGCCCCCGGCCGGCGTCATCGTGCGCGGGGGGTCGGAGGCCGCTCTCGCCGCCGCGCGCTGCGCGGTCGCCGCGGGCGTGCCCCTGCTGCACCTGGCCGTCGAGGTCGGCGACGTCCGCACCGCCGCCACCCAGGCCGCCGTGGCCGAGCTCGCCGCGTGGCAGACCTCGCCGGAGGGCGGCACGGCCCACCCGGCGGAGATCGACCTCCTGGTGCACCGCCGGCTCGCCCCCGCCGCCCCGCGGGCCCGGCACGCCGACCCGACCGTGGTCCGTATGCCGGCCACGCGATCCTCGCGGACCCGCTCGGCCTGAGGCCGACGCGCTAGGCCGTTCGGCCGCTACCTCTGCAACGAGTCGCCCAGTCTCACTGGTAGGCGATCGTCAAACCTGTGACGATTACCCGGGAACGGCTAACGTCATGCCGCCGGCTGGGGATGTCCAGCGACAGGGGAGGCCGGCGCGGAAGGGGGAGGGTGGTGAAACGAGCGCCCAGACTGACCACCGAGGTCCAGCGTCTCGGGGTCACGGTCTCCGTCGCCGCGCTCGTCATCGTCCTGCTCGTCGTCTTCCGGGTGCTCTACAGCGCGGCCGTGACGAGCCCGGCGGAGGAGCGCCTGCAGTCCGGTCTGCTCGCCGTCGAGGACTCCCACCAGGCGATGCTCTCGATGGACTCCTCGCTGCGCGGCTACCTCGCGACCGGCGACCAGTTCTTCCTCGACGAGGCCACCAAGTCCACGCCCGCCCTCGCCACGGCCAACACGCAGATGCTCAACCTGCTCGAGGAGCCGGCGCTGCGGCAGAACGTGCTCGGCCTGGTGCTCGCCCAGCAGCGCTGGCGCACGGAGTGGGCCGACCGCGTGCGCCAGGGCCCGCCGCCCGCCGGGGTCGAGGCGTTCGTCCTGCAGGGCAAGGCGATCTTCGACAACTACCAGAGCCGCAAGAACGAGACCCGGGCCGCGACCCTGGCCGCCGTCGAGGACAACCAGCGGCTCGCGTCGATCAACCAGTGGGCGATCGCCGTGGTGCTCGTGCTGGTGGGTCTCGCGACCCTCGCGATCGCGCTCCGTGGTCGGCGGCGGCTCGAACGGCACGTGGTCGCGCCCGTCGACGGGCTCCTCGCCTCGGTCCGCGGGATCTCCGAGGGCCGGCTGGTGCCGCCCGAACCCGTGGCCGGCTCCGCGGAACTGGTCGCCCTGCGCGACGGCCTCGCCGACATGACCGTCGCCCTGCGCCACCAGCACGAGGAGACGATGGCCCAGGCCGAGCGCCTGCAGGCGCAGACCGACCGCCTGCGCACCATTCTGATCATGACCCGCGAGATCGCGGGATCCCTCAACACCCGCTACGTGGTCGACTCCACCGTGCAGGCCGCGGTCGCCGTCACCGACGGGCGAGTGCTGCTGTGGCTGCTCGACGAGGACGGCTCGGGGCTCGAGCTCGCCTACGACTCCACGCGCGGAGCCGTCGCGCCGCTGGAGCGCCAGTGCAGCCTCGGCGTGGGCGTCGTCGGCCGCTCCGCGCGCTACGGCCAGATCTCGCGCGGCGACCCCGACACCGACGACGAGGCCGCGGTGGCGGTCCCCCTCGTGGTCGGCGCCCGGGTGATCGGGGTGCTGGAGTGCTTCGACGGCACCGAGGGCGAGGTCGACGGCCAGGCGCTGTCCGCGGTGGAGATGCTCGCGACCCTGGCGGGCTCGGCGATCGAGGCGAGCCGCCTGCACGCGGCCACCGAACGGCTGTCCCAGTTCGACCCGCTCACCCAGCTCGCGAACCGCCGCCGGCTCGGCACCGACCTCGACAACGCGGTCGCCAACGCCAAGCGCCACGGCCACCCGATGTCGGTGATCATGCTCGACCTCGACCACTTCAAGGAGCTCAACGACCGCTACGGCCACCAGCAGGGCGACGTCGTCCTGCAGGAGGTGGCCAGCACGCTCCGGGCCTCGATGCGCGACGGCGAGACCGCCTACCGCTACGGCGGCGAGGAGTTCGCGATCCTCATCACCGAGGGCGGTCCCGACGACGCCGCGGCGCTCGCCGAGCGGCTGCGCGAGCGGGTGGAGGCCGACTTCAAGCGCGGCGGACGCCAGCTGGTCACCGCCTCCTTCGGCATCGCGACGCTGCCCGAGCACGCCGGCGACGGCGAGGGGCTCGTCTCCGAGGCGGACCGGGCGCTCTACTCGGCCAAGAACTCCGGCCGCAACCGCGTGCACCGCGCGGGCCAGCTGGTCGGTTAGGGGCGCTCGGCGCTCCTCCCGTGCACGACGACGACCGACAGGAGCCCGACCCGGTGTCGACCACCGACGACCTGATGAACGCCCAGCTGCTCGGTGTGTTCAACGAGCGCGACCCCGAGCGGCGCCGGAAGACGATCGAGGACATCTACGCCCCGGACGTGGTCTTCTCCGGGCCCGGCGAGGCGCCGGTCACCGGGCACGACGAGCTCGACGCCGCGGCCCGGCGCATCCTCGACGGCGCCCCCGACTTCGTGTTCAGCCCCGCCGGGAAGCCCCTCGTCACCGACGACCTCGGCCACCTCGCGTGGAACCTCGGGCCGGAGGGACGGCCGCCGGTGGTGCGGGGCTTCGACGTCGCCCTGGTCCGCGACGGGCTGATCGTGCGCCTCTGGACGTTCCTGCTCCAGGACTGAGCCTCGCTCAGCCCTGGTCCGGGGGCAGGCCGCGTCGGAAGTTCACGTAGGAGCGCGAGGGCGTCGGTCCGCGCTGGTCCTGGTAGCGCGAGCCGTAGACGGCCGAGCCGTAGGGGAACTCGGAGGGCGAGGAGAGCCGGAACAGGCAGAGCTGCCCGACCTTCATGCCCGGCCAGAGCCGGATGGGCAGGTTCGCGACGTTCGAGAGCTCCAGCGTGACGTGCCCGGAGAACCCGGGGTCGATGAAGCCGGCCGTCGAGTGCGTGAGGAGCCCGAGACGGCCGAGGCTGGAGTTGTGCGTCGGGATGAAGCTCCGGCCGGCCAGGAACATGCCGTCCGCGGCGCCCACCTGGATGCACCGGACCGGTCGCGTGGCGACCGGTCGGACGTCGACGACACCGCGGTGGGTGTGGTGACGGCCGGAGGTCTTGAGCCGGGCGATCTTCCGGGGGAGCCGGAAGACCTCGAACCAGGGCGTGAACTTCACCTGGTGGGCCACACCGTGGTCGACGCCGTAGAGGGTGACCCGCTTCTTGCGCTTCTTCGGTCGGAGTCCGAGGCCGGCGGCGAGTTCGAAGACGGCCTCCGACAGCTCCTCCCGCATGTTCACGAACTCGCACCGGCCGAACTCGTCGACGTAGCCGTCGGAGTCCATGAGGCCCTGAAGGAGCGCCAGTCGCTGCCCGATGCTCGCCCGCAGGTATCCGTCCGGGACGTGCTTGTGCCCGAGCAGACCCAGGCGGCGCAACGTGCTCGAGAGGGAGCCGTCGGCGCTGTATCGGCCACCGGCATCGCGGATGCGGCCCTCCCGGCCACGGCTGAGGCCGCCGACGCGGTACGCCACCCGTCCGGAGGACGGCCAGACGTCGTGGCCGATCGCGCGGATCTCCTCGAGGACGTGCTCGTCTCCGTGGCCGCAAGTGACCTCGGCCTTCGTGCTCGTGCCGTCGCCCAGCCACACACCGAGGACGTAGGGATCGATCGGGAGGTCCGCCTCGGGACAGCGCAGCGCGGCGGCCAGGTCGACGTGGTGGTTGATCTCGTCCCGGACGCGCAGGCTGGCGGCCATCTCCTCGGTGGTCACCACCGCCGAGGTGCCGTACCTCTTCCGCGCCGCCTTCGTCGTGGTCCGCCACTGGTGCGAGGCGTCCGCGGTCAGGGTCTCCCCATCGGAGAAGACCACGTCGTAGCAGGGTCGCCCGAGGATCACCTCGGTGGCCGCGACGACGGGACGTGGCTTCCCGTCCGGCCCGTAGACCTCGTCGCCGACCCGGAGCTCGCCCATGGTCGTCCACCCCGAGGGCGTCGGGATCGGCGTGTCGACGGCGAGGGCCTTCCCCTCGAGCCGGCCCGCCACGTCGTCGGGCAGCGTGATGACCTCGTAGGTCGAGCCGAGGACGAACTCGCCCGGGTGCAGCACGAACGCCTCGTCCTGCGGCGGCTCGACCATCCGCGTCAGGTCGTCCTGCTGCAGGGCCGGGTCGATGTGGGTGTAGGCGTGGTTGTTGAACGTGCGGAAGTGCCGGTCGAGGCGCAGGTCCACGCTCGAGGGCTGCAGCAGCGTCTCGTCGAACGGGTCGAGCGCGACGCGGCCGGCCGCGATCTCGGCGCGAATGTCGCGGTCGGAGAGCAGCACGGTCGCACCCTATCGGCGCAACGCGACACGCCGCGTCGCAGGTCATCCGCGGGACCGGGAGGCGCATTCCGGCACTCCGGCAGCGGTCCGGAGGTGCCTGAGGTGCCGCTCGGGGGCGGGAGGGCCCGGACGCACGAAGGGCCCCCCGGCGTACCGGGGGGCCCTTCGGCGGACGACTACTCGGCCGGGTTCTTCACGTTCGCCGAGGTGGCGGTGGTGGCCGGGTCGGAGTCGCCCGGCCCGTCCCCGTCGGCCGGCTGACCGCGCTTGACCGCGGCCAGCAGCATCTGCGAGACGTCCATGACCTCGGTGCCCACGGCCTTGGCCTCGCTCTGGCGCTCGGTCAGACCGTCGGTGAGCATGACGCGGCAGAACGGGCAGCCCGTCGCGATCGTGTCGGTCTCGGTAGAGATGGCCTCGTCGACGCGCTCCATGTTGATGCGCTTGCCGATGTTCTCCTCCATCCACATGCGCGCACCACCGGCGCCGCAGCACAGCGCCCGGTCGGCGTGCCGCGGCATCTCCTTGAGCACCGCACCCGCCGCGGCCACGAGCTCACGCGGCGGCGAGTAGACCTCGTTGTGCCGGCCGAGGTAGCAGGGGTCGTGGTAGGTGACCGTCTTCGGGCCGGTGTGCCCGTTCGACCCGTTGCCGTTGCCGGCGTTCTCGGCCAGCGCGACCGAGGCCGGGGCGGCCTGGTCGGTGGGGTGCCCGTTCGACGAGTGCCCGTCGGCCTTGACCAGCCCGGGCTCGGTGCCGTCCGAGTGCGGCCCCTTGTACTGCAGGTTGGTCGCCGGGTTGATGTCGAGCTTGACGGTGGGGACCGGCGAGGCCTCCGGCGCGACCGGGACGAGCTTCTTCTCCCGCACCAGCTGGTTGAGCAGCTGGGTGTGGTGGACGACCTCGTAGTGGCCGTCGAGCTGCGGATACTCGCGGCCCAGGGTGTTCATGCAGTGCGGGCAGGTGGTGACGATCTTGCGCGTCCCCGGCTCGCGGCCCTCGAAGACGCCGTCGAGCATCTCCTTGGTCTGCATCGCCATCATCTGGAAGAGGAACTCGTTGCCCGAGCGCCGCGCCGGGTCACCGGTGCAGCTCTCCTCCTTGCCGAGCACGACGAAGTCGACGCCCGCGATGTGGAGCAGCTCCGCGGTGGCGCGGACCGTCTTCTTCGCGTTGTCGTCGAAGGCGCCGGCGCAACCGATGAAGAACAGGTACTCGGTGGACGGCGAGAGCTCGCCGTCGAACTCCGGCACCTCGAAGGGCAGATCCTTCGCCCAGTCCATGCGGCTGGAGTTGTTCTGGCCCCAGGGGTTGCCCTTGTTCTCCAGGTTGCGGAAGAGCACCCCGAGCTCGCCGGGGAACTCCGACTCAATCATGACCTGGTTGCGCCGCATGTCGATGATGTGGTCGACGTGCTCGATGTCGACCGGGCACTGCTCGACGCAGGCGCCGCAGGTGGTGCAGGACCAGAGGACCTCGGGGTCGATGACGCCGAGCTGCTGGGCGGTCCCCACGAGGGGCCGCATGGCCTGGATGTCGTCGGTCCCGGTGTGGCGCTCGTAGCCCGACTCCGGCACGCCGTGGCCGCCGTGCTCGTTCTTGGCGAGGCCCGCGTCCCAGTCGATGCCGCCGCCGTCGGGCATGTCCTTGCCGCCGATCATGTACGGCGCCTTCGCGAGCATGTGGTCGCGGAGGTCCATGATCAGCAGCTTCGGGGACAGCGGCTTGCCGGTGTTCCACGCGGGGCACTGCGACTGGCAGCGGCCGCACTCGGTGCACGTCTCGAAGTCGAGCATGCCCTTCCACGTGAAGTCCTCGATCTTGCCGCGACCGAACGAGGCCTCCTCGGGCGGGTCCTCGAAGTCGATCGGCTTGCCGTCGTACTCGATGGGCTGCAGCGGGCCCAGGGCCTTCGGCAGGCGCTTCGCGGCGACGTTGATCGGGGCGATGAAGATGTGGAGGTGCTTGGAGTAGAGCACCTGCACCAGGAAGACCAGGGCCACGCCGATGTGGAGCAGCAGGAACACGGTCTCGAGGACGAACAGCGTCGTCGCGGACAGGCCGGTGAACAGCTGGCCGACGGCGATCGAGACCCAGGCGCCCGACTCGTAGGGCAGGTTGCCGGCGGCCGACGAGGTGCCGCGGAAGGCGAACAGCGTCCAGACGACGTTGAAGATCAGGAACAGCACGATCCAGGCGCCGGAGGTGTGGGAGCCGTAGAAGCGCGACGAGCGCTCCCGGCGCTCCGGGTCCTGGCGAACGCGCAGGATGCCGAACGTGATGATCGAGAGCAGCACCATCACGGCGATGAAGTCCTGGAGGAAGCCCAGGATCGGCGAGCGCCCGATCAGCGGGATGTGGAAGTCCTCGACGAACAGCGCGCCGTAGGCCTCGATGTAGACCGTCAGCAGGATGACGAAGCCCCACATCGTGAAGAGGTGGGCGACACCGGGTACCGACCAGCGCAGCAGCTTGCGCTGCCCCGCGACCTCGACGATCTGGGTGCGCAGGCGGGCGCCGAGGCCCTCCGAACGCTTGGCGTCGGGCTGGCCCGACTTGATGAGCGTGAAGAGCCAGTAGGCGCGGCGAGCGGCGATCACCCCCACGGCGAGGGTGAGGGCGAGGCCCAGGATCAATCGGACGAGCACTGTTCGACCTCCCAGTGGACCTCTGCGCGGAGGCAGGGTCGACAACGTCGTACGGCCTCGCGGCGCGCGGGGTGTGGTGGTGCGCGCCGGAGCCGGATCAACCGGACTGTAACGGCTGGTCGCGACGGCGTCCCGATGAGGCCGCTGAGGCACTACTCACCGGTAACCACCACCTGCGCGATCTGGACGGGCCCCGTCACTCCGTGGTGGGCCGCTGGAACGTCCGGACGAACATCCCCCGCCGGATACCGCGCGCCGCCGCACGCATCTGCGCGGACCACGCCACGATGTCGGACGATCGTCGGGGACGACGGAGCAGTGCGGCGCCGGACCGTGATCAGTGCGTGGCCGGGAGGTCGCACGCTGCCACCGTCGGGGGTACCGCAGTCCCCCGCCCGACGTGTTTACTCGACCGGTCGAGACACCGGCGATGAGCAGACGACCGCGATCCGCCCAGGAGGAACCACGCCATGATCGTCCCGACCCTGGGGGCTCACCTCGTGGATTCCCAGATCATGGCGCAGGGCCTCGGCACGAACGGGCTGCAGGGCTGGATCCGTGACAACATCGTGCCGCTGCTGTTGCTCGGCATCGCCGTGATCATGCTGTGGATCGGCGGCCGCGGCGACAACGCGGGCGTCGCCCGCCGGGGCGTGGGCCTGCTCGTGGGCCTCGTCGCCCTGGGCATCGCGGTGTCGGGCAACGGTCCGGCGGTCGGGCAGTTCCTGGCTCAGTTGATCACGGGGTGACGCGGGTGCAGATCCGCACCGACGACGACGTGTACCGGGTCGACGCCGTCTGGCTCGGCCCCCCGCGGGCGACCTTCCCCTGGCGCGCCCGCTACTCCAGCTACGGCGTCGGGCTGATCGTCATGATCATCGTGATGTTCGTGCAGCGGCGTCTCGGGATCCAGATCGGCTTCTTCTCGGTGGCCTGGGCGCTGCTGATCACGGTGGCCGTGGTGCGGTTCGTCAGCAAGCGGATCAACGAGGACCGGCCGCTGCTCGAGTGGCTGACGCTGTTCTTCCACGAGCTCCGCGGGCCGCGCCGGCGCACCCGTGGCGCCGGGAGCACCGTCGGCACCGGGCACGTGGCGATCGCGGCGTCCCGCCCGCGGGCCGCGCTCCCGCCGGGCCGCTCCGACCCGCACGCGACGGTGGCCGTCCGGGACCGCCGCCGCGCCGTTCCCGACGACCGCCCCTCCCGCCCCCGCCGCCGCGGGCGCCGCTCCTGGACCATCCGCGAGGGCGCTCCCCCGGCCGCGACCCCCGCCCCGGCCCCCGCCCCGGCGGGACCTGCCGCCGACCCCGACGGGGTGGTACGCGTCGCCGCCCGCCGCGCCGACCGGCCCGCGAAGGCGCCCCGCCGCCCCCGCACCCGCCCGGTGGCGGAGCCCCGCCGCTACGGCCCGAGCGCCCGGGACGAGGAGGCCGACGGTGCGTCGGGGCGCGTCTGACACGGGATGGGGCCGCCCCCCGAAGGGCCGCCCCTGGGCCGGGGACACCGCCGACGGCGAGACCGGTGACGCGGCCGGATGGGGCACCTTCCCCGGCGGCCTGCCCGCGACGCCGGCCGAGGTCGTGCCGGTCGACCGCCCCGCCCCGGCGGGCACCGACGAGGACGACGACGACCCGCGCGAGGCGACCCGACCTCCTCGTCGGGCCGGGCGCGGTCGGCGTGGCCGGGCGCTCGCGGGCTCCGGGTCGGCCCCGGACTACCGCTCCTCGATCGCGCTGCGCTCCATCGACGGCAACGTCGCGCGGACCGGGTCGACGGTCACGGCCTGGTACCGGCTCGCCGCGCAGCCGTGGAGCTTCCGGTCGGACCCCCAGCGCGAGTCGCTGATCCGGCGCATCGCCAATCAGCTCGGTGAGCTGCAGGGCCGCTGGGTGCACCTGCGGGTCACCAGCCGGCCCTTCCCGGTCGCGCGCTGGGCCGAGGCCTTCGACGAGAACTCGCCGGGCCGGCTGCCCGACGTCGACCGCGCGCTGTCGTGGGAGGAGTTCGTCACCGGCGAGCAGCACCACCTGATGGGCCTGTCGATGGCCGACAAGGAGGTGTTCCTCGGGGTCGAGGTCTCCGGGCGCTCCATGGTCGACCGGTGGCTCGAGACGGCGGCACCGGTGCTGCACCGGCTGATGCCGAGCGCGGCGAGCGCCGAGCTGACGGCGCTGGAGACCGAGATCGCGCACGTCGACGCCCTCGTCGGCGGGGCGGGCCTCGACGGCACGCCGTGCACCGCCGAGGACATGGCGTGGCTGATGCACCGCTCGTGCGCGCTGGGCCTGCCCGCGCCGCAGCACGTGCACGCCGAGGCGGGCGTGGCCTGGGAGCCCGAGGACCTGGCGGCGTTCACCGACGGCGTGTCGATGCACCAGGAGCCCTACGCCCCGACGGTGCAGGTGGAGGGCCGCCAGGGGCTGCACCCGGTGTCGCGGCACGTCGCGGTGCTCTCGGTGGGCCTCATGGACTCGCTGCGCATCCCCGAGGCCGACGACCCGTGGATGCAGCGCTCCGACCGCCTGCCGTTCCCGGTGGAGTGGTCGGCCCGGATCTACGTGCGGCGCCCGGAGGAGGTGTCGGGCGAGCTGCAGCGCCAGATGGGCAAGGTGCGCAGCCAGATCCGGCACTACACGCACGACCACGACCTCGACCCCCCGATGTCCCTGGAGCGCCAGGCCGACCGGGTGCTGCAGATCGAGGACGAGCTCTCCGGCGGGCTCACGCAGCTCAACACGCGGGTCTACGGGTGGTGGCGCGTCGCGGTGTCGGGCCGCGACGAGGCCGAGGCGCTGACCCGCGCCCAGCAGCTGCTCGACCTCTACCGCCCGCAGGTGGCGCTCGAGCACCCCGAGGCGCAGTACGCCTACGCCCGCGAGTTCATCCCCGGCGAGCCGCTGGCCTCGACGGCCTACCGGCGCCGCGGGTCGGTGACCTGGGTGGCCGCGGGCGTCCCGGCGGCCTCGGCGAGCGTCGGCGACCGGCGCGGGGTGCTGCTCGGCGAGACCTGCACCGCGACGCGGCGTCCGGTGGCGTGGGACCCGTGGATGGCCCAGGAGGTCCGGCGGGCGTCGGGCCTCACCGCGGTGGTCGGCGGCCTGGGCTCCGGCAAGTCGTTCCTCACCGGGCTCATGGTCTACAAGACCCTGCGGGCGGGGGCGCGGTGGACGGTCCTCGACCCGTCGGGCCCGCTGGCCGCCCTGACCCGGCTGCCCGAGCTCGCCCCGTTCTCCCGGCACATCCACCTGCTCGGGGCCGACCCCGGCATCCTCAACCCGTACCGCGTGGTCGCCGAGCCGCGCCGCGACCACTTCCTCGACGAGGACGACCCGGAGAAGGCGTGGCGCCGGGAGCGGTCGCTGGCGGCCGCGACCCGCCGCCGGCTCGTCCTCGACGTGCTGACCGGCCTGCTGCCCTACGACGTCGCGCGGCTGCCGCACACCCGGATCGTGCTGCTCCGCGCGGTGCGCGAGGTCGGCGGCGGCCAGCACCGCGACCCGGGCCAGGTCATCGCCACCCTGCGCCGGCACGCCCGCGAGGGCGAGGACCACGCCGACGTCGTCGCCGACTTCCTCGAGGAGCGCCGCGAGCTGCCGCAGGCCGCGCTGCTGTTCCCCGAGCGCAGCCTCGACCCGGCCGACCCCCGCGGGCCGGACGACTCGCCCGTGGGCGACCCCGCGATCCTCGACGAGGACTACCGCCTGACGGTCCTGACGATGCAGGGGATGTCGCTGCCCCGGCCCGGCAGCCCGCGCGAGGAGTGGACCGACGGCGAGTCGCTGGCCGTGGAGCTGCTGAACCTGGCGTCCTGGCTGACCCAGCGGACCGTCTACACCGCCGACCGCGACCTGCGGAAGGGCGTCGCGCTCGACGAGACCCACTTCCTGTCCCAGATCCCCACCGGCAAGGTCCTCATCGACCGGCTGGCCCGCGACTCGCGCAAGTTCAACGTCCGCGCGCTGTTCGCCTCCCAGCTGGCCGGCGACCTGCTGCGGGTGCCGGGCTTCGCGTCCCTGGTCGACGCGGTCTTCGTCGGGCGGACCGACGACGCCGAGGCCCAGGCGGAGGCGCTGCGGCTGCTGCGGGTGCCCACCGACGTCGGCTACGAGGAGATGCTCGGCACCCTCTCGCCCCGGCCCAGCGCCGGGCGTGGCGGCGGCGACCACGACGACCGTCCCGACGACACCCCGCGCCAGTTCGTGTTCTCCGACGGGCACGGCGGCGTGGAGAAGATCCGGGTCGACCTCGAGGGCGGGCACCTCGCGCACCTGCGCGCCGCGCTCGACACCAACCCCGACGCCCGGCGCGCGCACCTGCCGCCCGCGCCGCGGGTGTCGGCGCCCGCCGCCCGCACCCCGCTCGAGGAGGAGCCGGCGACGCCGCTGCCGGGCGGCTCCACCCCCCTGGTCGACGACGTCCCGGCCGCCCGCACCCCCGACCGCGGCGGGGGCGACGAGTGATCGTCGTCCTCGGCATCGTCGTGGCGGCACTGGTGGTGGGCTGGCGGAAGGGACGTCCCGGACGCCGGGGCACGACCGCGCCGTCGCCGCGCTCGCGCCGGCTGCGCGCCCTGCTCGTCGTCGGCTCGCTGGTCGGCGGGCTGGTCCTCGTCGGCGGCACGGCGTCGGCGCAGGCGTTCGACTGCAAGGCCCCGCCCGACCCCGACCGGCCGGGCACGGGCCTCGTCGGGTCGCTCGACCCCGCGCCGATCGGCGTCGGCGTCCCGGGCAGCGTCTACGACGAGGTCGGCTACGCGGGGCAGGTGTGGTGGACCTACGACCTGGGCTGCGGGCCCGGCGGCGCCCGCGACCCCGCGGCGGCCACCGACACCTGGCTGGGCAACCAGGCCTTCAACGTCGCCAAGCTCGTCGTCGGCGGCGTCAACTGGGCGCACTACCTGATCGCCCGCGGCTCCAGCCTGCTCACCCCGCTCGACTCCGTGATCCAGACCGGGACGCGGGCGATGTACGAGGCCGTGTTCACCACGTGGGTCGGGATCGCACTGGCGGCCCTGGCGGCGATCATGCTGGTGCTCGCCATGCGGGGCGACCTCTCCCAGCAGGCCCGCCGCGGCCTCGTCGCGGTGCTCGCGCTCGGGCTCGCCGGGGCGGCCTACGCGGCGCCGATCCAGTGGTCCCGCGCGCTCGACGGCGTGCTGCTCGACGGGGTCACGGCGATGCAGCAGGGCTTCCTGCGCCAGGTGGGGGTGGGCGACCAGAACACCCTGCCGACGGTGCTGACCGACCAGATCGTCTACTCCAACTGGCTGCGCGGGGAGTTCGGGTCGGCCGACGTGCCGCAGGCCCGCGACCTCGGCCGCCCGCTGCTCGAGGCCCAGACGTTCTCCAAGGTCGAGGTGGCCACGGGGCAGGACGGCCAGGCGCAGGCCGACGCGAAGAAGCAGCAGTTCACCCAGGTGGCGGGCCAGGTCGGCGACCGCTACTCCTACTTCCAGGGCCGGTCGGGCTCGCGGGTCGGCGCCGGGGTCCTCGCGCTGGTCCAGGCGGCCTGCATCGCCCTCTTCCAGCTAATGAGCAAGGTGCTCGTGCTGGTCTCGATGCTCATGATCCGGCTGCTCGTGATGGTGGCCCCGGCCCTCGCCGTGGTGGCCCTGCTGCGCCCCGAGGTGCTGCCGGCGATGCTGCGCGTGGGCGGCGCGGCGCTGGTCAACACCCTGCTGGTGGGCGCGCTCGCGGGTCTGCACTCGCTGCTCGTGATCTCGCTCTTCCGGCCCGGCTCCGGGGTCGACACCTGGCTCGCGCTGCTGGTCACCGGCGTGGTCACGGTGATCCTCTGGGCGGTGTCGCGGCCGTTCCGGCGGCTGGCGTCGATGGTGTCGCTGACCCGTGAGCAGGTGAGCGGGGTACTGCCCGCCAGCGGCTCCGGCGCGGTCGGGCGGGCGCTGGGACGGCTGGGCGGGCAGGGCGGGCAGGCCGGGCGCGACGACTCCTGGTGGGGCGAGCGGGCGCAGCGGCACTCGTCCGGGATGCGGATCCGCCCGGAGGAGAGCGACCCGGTGACCGACCGGGCGGCGCGCGGCCGCCGCACGGTCCGCGTGGAGTCCGAGGTGGTGCGGCCCGGCACCGGCTCCGGCTCTGGCACCGGCACTGGGGGCGTGCCGCGCCGCGAGATCGACGCCGCCCGCCCGGCGCTGCCCGCGGGGTCCCCGCGCGTGGAGGTCGACGGGGCGCCCTCGCAGCGCATCTACCGGCCGTCGTCCCGCCCCCGCCCGGTAGCCGACGGTCCCGTGATCGAGGGCCGGGTGCTGGAGAGCCGGACCCGGGTGACCCCGCCGCGGGACGAGGGCTGACCCGTGCCGATCCGGACGAGGCGGGGACGCTCGGGCGCTTACCGGGCGCTCTGGGAGTGGCCGCTGCACAGCCCGGCACGCTTCGCCCTCGTCGTCGCGGTCCTCGCGGTGGTGATCGGCGGCGTGACGTCGCTCGGGCAGTGGGCCTCGCCCTCGGCGTCGACGGGCACCGCCCTCGGCCCCGTGGCCGAGGCGCCGACGGTGTCCGCGCTGCCCGCCGTCCCGGCCGCACCGCTCGAGCTGACCCCGACGACGCTGCCGCTCACCGCCGCCCCGCAGGAGGCCCTCGGGGTGGCGCAGCGCTGGGCGACCGCCTGGGCGACCCACCCGCCCGGGGTCACCGGGGCCCAGTGGAGCGACGCGCTGCGGCCCTACACCACCGACGAGTACCTCCCGACCCTCACCGAGGTCGACCCGGCGAACATCCCGTCCTCGCGGGTGACGGGGGCGCCGCGGGCGGTCGAGGTGCGCCCCGAGTCGGTGCGGGTGGTGGTGCCCACCGACGCGGTGAGCCTGCAGCTGCTGCTCGTGCAGGTGGGGTCGGGGGACTGGCGGGTCGCCGGGTACGACCGGGCGTCGTGACGTGACCACCCTGCTGCGGCCCCCCGACGGCCCCCCCAGACTGCCCCGGCTCCCGGTCCGCCTCCGGTTCCTGCGCCTCCTCGTCCCGGTCGGCGTGCTCGCGCTGGCGCTCGTCGTCGTGCTGCTCATGGGCCTGCTCGTGGTCGGGCAGTTCACCGGCGGCGGCGACCCCGACGCGGCGGGGACCTGCGACGCGGGCTCGGGGCGGGCCGCGGTCGGGGTCCCGACGACCGCCGCGGACCTCTCGCCCGTGCAGCGGCAGACGGCCGCGACGATCGTCGGGGTGGCGAAGGGGATGGCCGCGCCGCCGCGGGCGTGGATCGTCGCGCTGGCCACCGCGATGCAGGAGTCGCGGATGGGCACCGCCGGGATCGACGTCGCGGTGGACCACGACTCCCTCGGGGTGTTCCAGCAGCGGCCCAGCCAGGGGTGGGGGAGTCCCGACGAGATCCGCGACCCCGTCTACGCGACGAAGACCTTCCTGTCGCGGCTCCTCGCCGTCCCCGGCTGGGCCGACATGCCGGTCACGCGGGCGGCGCAGACGGTCCAGCGCTCCGCCTTCCCGAGCGCCTACGCGAAGTGGGAGCCGCTCGCGGAGTCGCTGGTGGGCGACCTCGCCGGGGTCACGGGCATCCGGCCCTGCGAGGAGGGACCCACCACCGGCGTCGCCGCCGCGCTGCCGCCCGGGGTGGCGAGGACGGCCGTCGACTTCGCGGTGGCCGAGACCGGCAAGCCCTACGTGTGGGGTGCCACGGGCCCGTCCAGCTACGACTGCTCGGGCCTGATGCTGCGGGCCTTCCAGCGCGCCGGGGTGATCCTGCCGCGGGTCTCGCGCGACCAGTACGGCGCTGGCGGGCACGTCCCGGTGGCGCAGGCGCAGGCCGGTGACCTGCTGTTCTGGGCCTACGACAGCTCCGACCCCGACTCCATCCACCACGTCGCGCTGTACCTCGGCGACGGGAAGATGATGGAGGCCCAGCAGACCGGCGTCCCCCTCGGCGTGCGGTCGGTGTCGTTCACCGAGAAGGGGCTCGTGCCGCTCGCGACGCGCCCGGGGACCGCCCCGCCGACCTAGTGTCCGTTTGCACAGTTGAGCGTGCCGGGAACAAGTCCCGTGACCCGTTCGTTGCCCAGGACAGAGCGAGTTGAGCGAGCGGGACTCACCCCCGCATCGCCCCCGCCCGGCGGGATCGCTAGACTTGAGCGCAACGGGCTCACGGGAACTACGTACTCCTGAAGGGAGTCATCACTCATGGCGCGAGCGGTCGGCATCGACCTCGGCACCACCAACTCCGTGGTCGCGGTCCTCGAGGGCGGCGAGCCCACGGTCATCGCCAACTCGGAGGGCAGCCGGACCACCCCCTCGGTGGTCGCCTTCGCCCGCAACGGCGACGTCCTCGTCGGCCAGTCGGCGAAGAACCAGGCCGTCACCAACGTCGACCGGACGATCCGGTCGGTGAAGCGGCACATGGGCACCGACTGGACCACCGAGATCGACGGCAAGAAGTACACCGCGCAGGAGATCAGCGCCCGCACGCTGATGAAGCTCAAGCGCGACGCCGAGTCCTACCTGGGCGAGGAGGTCACCGACGCGGTGATCACCGTCCCGGCCTACTTCGAGGACTCGCAGCGCCAGGCCACCAAGGAGGCCGGCCAGATCGCGGGCCTCAACGTCCTGCGCATCGTGAACGAGCCCACCGCGGCCGCCCTCGCCTACGGGCTGGAGAAGGGCTCCGACGAGCAGACGATCCTCGTCTTCGACCTCGGTGGCGGCACGTTCGACGTCTCGCTCCTCGACATCGGCGACGGCGTCGTCGAGGTCCGCGCCACCAACGGGGACAACAACCTCGGTGGCGACGACTGGGACGAGAAGATCATCGGCTGGCTCGTCGACAAGTTCAAGAGCTCGCAGGGCATCGACCTGTCCAAGGACAAGATGGCGATGCAGCGGCTCCGCGAGGCCGCCGAGAAGGCGAAGATCGAGCTGTCGAGCTCGTCCTCCACCAGCATCAACCTGCCGTACATCACGGTCGACGCCGACAAGAACCCGCTGTTCCTCGACGAGACGCTCTCGCGCTCGGAGTTCCAGCGGATCACCTCCGACCTGCTCGAGCGGTGCCGCAAGCCGTTCAACCAGGTCGTGAAGGACGCCGGCATCTCGGTCGGGCAGATCAGCCACGTCGTCATGGTCGGCGGCTCCACCCGTATGCCCGCCGTGACCGAGCTCGTCAAGGAGCTCAGCGGCAAGGACCCCAACAAGGGTGTGAACCCCGACGAGGTCGTCGCCGTCGGCGCCACGCTGCAGGCCGGCGTGCTGCGCGGTGACGTCAAGGACGTCCTGCTGCTCGACGTCACGCCGCTGTCCCTCGGCATCGAGACCAAGGGCGGCGTCATGACCAAGCTGATCGAGAAGAACACGACGATCCCCACCAAGAAGTCCGAGGTCTTCACCACGGCGGAGAACAACCAGCCGTCGGTCCAGATCCAGGTCTTCCAGGGCGAGCGCGAGATCGCGGCCTACAACAAGAAGCTCGGCATGTTCGAGCTGACCGGGCTGCCCCCGGCGCCGCAGGGCGTCCCGCAGATCGAGGTCACGTTCGACATCGACGCCAACGGCATCGTGAACGTGTCCGCGGTCGACAAGGGCACCGGCAAGTCGCAGGCGATGACGATCACCGGAGGGTCGGCCCTGTCCAAGGACGAGATCGACCGCATGGTCTCCGACGCGGAGGCCCACGCCGACGAGGACCGGCAGCGCCGCGAGGCCGCCGAGACCCGCAACCAGGCGGAGTCGCTGGTCCACCAGACCGAGAAGGTCCTGTCGGAGAACGCCGACAAGGTGCCCGCCGAGACCAAGGACAAGGTCCAGGGCTCGCTCGACGACCTGAAGAAGGCCCTCGAGGGCGACGACACCGAGACGATCAAGTCCGCGGTGGAGAAGCTGGCGACCGACTCCCAGGAGCTCGGCCAGGCCATCTACTCGCAGGCCCAGGGTGACGCCGCCGCCGGCGGTGCCACCGGCGGTGCCGCGGGCGGCGCCACCGACGCCTCGGCCGACGGCGACGACGTCGTCGACGCCGAGATCGTCGACGACGACAAGAAGTAAGTCCCCCCACGACGACGGGTGTCGCGCCCGGCCCACGGGCCGGGCGCGACGGTGTCGGACCCCCCAGGAGGAGGCCACCGTGCATGACCCGACGGACGTCCGCGAGGACGTGTCGGTGGAGGACCACGCCGAGGAGTTCGGGGCCGGCCCCGACGCCCCCGGCGGCCTGACGGTCGAGGGCATCGAGATTCCCGACGAGGCCGTGGGCGGCACGCCCACCGCCGCCGACGGGGACACCGACGCCCCGGTCGCGGACCCCGAGCTCTCGAAGCTGCGGACCGATCTCGACGAGCGCACCTCCGACCTGCAGCGCGTGTCGGCGGAGTACGCCAACTACCGCCGCCGCGTCGACCGCGACCGTGAGTCGACGGTCGCCGCGGCGAAGGCGCAGGTCGCGGCCGAGCTGCTGACCGTGCTCGACGACGTCGAGCGGGCCAAGGCCCACGGCGACCTCACCGGGCCGTTCAAGGTCGTGGCCGACCGGCTGACCGAGTCGCTGACCCGGGTCGGCCTCACGTCGTTCGCCGAGGTGGGCGACGCGTTCGACCCGTCGGTGCACGAGGCCGTCGCGTCGGGCTCGTCCGCCGACGTCGACGGCCCGACGGTCACCACGGTGATGCGTCGCGGCTACCGGTTCGGCGAGAAGGTGCTGCGTCCGGCCATGGTCGAGGTCACCGACCACGACCCCGACGCGGTCGCGGCCGACCCGGCCGACGGTGGTCCCGGGACCGCCGGACAGTGAAGGATCGTGGGCGTGCCCGGCGCGATGCCGGGCTCACGGGAGGAGGGACTCGCACGTGAGCAATCGTGACTGGCTCGAGAAGGACTTCTACCGTGAGCTCGGCGTCGCCAAGGACGCCCCGGCCGACGAGATCAAGAAGGCCTACCGCAAGATCGCGCGGGAGAACCACCCCGACGCGAAGCCCGGCGACACCGCGGCCGAGGCGAAGTTCAAGGCCGCGGGCGAGGCCTACGGGGTGCTCTCCGACCCCTCGAAGCGCAAGGAGTACGACGAGGCCCGCACACTGTTCGCGGGCGGGCGCTTCGGTGGCTTCGGCGGCGGTGGCGGTCGCGCCCCCGGCGGCGGCGGGGGACAGCCCGGGTTCGAGGACCTGTTCGGCGGCGCCGGTCGCGGCGGCGCCGGCGGTCTCGGCGACCTCCTCGGCGGCATCTTCGGGAACATGAGCGGTGCGACGACCGCCGACCCCACCGGCGGGCTGGGTGGCCCCGGCGGGATGGGCGGCGCCGGCGGCATGGGCGGGGTCCCCCGCCAGCGTCGCGGCGCCGACGTCGAGACCGAGGTCCGCATCGACTTCGCCGAGGCGGTCAACGGAGCCACGCTCCCGCTGCGGCTGACCTCGCCGATGCGCTGCGGCACCTGCGAGGGCTCCGGCGCCAAGCCGGGCACCACGCCGCGCACCTGCACCCGCTGCGGCGGGGCCGGCCTCGTGTCCCGCAGCCAGGGCGCGTTCGCGTTCAGCGAGCCGTGCCCCGACTGCCGGGGCACCGGACACCTCGTCGACGACCCGTGCCCCGAGTGCGGCGGCGACGGCGTCAGCTCCCGTCCGCGCACCCTGACGATCCGCATCCCCGCGGGCGTCGAGGACGGCAAGCGCATCCGGCTGGCCGGCAAGGGCCAGCCCGGACCCAGCGGCGGACCCTCCGGCGACCTCTACGTCATCGTGCACGTCGGCGGCGACTCGGTGTTCGGGCGCTCGGCGAAGAACGCCGACGACCTGACGCTCGCGCTGCCGGTCACCTACCCCGAGCTCGTGCGGGGCGCCACGGTCACGGTGCCCACGCTCGACGGCCGCATCTCGCTCAAGGTGCCGCCGGGGAGCTCGCCCGGGCGGACCCTGCGGGTGCGCGGGCGCGGCGTGAAGCGCAAGGACAAGGCGGGCGACCTGCTCGTCACCCTCGAGCTCGCCGTCCCGGCCCGGCTGTCACCCGAGGCGAGCGACGCCCTCGACGCCTACGCGAAGGCCACCGCCGACCACGACCCGCGGGCCCACGTGACCGAGCGGGCCGACCGGGCCCACGCCGAAGGGGCCCGCCGGGAAGCCGCGTCATGAGCGGCGGGGAGGGGACCGAGCGGCCGACAGGTGGTCGGGCCCGCGCCCCGCAGGCCGGCTCCGGCATCCCCGGCCTCCCGCCCTGGGCCGACGAGGACACCCCCGTCTTCGTCATCTCCATCGCGGCCGAGTTCTCGGGGATGCACGCCCAGACGCTCCGCTCGTACGACCGGATCGGCCTCGTCAGCCCCGGTCGTGCCAGCGGCGGCGGCCGCCGCTACTCGGTCCGCGACATCGCCCTGCTGCGCGAGGTGCAGCGCCTCTCCCAGGAGGAGGGCGTCAACCTCGCCGGCATCAAGCGGATCATCGAGCTCGAGCGCGAGGTCGACCAGCTCACCGACCGGCTCGCCGAGGTCGTCGAGGAGCTCGGCCGCGCGCAGTCGCGGCTCCAGACGCTCGCCGACCAGCCCGGCCGCGGGAGCGACCTGCTGCCCGTGCGCCGCACCCAGTCGGTGGTCGTCTGGCAGCCCGGGCGGCGCCGGCCGTCGGCCGAGGGCTAGACGTCGTCGTCGGGCACGGGGTCGTGGTGGATCCGCTCGGGCGGCGTGCCGTCGGCCAGCAGCGCCGCCGTCGTCGCCCGCACCATGGCGGGCGACCCGGCCACCACCACGTCGTGGTCGTGCCACGGCCCCGACCGGGCCACGGCGTCGACGACCGTGCCCGGGGCGAGGTCGGGGTCGAGCGGGTCGGACTCGCACGCCCCCACCACGGCCAGCCACGGCGCCGACTCCGCGATCTCGACGAAGCGGTCGAGCGTGTGCAGGTCGTCCGGGGTGCGGCCGCCGATCAGCACCGTGGTCGGCCGCACGTCGACCCCGGCGGCGGCGCGGGCGGCGAGGCCCTCGCACACCGCGAGGGCCACCGAGGCCCCGGTCCCGCCGCCCACCAGGAGCAGCTCCCGCTCGGCCCCGGCGTCGACCGCGAGGTCGCCCTCCGCGGGCCCGATGCGCCACCGCTCGCCGCAGCGGGCGTGCGCCACCAGGGCGCGGCTCACCCAGCCGCCCTCGACCGCGCGCACGTGGAACTCGAGCAGCCCGTCGGCCCGCGGGGCTCCCGCCGGCGTGAGGTGGCGCCAGAGGCGCGGACGCTGCGGCACCTCGACGGTGACCGACTGGCCGGGGCGGTAGTCCACCGGCACGTCCGGGGCCACCGTGATGACCGCGAGATCCCAGCTCAGGCGGCGGTGGCCCACCACCGTCGCGTCGACGACCGCGGGCAGCGCCGCCGCGACCCGGCGGGCCGGCTCGGCGGCCAGCGAGTAGGCCCGCACCCAGGCGGCGTCCGCGCCCGGGGCCCACAGCTCGCCCGCGAACTCGCGGGCGGCGCCCACCAGGGCGACGCCCACGGCCTCGTCGGCCGAGCCGTCGAGCCCCAGGGAGCGGTGCTCCCGGGCCAGCGCGGCGACGCCGGCGGCGAGCTCGCCGGGCCGGTCGACGGCGGACATCGCCGCGACGGCGGCCCGCAGCAGTCGTCGGGCCGCCGGGCCCGACTGCGCCGGGAAGCGGTCGCGCAGCGCCGGGGCGAGGGTGAACAGCAGGGCGCCGAAGAAGTGCGCGAGCTCGGGCTCCCGGTCGCCGATCCGCGCCCACACGGCGCGGACGGCCTCGCCGGCGCGGGCGACGTCGTCCCGCGGCGACACGAGGACGGTGGTGGGCTCGTCGGGCCGCGGGACCGGCGGGGATGGGGCGGCGGCGACCGGGACCGCGGCGGGCGGCGGCACGGTCTCCGGGACGACGAGGGCCGTCGGGCGCGGTCGGGCGGGGCGGGTCTCGACGAGCCGCAGGACCCGGCCGCGGGGGACGGCCCCGTCGGGCTGGGCGCGCGTCGCGGCCCGACCGTCGCCCACCGGTGCGTCCGATACGACGCGCGCCGTTGGGCCGATCGGCTCGGCAGGTACCGCCGACATGCCGACTCCCCTCCGCGTCCCGGCGAGGTCCCGCACCTCGTCCACGACGGATGCATTGTGACAGAGCGTGCCGACGGACCGCGAACCGCGCCCGTGTCGTCACCGTGGGTGCTCGGTGGACCGGTCGGACCGTTCGGCCTCTCCTCGAACTTGAGTGGAATAGACTCAACTCGGAAGGGGTTACCCCGACGACGGCGACTGCCGCCCTGCACCCGGCGTGGTGCGGCGCGACCGCCCTCCCGTACCCGGACACTCACCAGTGACCTCCCCGGCTCGCGCCGGACTCCCGGAAAGGCCAGGCCCGATGGACTTCTCGCCGACCACGCGGACCCAGCAGGCGGTGTCCGCCGCGGTCCGCGCCGCCACGGCGTCGGGACACCCGCAGGTGTCGCCGGCCCACCTGCTCGTCGCCCTGCTCGACCAGACCGAGGGCATCACCACGCCGCTGCTGCGCGCCGTGTCCGCCGAGCCCGACGCCGTGCGGGCCGAGGCCGAGCGGCTGATCGCGACGATGCCCAGCGCCACCGGCTCCGGGGTCGCGGCGCCGCAGTTCGACGGCGACTCCGCCCGGGTGCTCGCGCACGCGCAGCAGCTCGCCGGCGAGATGGGTGACGAGTACGTCTCCACCGAGCACCTCCTCGTCGGGATCGCCGCCGCCGGCGGGCGCACCGCCGAGGTCCTCCGGCGCCACGGCGCCACGGCCGAGGCCCTCCAGGAGGCCTTCGGCAAGGTCCGGGGCTCGGCGCGCATCACCTCGCCCGACCCCGAGGGCACGTTCCAGGCGCTCGAGAAGTACGGCCAGGACCTCACCGACCGCGCGCGCTCCGGCAAGCTCGACCCAGTGGTCGGCCGCGACGCCGAGATCCGCCGCGTCGTCCAGGTGCTCTCGCGCCGCACCAAGAACAACCCCGTCCTGATCGGGGAGCCCGGCGTCGGCAAGACCGCCATCGTCGAGGGGCTCGCCCAGCGCATCGTCGCGGGCGACGTCCCGGAGTCGCTGCGCGACAAGCGCGTCGTCTCCCTCGACCTCGGCTCGATGGTCGCCGGTGCCAAGTACCGCGGCGAGTTCGAGGAGCGGCTCAAGGCCGTCCTCGGCGAGATCACCGACTCGGCCGGCCAGGTCATCACCTTCATCGACGAGCTGCACACCATCGTCGGTGCGGGCGCCACCGGCGAGTCCGCGATGGACGCCGGCAACATGATCAAGCCGATGCTCGCGCGCGGCGAGCTCCGGATGGTCGGGGCGACGACGCTCGACGAGTACCGCAAGCACATCGAGTCCGACCCGGCGCTCGAGCGGCGCTTCCAGCAGGTCCTGGTCGGGGAGCCGACCGTCGAGGACACCGTCGGCATCCTGCGCGGGCTCAAGGAGCGCTACGAGGTCCACCACGGCGTGCGGATCACCGACGCCGCCCTCGTGGCCGCCGCCGCGCTGTCCGACCGCTACATCACCGCGCGCTTCCTGCCCGACAAGGCGATCGACCTCGTCGACGAGGCCGCCTCGCACCTGCGGATGGAGATCGACTCGCGGCCGGTCGAGATCGACGAGGTGGAGCGCGCCGTGCGCCGCCTCGAGATCGAGGAGATGGCGCTCGCGAAGGAGTCCGACGCCGCGTCGGCCGAGCGGCTGGGCGCCCTGCGCGCCGAGCTCGCGGAGAAGCGCGAGGAGCTGTCGGCCCTGACCGCCCGGTGGCAGGGCGAGAAGGACTCGATCAACTCGATCCGCGACCTCAAGGAGCAGCTCGAGTCGCTGCGCGGTGAGGCCGACCGCGCCGAGCGCGACGGCGACTACGAGACCGTCGCCCGGTTGCGCTACCGCGACATCCCCACGGTCGAGAAGCAGCTCGCCGGCGCCGAGGAGGCCACCACGGCCGCCGGGCCGGTGATGCTCAAGGAGGAGGTCGGGCCCGACGACGTGGCCGACGTGGTCTCCGCCTGGACCGGCATCCCCGCGGGCCGGCTGCTCGAGGGCGAGACCCAGAAGCTGCTGCGGATGGAGGACGAGCTCGGCCGCCGCGTGGTCGGGCAGGCCCAGGCCGTGCGCGCGGTGTCCGATGCCGTGCGCCGCACGCGGGCCGGCATCGCCGACCCCGACCGGCCCACCGGCTCGTTCCTCTTCCTCGGCCCCACCGGCGTCGGCAAGACCGAGCTGGCCAAGGCGCTCGCCGGCTTCCTGTTCGACGACGAGCGGGCAATGATCCGCATCGACATGTCGGAGTACGGCGAGAAGCACTCCGTCGCCCGGCTCGTCGGGGCGCCCCCCGGCTACGTCGGCTACGACCAGGGCGGCCAGCTCACCGAGGCCGTGCGGCGCCGCCCGTACTCGGTGGTGCTGCTCGACGAGGTCGAGAAGGCCCACCCCGACGTGTTCGACGTGCTCCTGCAGGTCCTCGACGACGGCCGCCTCACCGACGGCCAGGGCCGGACGGTCGACTTCCGCAACACGATCCTGGTGCTCACCTCGAACCTCGGGTCGGCGGCGCTGATGGACACCTCGCTCGACGACGCCGGTCGCCGCGAGAAGGTCATGGACGTCGTCAAGCGCTCGTTCAAGCCGGAGTTCCTCAACCGGCTCGACGACGTGGTCGTCTTCCACGCCCTGTCGACCGAGGAGCTCACCTCGATCGTCGACATCCAGGTCGAGCGGCTCGCCGCCCGCCTGGCCGGGCGACGGCTGACCCTCGAGGTCACCGACGCCGCGAAGGAGTGGCTGGCGCTGCAGGGCTTCGACCCCCTCTACGGGGCGCGGCCGCTGCGCCGGCTCGTGCAGTCCGCGATCGGCGACCAGCTCGCCCGGGAGCTGCTCGGCGGCGAGGTCCGCGAGGGCGACACCGTGCGGGTCGACCTCGACAAGGACGCCGACGCCGGTGTGGGCGCGCTGGCGGTGTCCGCGCTCTAGGTCCGTGGTGCCGAGCGCCCGGGGTTGTCCACGCAGCCCCGGGCGCCCGTCCGGCCCGGTCTACGCCAGGCGGTAGCCCATTCCGCGCACCGTTGCGATCCGGTCGGTCCCGATCTTGCGGCGCAGGTAGCGCACGTAGACGTCGACGACGTTCGAGCCGGGGTCGAAGTCGTAGCCCCAGACCCGGGAGAGCAGCTGTTCGCGGGAGAGCACCTGGCCGGGGTGGCGCAGGAACGTCTCGGCCAGCACGTACTCGCGCGCCGACAGGTCCACCACCACGCCGTCGACCGTCGCCTGCCGCGTCCGCAGGTCGAGGGAGAGCGACCCGTGCCGCAGCACCGTCACCTCCCCGCCGTCGTGGACCAGCCGGCGGCGCACCCGGGCCAGCAGTTCCTCGAAGCGGAACGGCTTGGCCATGTAGTCGTCGGCGCCGCCCTCGAGGCCCGCGACGGTGTCGGTGACCGAGTCGCGGGCCGTCAGCACGATCACCGGCAGCCGCGACCCGGAGCCCCGCAGCGCGCCCAGCACCGCGAACCCGTCGAGCAGCGGCAGGCCGATGTCGAGGACGAGGAGGTCGTGGTGCCCGGAGAGTGCCTGGTCGCGCGCCGCGACGCCGTCGGTCACGACGGTCGTCGCGAACCCGTTGGCGCGCAGCCCCTTCTCGACGAAGGCCGCGATCCGGGGCTCGTCCTCGGCGACGAGGACGCTGCTCACGACGCCCGCCAGGGTATGACCAGCGTGAACGTCGCGCCCGGCCCGGTCTCGCCCGGCCGCCCCGACCCGATGCCGTCCGAGAGCTCCACCCGCCCGTGGTGGCCCGCGGCGATCGCGGCGACCACGGCCAGGCCGAGTCCGGCGCCGTCGGAGCGCCGCGAGCCCGAGCCGCGGGCGAAGCGGGCGAAGATCCGGTCCCGGTCGGCCTCGGCCACGCCGCTGCCGGTGTCGGACACCCGCAGCCGCACGACGCCGCCGGTGACCGTCGCGCCCAGCACGATCCGGTCGCCCGGCCCGGTGTGGGCCACGGCGTTGTCGGCGAGGGCGAGCAGGGCCTGCGTGATCCGCTGCGCGTCGAGGGCGGCGACGAAGCCGTCGGCCGACGAGAGCACGCCCCAGGCGCGGTCGGCGAGCCGCTCCGCCTGCCGCCGCGTCTCGTGGACCAGGGCGTCGACGTCGGTCGGCTCGGTCCGCACGAAGGTGGGCTGTTCGGCCTTCGCGAGCACCAGGAGGTCGGAGACGATGCGGTTCATCCGCTCCAGCTCGTCGTCGACGAGCGCCACCGCGTCCCGGACGTCGGCCGGGTCGCCGGGGTCGACCACGTCGAGGTGGCCGCGGACGATCGTGATCGGGGTGCGCAGCTCGTGCCCGGCGTCGTCGACGAAGCGGCGCTGGGCGGCGGCCCCGTCCTCCACCCGGTCGAGCATCGCGTTGACGGCGGCCACCAGCGCTCCCATCTCGTCGCGGCTCGCCCCGGCCGGGATGCGGGCCGACAGGTCGGTCTCGGTGATCGCCCGTGCGGTGTCGGCGACCGCCCGGACCGGGCGCAGGATGCGCCCCGCGACGAACCAGGCGCCCACCGCGGCGAGGACGGCCGTGACGGCCCCGACGCCCACCATCAGCAGCGCGGCCTCGTCGGCGCCCGCCCGCTCCTGGTCGGCGAAGTAGGCCGCGACCAGCACCCCGCGCTGCGGCGAGCCCGCCAGGGTCACCGGCACCGCGAGGTAGCGGACCTCGCCCGCCGCACTGGCGTAGGACCCGGCGGTCGGGGTGGCCACCGGCCCGACGAGGGCCGCGAAGGCCGGGTCGGCGGAGAGCAGCACGGGGCTCTGCTGGCGGCTCTGGAAGCGGAAGACCCCGTCGACGTAGCCGAGGAACTTCTCGTTCGGCCGGGCGAGGTTGTAGGTGATCGCCGTCCGCAGGACCGCGTCGACCGTGCCGAAGGGCGTTCCCGACGACGGGTCGCGGCCCGACGCCGTGAGGCCGGTGAACTCGTCGATCTCGGTGCGCAGCGCGGCGTCCATGCGCTCGTCGGTGGCGCGCACGGACAGCTGCCACGTCACGAGGGTGACGACGGCGAGGCTCGCGAGGACCAGCAGCAGCACCCACGCGACGATCCGCAGCCGGGCGCCCCGCGCGCGCAGGGCGCCCAGGACACCCGCGGGCTCAGTTGTCGTCGTCGGGACCGTCGTCACCCTCGTCGTCGTCCTCCTGCTGGCCCGCGGGCGGCGGGGCGACCGTGCCCTCGTCGTCGTCCTCCGCCGGGGCACCCGGCACCGCGGAGGGCACCGAGACCGGCGCCGGGAGGGTGGGCGCGCCCGAGGTGTCGCAGGCGGCGAGCCCGGCCAGGGACACGACGAGCAGGGCGGCGGCGAGGCGGGAGCGGGTCATGAGCATGACTCTCGTGCTCCGCGGTGAGGCGCCGATGACGGCCGGATGAGAGAGCTCTCATGCGGTCTCGTCGACCCGGCCCGCCGCCACGTGCCACCGGCGGGTGGTGCGGACCGTGTCGAGCATCCGGCGGTCGTGGGTGACGAGCAGGAGGGTGCCCTCGTAGGACTCGAGGGCCGACTCGAGCTGCTCGATGGCGGGCAGGTCGAGGTGGTTGGTGGGCTCGTCGAGCACCAGCAGGTTCACCCCGCGCGCCTGCAGCAGCGCGAGCGCCGCGCGGGTGCGCTCGCCGGGGGACAGCGAACCGGCGCCGCGGTGCACGTGCTCGGAGCCGAGCCCGAACTTGGCGAGCAGGGTCCGGACCTCCGCGGTCGGCCACCGGTCCACCTCGGGCTCGCGGGAGAACGCGTCGACCAGGCTGCGCTCCCCGTCGCCCGGGTCGAGCTCCCCTATCGGCGTGCTCCCCTCATTGCTGCGTCTCCCGCCCAGCACGGCCCGCGCCTGGTCGACCTCCCCGACCACCACCCCCGAGCCCAGGGCGGCCACGCCCTCGTCGGGAACGATCCGGCCGAGCAGCAGGGAGAGCAGCGTCGTCTTGCCCGCGCCGTTGGCGCCGGTGACGGCGACCCGGTCGCCGTAGTCGAGCTGCAGGGTCACCGGGCCGAGGGTGAAGTCCCCGCGCCGGACGACCGCGTCCCGCACCGACGCGACGACCGTGCCCGAGCGGGGGGCCGCGGCGATCGTCATGCGCAGCTCCCACTCCTTGCGGGGCTCCTCCACCGCGTCGAGGCGCTCGATCCGGCGCTCGGTCTGCGACACCTTCGAGGCCTGCTTCTCAGTGGCCTCCGCGCGGAACTTGCGGGAGCTCTTGTCGCTGTCCGCTCGGCCGCCCTTTCGTCTCGCGTTGCGGACGCCGTGCTCCATCCAGTTCCGCTGCTCGTGCATCCGGCTGGTGAGCGTGTCCTTCTTGTCGGCGTACTCCTCGAAGGCCTCGCGCGCGTGCCGGCGGGCGACGGCCCGTTCGACGAGGTAGGACTCGTAGCCGCCGCCGTACGCCGCGACCTGCTGCTGGGCGAGGTCGAGCTCGACGACGCCGGTGACGGTCCGGGCGAGGAACTCGCGGTCGTGGCTGACCACCACCGTCGGCGCCCGCAGCTCGCGCACGAAGCGCTCCAGGCGGTCGAGGCCCGCGAGGTCGAGGTCGTTGGTGGGCTCGTCGAGCAGGAACACGTCGAACCGGGCCAGCAGCAGCGCGGCGAGGTTGACCCGGGCGGCCTGGCCGCCCGACAGCGAGGTCATCAGGGCGCCGCCCGCGAGGCCGAGCCCGAGGTCGGCGGCGACCTCGGGGACGCGGTCCTCCAGGTCGGCCCCGCCGAGATCGAGCCAGCGCTCCAGGGCGGTCGAGTACCGCTCCCCGTCCCCGCCGTGCTCGAGCTCCGCGGTGGCCGCGTCGAGCTCGGCCTGCGCGTCGGCCACCCCGGTTCGCCGGGACAGGAACCCGGTGATCGTCTCGCCCGGCCGCCGGGCCGGCTCCTGGGGCAGGTACCCGACGGTGGCCGTGGGCGGCGCGAGGTCGACCGTCCCGGTGTCGGCGGGTTCCAGGCCAGCGAGCACGCGGAGCAGCGTCGACTTGCCCGCGCCGTTGGCCCCGACGAGCCCGACGACGTCGCCCGCGGCGACCGTGAGGGACGCCCCGGAGAAGACGGTGCGGGCGCCGTGGACGGCGGACACGTCCCGGGCGACGAGGGTGGCGGTCACCGCCGCGAGGGTAGTGGCCGGTGGGCGGCGCGATCCCCCGCGCCGGGTCCGGACCCCGGCGCCAGAAAGGCTGCTCCGCCCGAGTGTCGTCCCCCGGGAGTGTCGGGGTCAGGTCGTAGTCTCGCCGAGTGCCTGCCTGGATCTGGTTCGTCGTGGCGCTCGTCGCCGCAGCCGGCGGTGCGCTGCTGCTCTGGTACGACCGCTCGAAGCCGGAACGCCGGGGCAATGACCGGCGGGACTGGGCGGCGTCGAAGGGCTGGGAGTTCACCGACGCGCTGTCCTCACCCCCGCACGCGTGGCGCTACGGCACGCTCCGGGGTGACGGGCCGCGCCAGGCGTACGACGTCGCGACGGGGGCCGTCCCCGGCCCGGGCGGTCGCCGGCTCGGCTGCATCTTCGACCAGGAGCAGGACGGGACCACCGTCGGGACGATCGCCGCGGTCCGCGGCACCATCGCGGTGCCCGTGGCCGTCGAGCTGCGCCTGCCCGACGCGCCCCGGCCCGACGACTCCGAGCTCGACAACCTCGGCCAGGTCGGGCGCCGCTACGCGTTCGTCTCCAACGCGCTCGAGGGCCGCAAGCTGCTGACCCGCCAGGTCACCGAGGCAGCCGACCGCGTGGGCGCCGACGTGCCGCTGGTCTGGGCCGAGGACACCTGGGTGCTCGCCTCCATCGAGCCGGGCGCCGACCCCGACCGCGTCGAGGGGCTCATCGAGTCGCTCGTCGAGGTCTCGGCGGCGATCAAGGAGGCCGTCGAGGGCGGCGGCACCGGCGTCGCGGGCAGCCCGGCCGACGAGTCGCCCACCCGCACCATGCGCGAGCGCGACGAGCCCGAGGCCGACGACGCGCCGACCACCGTCGTGGGCTCCCGCCGCGAGGACCGGCCCGACCCGGCCCCCGCCGCGAAGGGCGCGCCCGCGAGGTCCGCGGCCGCTCCCACGAAGGAGTCCGCCGGGCGCGGGTCGGGCAAGGACGCCGACCCCGATCCCGACGACGACTTCGAGCTCGACGACGAGCTCGACCGCTTCGTGGCCGGCGACGAGGAGGCGAGCCCGTACAACCGCGGGGGCTCGCCCACCCACCGCGACCGGCCGGGCGACATCCCCTACGACCTCGAGCGCGACGACCCGGGCACCGACGAGCCGCGTCCGGCCAAGGGCCGGTCCCCGGGCGGCAGCACGTGGCGCAGCGGGCCCCGCAGCGGATGACCCGTCCCACCGCGCTGGTCACCGGGGCCAGCTCCGGGATCGGCACCGAGTTCGCCGTCCAGCTCGCCGCCGTCGGCCACCGGCTCGTGCTGGTCGCCCGCGACGAGGCGCGGCTGCGGGCGCTCGCCGACCGGCTCGGCGGGGACGACCACGCCGAGGTGCTGGTGGCCGACCTCGCCGACCCGGCCTCGCGCCTCGTCGTCGAACGCCGGCTGGCCGAGCCCGGCGACCGGCCGCCGGTCGACCTGCTCGTCAACAACGCCGGCTACGGCACCGCGGGCGAGTTCGTCGACACCGACCTCGACGTGCTGGCCGCGAACCACGAGGTCAACGTGACCACCGTGCTGCGCCTCACGCGGGTCGCGCTGCCCGGCATGATCGACCGGGGCCACGGCGGGGTCATCAACGTGTCCAGCGTCGCCGGCTTCCTGCCCGGCCGGGGTTCGGTCTACGGCGCGGGCAAGGCCTACGTGACGATGCTGTCCCAGAACCTCGCCGGGGTGCTCGGCGGCACGGGCGTGCACGTGATGGCGCTGTGCCCCGGGTTCGTGAAGACCGAGTTCCACCAGCGCTTCGGCCGGGCCCGCAGCGGGCCGGGCTTCGCCTGGATGGAGGCCGACCGGGTGGTGCGCGACGCGCTGGCCGACTTCGCGAAGGGCCGCCCGGTGTCGATCCCGAGCCCGCTCTACAAGACGATCGTCGTCGCCGCGCGGCTCGCGCCGCCGCGGCTCGTCCACGCCGTCGCGCGCCGGACCGCCTCCGGTCGCGGGTGAGGGCGGACACCCGGTACCGCCAGAACCGGACAAGTCGTTGACCTGCGACGACCCGGAGTCGACGATGGCCCCGTGAGCGACGGTGCGACCTCTCCCCGGGTGTCCGTCGTCGTGCCGCTGTACCAGAAGGAGCGGTACATCGGCCGGACGATCGCGAGCGTGCTGGCGCAGACGTTCGACGACTTCGAGCTCGTCGTGCTCGACAACGCCTGCACCGACGGCTCGGCCGACGTGGTTCGCTCGTTCACCGACCCCCGGCTGCGCCTCGAGCGCAACGAGGAGACGATCCCGGCGCCGCAGAACTTCGACCGGGCGGTCCGGCTCTCCCGCGCCCCGCTGGTCAAGGTCCTCAACGCCGACGACCTGATCTACCCCACGGCCCTCGCCGAGCAGGTCGCGGTCCTCGACGCCGACCCGACGCTCGCGCTCGTCTCCTGCCGGCACGACCTCGTCGACGACGACGACCGCGTGGTGGCCCGCGACCGGGCGCTGCGCAGCGCCGACCTCCTCGGCCGGCAGGACGCGGTGACCGTCTGGCGGCGGATCCTGCGCCACCGCGGGAGCCCGCTCGGCGTGCCCGGGAACATGCTGTTCCGCCGCACGGCCTACGACGCCGCCGGCGGGTTCCCCGACAACGCCTACGCCCTGGACGTCGCGATGGCCGCGCTCCTCGTCGAGCACGGCGGCTTCTACGGCATGCCCCGCACCCTGTCGGCCTTCCGGCTGGCCGCCGGGTCGGTGACGTCGACGGCGTTCCGGCGCAACATGACCCTGCAGCACCGGTTCCTGGGAGAGCTGCGGCAGCGGCACGCCGACGTCGTGCGGCGCCGCGACGTCGCCTTCGGGCTGCTGCGCGAGCCGCTCACCGTCCTGCGCAGCCGCGTGATGGCGACGGCGTCGGTCGACCCCGCCACGCGGCGCCACCGGTGGGCCCTCGGCCTGATCGACCCGCGACGGACGAGGGTGACCGACCCGGCGCGGTGATCGCGGACAATGGTCCGCATGTCCTCGTCGCACGCCCCACTGCCCGGAGCCCCCGCGAACCGTGCCGTCGCCGCCGTCGGGGGCGGACCCGACGTCGACCGTCCCGCCCGCGAGCGCCTCGCCACGCTGGCCCGCGAGCTCGCGGTGGTGCACGGCCGCGTCACGCTGTCCTCCGGGCGGCAGGCCGACTACTACGTCGACATGCGGCGGATCAGCCTCCATCACGAGGCGGCCCCGCTCATCGGACGGCTGCTGCGGGAGATGACCGCCGACTGGGCCTACGACGTCGCGGGCGGGCTGACGATGGGCGCCGACCCCGTGGCCGCCGCGATCCTGCACGCCCCCGGCCGCCCGGTCGACGCGGTCGTCGTGCGCAAGGAGGCCAAGGCCCACGGCATGCAGCGCCGCGTGGAGGGCCCCGACGTCACCGGCCGGCGGGTGCTCGTCGTCGAGGACACCTCCACCACCGGCGGCAGCCCCGTCACCGCCCTGGACGCGCTGCGGGAGGCGGGGGCGGAGGTCGTCGGGGTGGCCACGATCGTCGACCGCGCGACCGGCGCCGCGGAGATCATCGAGGCGAAGGGCGTGCCGTACCGGGCGCTGCTCGGCCTCGACGACCTCGGCCTGGGGTGAGCACGCCCCCCGAGCCCGGGCCCCCCGAGCCCGGTCCCCCCGGGCCCGGGCCCACCGAGTGGACGACGCCGGGGCACGAGGTGGGGGTCGGGCCCTGGCCGGGTGGGCCCGGGGACTGGCCCGACGACCCGCGGTACGACCCGGAGCTGCTCGAGCACGGCGACCGCCGCAACGTCGTCGACCGCTACCGGTACTGGCGCCGCGAGGCCGTGGTCGCCGATCTCGACACCCGCCGGCACCCGTTCCACGTCGCCATCGAGAACCTGCAGCACGACGCGAACATCGGGACCGTCGTGCGGACGGCGAACGCCTTCCTCGCCGAGGCGGTGCACATCGTGGGTCGTCGGCGCTGGAACCGGCGCGGCGCGATGGTGACCGACCGCTACCAGCACGTGGTGCACCACCCGGACGTCGCCGCGCTCGCCGCGTGGGCCCGCGCGGAGGACCTGACGCTGGTCGCGGTCGACAACGGCCCGGGCGCCGCGCCGCTGGAGACCACGGACCTGCCGCGGCGGTGCGTGCTGCTGTTCGGCCAGGAGGGCCCGGGACTGTCCGCGGAGGCGGTCGCGGGCGCCGACCTCGTCGTCTCGATCGCGCAGTTCGGGTCCACCCGGTCGATCAACGCGGGCGTCGCCGCCGGGATCGCGATGCACGCGTGGATCCGGGCCCACGCGTCGTCCTAGGCGTGCGGGGGGCGCCGGATCTGCTGGGTGGGGGCCTCGGCGTTGGCGCCGTCGAGGGTCTGCTCGGCCAGGTTCGACGCGCCGAGCTTCTTCTCCCGCCGCGCCGAGATGACCTCGATGATGATCGGGATGATCGAGATCAGGACGACCAGGATCAGCATCGCCTCGATGTTGTTCTTGACGATCTCGAACCGGCCGAGTCCGGCGCCGAGCAGCGTGACCCCGGCGGCCCAGAGGACCGCGCCGACCGCGGAGAACGTGAGGAACCGCTTGGGGTCCATCCGCCCGACCCCGGCCATGATCGTGATGAACGTCCGGACGATCGGCACGAAGCGGCCCAGGACGATGGCCCGGCTGCCGTACTTGTCGAAGAACTTCTGCGTCCGGTCGACGTTCTCGCGCTTGAACAGCTTCGAGTCGGGCTTGTCGAAGATCGCCGGACCGGCGGCGCGGCCGATGTAGAACCCGCAGACGTTGCCGGCGAACGCCGCGACCACCAGCACCACGCAGACCAGCCAGAGCGGCGTCGAGATCAGCCCCGTGGTGACCGCGAGGCCGGTGATGAACAGCAGCGAGTCGCCCGGCAGGAAGAACCCGACCAACAGCCCGCACTCCGCGAACAGGATCAGGGCCACGCCCAGCAGCGCCCAGGGCCCGAGGCTCGAGATGATGTACTGCGGATCCAGCCACTGCGGCCCCAACGCCAGGACGACGGGGTCGGCGAGAGCGGCGGCCGGGCCGGAACTGGCGAACATCACGGGTCCCGACGGTACTGGCCGGGTGTGGGCGTGCCGTGTGCGGCCACCCGCACGGGGTCGCGTGTCAGGCCGGGAGCAGCAGCGAGAGCACGGCGACCGCCGAGCCGACCGAGCCGCCGGCGAGCAGCGCGACGGCACCCCACCAGGCGACGGTCGCGGCGTCCCAGGCCCCCGGGCCCTCCGGGGCCGTCGCGGGGGGACCGGCCGGGCGGCCGCCCCCGGGCGGGGGACCGTAGGCGCCGGTGGGGACGCCGTCCGGTCCCGACGACGGCCCGGGGCGGCCCGGGGCGGGCAGGCGGGCGGCCGGCGGGTGGACCGGACGCGCACCGGGCGGGGGCGCCGCGGGTCCGCCGGAGCGGGGGGCGGGCACGTCGGAGCGGGGGATGCCCGGACGGGGGGTGTCGGTGTGCGTGCCCCGGAGCGGCGCCGGCTGCACCGTGGTCGGGGCGTCCGTGGTGTCGGGCGCCCGGCGGGCCCGCCCGAGCGGGCGGAAGCGGCGCCGCTTCGACGGGTCCTCCGCGTCGCCGGACGCCGGGGTCGCGGAGGGGTCGGCCGCGGGGGCCGGACGGGGCGTCGAGACGCCTCCGGCCGCGTGGGCCCGTAGCGCCTCGGACAGCAGCCGCTCGTCATCCATCGCGGGCGATCGTAGCCGGGGGCCGCCCGGACTCCGAGGCTCCTCCGGCCACACTCCTCAGGGAGTGCCGCCGACGATCTTGGAGATCGCGTCGAGCCCACGGCTGGCCGTGGACTTCACGGTGCCGCGGCTGATCCCGGTGGCGTCGGCGATCTCGGCCTCGGAGAGCCCGCCGTAGTAGCGCAGGACGAGCACCTCCCGCTGGCGGCGGGGCAGCTGACCCAGCGCCGACACCACGGCCTGGTGCTCCGCGGAGAGCATGGCGAGCGACTCGGCCGACCGCGCGTCCGCCGTGTGCGGCGGGGTGTACTCGCGGGCGGTGCGCCGACGGCGCAGGACCGACCGCGACCCGTTGACCACCGCCGTGCGCAGGTAGCCGAGGGCCGCGTTCTCGTCGCGCAGCCGCGACCAGTGGCGGTGCAGCCCGGTGAAGGCCTCCTGCACGACGTCCTCGGCGGTCGCCGGGTCGTCCACCAGCAGGATCGCGAGGCGTACGAACCGCATGCGGTGCTCGCGGTAGAGGTCCTCGAGGGTGCGCGGTCCGTCGGCCGGCGGGGGCGGGGCGGCGCCGTTCGGGAGGGCCCCGTCCGGCAGGGCCCCGTTCGGCAGGGCCCCGTTCGGCAGGGCCCCGTTCGGCGGAGCCCCGTTCGGGAGGGTGCCGTTCGCGCCGGACCGGCCGGCGCCGCCGACCTGGCCGTTCGGGGCGGGCCGGCCGGGCGGGGATCCGGCCGGGGGCCGCGAGGGCGGGAGGCGGGGGGACTCCGGGCGAGCGGGGGGAGCGGCGGGATGGACGACCGCGGCGTCCGCCCCGGTCATCGCGTCGAGCGCGCGCAGACTGCCCAGCGTGCGTTCGATCGCGCTCTCCATCGGCTCGACCACGCCCACGACGATAGACCAGCCCCCCGACACCGTTCCCCCGCGTCGGGGCCCGAAACGGGAGCGGGCTACCGGACACGACCGGGTCCCCGGAGGCGACCGCCGAACGGAGGAGATTCGCCACGTCCGCGGGTTCCTCGGGCGGGAGTACGGGGCGGCCGGGAGCGGGCATACTGCGGCCGCGGGCACGGCACCGCCACCGACAGCAACGCAGGGAGCCTCCTCATGCCGATCGCGACCCCCGAGGTCTACAACGAGATGATCGACCGGGCGAAGGCCAACCGCTTCGCCTATCCGGCCATCAACTGCACCTCGTCGGAGACGATCAACGCCGCGCTGCGCGGGTTCGCCGAGGCCGAGAGCGACGGCATCATCCAGTTCTCCACCGGCGGGTCGGAGTTCGGCTCCGGCCAGGCCGTCAAGGACATGGTGATCGGGGCGTCCGCGCTGGCCGAGTTCGCGCACGTCGTCGCGGAGAAGTACTCGATCAACGTCGCGCTGCACACCGACCACTGCCCCAAGGACAAGCTCGACGGCTTCGTCCGGCCCCTCCTCGCGATCTCCCAGGAGCGGGTGGACGCGGGCCGCAACCCGCTCTTCCAGTCCCACATGTGGGACGGATCCGCGGTGGAGCTGCACGAGAACCTGGAGATCGCCCAGGAGCTGCTCGAGAAGGCGGCGAAGGCGCGGATCATCCTGGAGATCGAGATCGGCGTGGTCGGCGGCGAGGAGGACGGCGTCGCCAACGACATCAACGACAAGCTCTACACCGCCCCCGGCGACTACGAGCACACCGTCGACGCCCTCGGGACCGGCGAGAAGGGCCGCTACCTGCTCGCGGCGACCTTCGGCAACGTGCACGGCGTCTACAAGCCGGGCAACGTCAAGCTCAAGCCGTCGGTGCTCAAGGAGGGCCAGGAGGTCGCGGCCCGCAAGCTCGGGCTCGGCAACGACGCCAAGCCCTTCGACCTCGTCTTCCACGGCGGCTCGGGCTCGTTGCTCGAGGAGATCCACGAGGCGCTCGACTACGGCGTCGTGAAGATGAACGTCGACACCGACACCCAGTACGCCTACACCCGCCCGGTCGCCGCGCACATGTTCACGAACTACGACGGCGTGCTCAAGGTCGACGGCGAGGTCGGCGACAAGAAGGCCTACGACCCGCGGTCCTGGGGCAAGGCCGCCGAGCAGGGCATGGCCGAGCGCGTCACGCACGCCTGCGAGAACCTGCGCTCCACCGGGCAGTCGCTCGCGAAGTAGCTCCGGCGGTGGCCGCGGCCACCGGTCCCGGAGGGTGGGACCATCGGGATCATGACGATCCCGACCGGTCCCTCCTCCGGGCACGGCCACAACCTGCTCGGTCCCCAGCCCACGCTCCTGCCCGCCGACCCCGGGCCCTTCGACCGGCTCGCCGCCGGGGAGGACCCCGCCGCCGTCGCGGCCGACCACCCCGCGTCGTCCGTGGCGTGGGCCGTGCTCGCGGAGCAGGCCCTCGAGTCCGGCGCGACGATCACCGCGTACGCGTACGCCCGCACCGGCTACCACCGCGGCCTCGACCAGCTCCGCCGCAACGGCTGGAAGGGCTTCGGCCCGGTGCCGTGGGAGCACGTCCCCAACCAGGGGTTCCTGCGCGCGGTGGCCGTGCTCGCGAAGGCCAGCGGCGCGATCGGCGAGGTCGACGAGGCCGCCCGGTGCCGCGACCTGCTCGACGACTGCGACCCGGCCGCCGCGCCCGCCCTCGGCGTCTCCTGAGCCGGTGACCGGGGCGGGAGGACGGCTCGCCCGCCTCTTCGACGTCCGTCGGCGCCGGTTGCGCGAGGCCGCGTGGCCGGTGGTCCAGTGCGCGCTCGCGGCCGGCGCCGCGTTCGCCCTCGCCCGCCACGTGCTCGGCCACGAACTGCCGTTCTTCGCCCCGATCGCGTGCGTGCTCGTCCTCGGCATCTCGCTGACCAACCGCCTCAAGCGCAGCGTCGAGCTGGCCGTGGGCGTCAGCGTCGGGGTGGGGGTCGGCGACGGCATCGTCCTGGTGATCGGCAGCGGCTGGTGGCAGATCGCCGTCGTCGTGGCGCTCGCGCTGTTCGTCGGGCTGCTCTTCGACGTCGGGGCGCTGCTGCTCAACCAGGCCGCCGTCTCGGCGGTGCTCGTGGCGACCCTGCAGCCGCCCGGCTCGTCCGCGGCGTTCTCCCGCTGGATCGACACGCTCGTCGGGGCGGCGCTCGGGCTGCTCGTGGCCGCGGTGCTGCCGTCGAACCCCCTCACAGCGGCCCGCCGCACCGTCGAGACGCTCCTGCGGGAGCTCGCCGACGCCCTGAGCGGCGCCGCCGAGTCGCTCGAGTCGGCCGACCCGGCCACCGGGCAGCGCGTGCTCGAGCGCATCCGCACGAGCCAGCGCGCGGTCGACGCCTTCGACACCGCGGTCGACGCCGGCTACGAGATCACTGTGATCGCACCCGGCCGGCGACGGCACCGGGGCGAGCTCTCCCGCCTGCGCGCAGCGACCGGTCCGCTCGACCTCGCGGTCCGCAACGCCCGGGTGCTGGTGCGCCGGGCGGTGTCGGCCGAGACCGACGGCGAACAGGTCGCGCCGTCGGTGGTCCCCGTCCTGCGCGCCCTGGCCGACGCGGTCGGACTGCTGCGGGTCGACCTGTCGGGCGGCCACCGGCTCGACGCGGCCGAACTGGCGGTGCTCGACGTCGCGGCGCGGATCCCGCGCTCGGGCGGCGGGTTCTCGGCCGGCGTCGTGGTCGCCCAGCTCCGCTCGATCGTCACCGACCTGCTGTGTGCCACCGGGATGGACCGGGACGAGGCCCGGGCGGCGGCGTCGGCGACCCGACGGGACTGACGGCGGATCCGACGATCGGGGCTACGAGGCGCGGGGCAGCGGGATCGGCTCGACGCTGACCCGGGCCGGCGTGACGTCGACGACCAGCGGCTCGGGCACGGCCCGGAGGTGACGCTGTGCGACCGGCGCGGACTCGAGGCGTAGCGGGGTGCGCAGCGGGCGGCGACGGGACGGCACGTCGAGCACGCGGGACTCGAAACGCTCCATGAGCACGGTCGCGATGAGGAGGAGCACGGGGATCAGGATCGCGACCAGCATGAACAGGCCATACCCCGGGGCGCGGCCCGTCGAACCACCAACGTGTGAGTTCGCTCCGTTCGTCGTACCGCCGCTACGACGAGTGCGGCACTGCACACGTGCACTCGGCACGGACGACGTCTGGCGTTCTTCGTGCGTTCACCGACGGTCACCGCACGAGGTGCCAGTCCTCGGTGTGCCGGTACCAGCTCCGGCGCTCCAGGGGACGCGGGTCGGGCACCCCGTCGCGGGACGCGGCGGCGGGTCGGCACCCCAGGGTCGCGGCCCGGCCGTGGCGGGTCCGCTCGGTCGGCCGTCGCAGCAGTCGCCGCGGGCCGAGCAGGGTCACGGTGACCCCGCCGCCGCCGGGGCCGACGTCGGTGCGCGCGGCGTGATCGGGGTCGGGGCGCACGACGAGACCGGTCGCCTCGCCGCGGACGAGCTCGTGCTCGTCGCAGTAGGCCACCCCGGAGAACGCCTCGACCCGGTGCACGCCCGCCACCACCCCGCCCCGGTCGTCGCGGATCAGGGGGGCCGGCGACGGGGTGCCGGACGCGGCGAGCTCGAGCGCGGCCTCCGGCGTCGTCGGGATCCCCCAGACCGCCGCGGCCTCCGACGACGCCGGAGGCAGGAACGCGACGGGCAGGTCGAGCCGCTCGGTGCGCAGCAGGCGCACGAGGACGGCGGCGAGGTCGGCGTCGGTGCCCGCGACGACGAGGCGGGCGGCGTCGTGGAGGAGGGGGTCGACGTCGGCGCGCGACGGGGTGCCCGCCAGCGGCACCACGGTCGTCGTCGGGAAGTGTTCCGCCCAGGCGTGGAAGGCGTCGCCGCAGGTCAGCACCACGGACCCCGCCGGGGGTGCGTCACGAGTGGACACGGCCGACTACCCTTCCGGTGCACGGGCCGAGCCGTGCGTGATCGTTGCACCGCGAGACCCAGGGAGTGTCACATGCCCGCGATCGTCCTCATCGGCGCCCAGTGGGGTGACGAGGGCAAGGGCAAGGCGACGGACATCCTCGGCGGCGAGGTCGACTGGGTGGTCCGCTACCAGGGCGGCAACAACGCCGGCCACACGGTGGTGCTGCCCGACGGCCAGAACTTCGCCCTGCACCTGATCCCGAGCGGGATCCTGACGCCGGGCGTCACCAACGTCATCGGCAACGGCGTGGTGGTGGACCCGGGGGTGCTGCTCGAGGAGCTCGCCGGCCTGGAGGGCAAGGGCGTGGACACCAGCCGCCTGCTGATCTCCGCCGACGCGCACTTGATCATGCCGTACCACGTGGCCATGGACAAGGTGACCGAGCGGTTCCTGGGCAAGTCCAAGATCGGCACGACGGGGCGCGGGATCGGCCCGGCCTACCAGGACAAGGTGGCCCGCGTCGGCGTGCGCGTGCAGGACCTGTTCGACGAGAAGATCCTCCGCCAGAAGGTCGAGGCCGCGCTCGACCTGAAGAACCAGGTGCTGGTCAAGGTCTACAACCGGCGCGCGCTCGACCCCGACGAGGTCGCCGACCAGGTGCTCGCCCAGTCCGAGGGCTTCGCCCACCGCATCGCCGACACCCGCCTCGCGCTCAACCAGGCCCTCGAGCGTGGCGAGACGGTGCTGCTGGAGGGCTCGCAGGGGACGTTGCTCGACGTCGACCACGGCACCTACCCGTACGTGACGTCGTCGAGCCCCACCGCGGGCGGCGCGTCGGCCGGCTCCGGCATCGGCCCCACGCGCATCGACCGCGTCATCGGGATCCTCAAGGCCTACACGACGCGCGTCGGCTCGGGCCCGTTCCCCACCGAGCTGCTCGACGACGACGGCGAGTACCTCCGCAAGCAGGGCGGGGAGGTCGGCGTGACCACCGGCCGCAACCGCCGCTGCGGCTGGTTCGACGCCGTCATCGCCCGCTACGCCACCCGCGTCAACGGCCTGACCGACATCTTCCTGACGAAGCTGGACGTCCTGTCGAGCCTGCCCGAGGTCCCGATCTGCGTGGCGTACGAGATCGACGGCAAGCGGGTCGACGACATGCCGATGACGCAGTCCGACCTGCACCACGCCGTCCCGGTCTACGAGCGGATGCCCGGGTGGATCGAGGACCTCTCGGCGTGCCGGACCTTCGAGGACCTGCCGCAGGCGGCGCGCGACTACGTCGAGCGCATCGAGGAGCTCTCGCTCTCCCCGGTCTCGGCCATCGGCGTGGGCCCGGGGCGCGACGCGACCATCACGCGACGCTCGTCGGTGGTGTGAGGCTCACGTAACCTGTTCGGGTGGGCGCCTGTGAACACCTCATCGCATCCAAGGACGCCGACCCGCCCGTGCCGCAGGCCGACCGGAGCGAGCCGGGGCTGATCTGCCCCGACTGCCGGGAGTCGGGCTACGAGGTCTGGGCGCACCTGCGGATGTGCCTCACGTGCGGGCACGTCGCGTGCTGCGACTCGAGCCCGTACCGGCACGCCTCGACGCACTTCCAGGAGACCGGGCACCCGGTCATGCAGTCGTTCGAGCCGGGCGAGTCGTGGCGTTGGTGCTATCTGGACCGTCGTCTGCTGCCCTAGTGGGCCGGGCGTCCATGATCAGTGGGACGACGAGGATTCGGACGCCGAGCGTCCGGATCCTCGTCGGGGTGACGATCGTGCAGGTCGCGCCCCGGTCCTGACCTCGTCGTCGGGCGGGCCCGCACGAGGCGCTAGCCGAACGCGGCGATCGCGGTGTCCGGGCAGTCGCTGAACAGCCCCTCGATCCCGAGCGCCCGGTACTGCGCGTACTCGCCGAACGCGTCCCCGTAGGTCGACCTCGGCGCGGCCGGTCCCCCGCGCTGCAGGGCCGGCGGGAGGAACTCGTTCTCGTTGCGGAACGTGTACGGCATCGTCCTCAGGCCGGCCGCGCGGGCGTCCCCGGCGAGGGTGGTGGGCGCCCCGGCCGGCGGGATCACCCGCTCCTTCGACGGGCCGATCCACGTGGCGTAGGTGGCGACCTCCTGCAGCCCGGTCGCGGTGACGAGGTCGTCGTAGGTGCGCCGGTCGCCCGCCGCGACGAAGTCGGCCGGGGCCTTCGGGACCGAGTCGATGAGTTGCAACAGGGGGCAGCCGACCTGGGTCTTCAGCGCCCGCAGGTTCGCCACCTCGAAGGACTGGATGATCACGTTCGAGTCCGGCTTGTCGCGGCCGCGGCGGCGCAGGATCTCGACGAGCGCCGGCTCGATCGGCAGCCCGACCGAGGCGTGCCAGGTGGAGTGCTTGACCTCGGGGAGGACGCCCACCGGCCGCCCGAGCTCCCGGCCGAGGTCGTCGAGCAGGTCGAGCACCTCGTCGAACGTGAGCAGCGGGTCGCGGCGGTCGTAGAGGGTGTTGTGCGGGCGGGTGGCCGGGATGCGCTCGATCGCGCGGAGCGTCTTCAGCTCGGCGAGGGTGAAGTCGCTGGTGAACCAGCCGTCGGTGGAGGTCCCGTCGATGACCTTCGTGGTGCGTCGCGCGGCGAACTCCGGGCGGGACGCCACGTCGGTGGTGCCGCCGATCTCCGGCTCGTGGCGGGCCACCAGCGCGCCGTCGCGCGTGGCGCACAGGTCGACGTCGACCGCGTCGGCCCCCATCCGCGCCGCCAGCGAGTAGGCCGAGGCGGTGTGCTCCGGGCGGTACCCCGACGCCCCGCGATGCCCGACGATCATCACGGACCCGCGCCCCGGTGCAGGCTGGGTCGGCGCGGGGGCGGCGGCCGGGGAGGGCGTGGCCCCGGCGGTCGGAGCGGCGGCCGGGGCCCCGTCCGAGCAGGCGGCGAGCCCGGCGGCGGCGAGGCCCCCGGCGGTGACGATGGCGGCCCGTCGCGTGAGGTCCATGCGCGCGATGGTTTCCCGACGACGGCCGTGGTCGCCACCCGGGTCGGGTGAACAGTCCGTTCGGGGCCCCGTCGGCGCGGCCCGTAGGGTCTCGCGGCGTGCGAGTCCTGGTCATCGGGTCCGGAGCCCGCGAACACGCCCTGCTGCTCTCCCTCGCCGCCGACCCGGCGGTGACGGCGCTCGCCGCCGCGCCCGGCAACGCCGGGACCGCGACCGTCGCCGAGCACCCGGGCCTCGCCGAACCCTCGTCGGGACCGGCGGTGGTGGACCTCGCGCGGCGCTGGCGGGCCGACCTCGTCGTCGTCGGGCCGGAGGCGCCGCTGGTGGCCGGGGTGGGCGACGCCCTGCGCGAGGCCGGCATCCCGTGCTTCGGGCCCTCGGCGGCCGCCGCGCGCATCGAGGGGTCGAAGGCGTTCGCGAAGGACGTGATGACCGCGGCCGGGGTGCCGACCGCCCATGCCGAGGTGGTCGACACCCCCGCCCGGCTCGACGCGGTGCTGGAGCGCTTCGGTCCGCCCTGGGTGGTCAAGGACGACGGGCTGGCCGCCGGCAAGGGCGTGCTCGTGACCGCCGAGTACGACGACGCCCGCGCCCACGCGATGGCGCTGCTCGAGGCGGGGCACCCGGTGCTGTTCGAGTCGTTCCTCGACGGCCCCGAGGTGTCGCTGTTCTGCTGCGTCGACGGCACCGACGTGGTGGCGCTGCTGCCCGCACAGGACGCGAAGCGCCTCGGCGACGGCGACGCCGGCCCGAACACCGGCGGCATGGGCGCCTACGCCCCGCTGCCGTGGGCGCCCGAGGGGCTGGTCGACGACGTCGTCGCGCGGATCGTCCGGCCGGTCGCGGCCGAGATGGCGCGGCGGGGCACCCCGTTCTCCGGGCTGCTCTACGCGGGCCTCGCCCTGACCTCGTCGGGCCCGCAGGTGATCGAGTTCAATGCCCGGTTCGGCGACCCCGAGACCCAGGTGGTGCTCGCGCTGCTGCGCTCGTCGCTCTCCTCGCTCTTGCTGGCGACCGCGACGGGCCGGCTCGGCGCCGAGCCCGCCCCGCAGTGGAGCGACGGCTACGCGGTGACCGTGGTGGTGGCCGCCGAGGGCTACCCCGGGCGCATCCGCACCGGCGAGACCATCACCGGGGCCGACGGCGACGGGGTGCTGCACGCGGGGACGCGGCGCCGCGACGACGGGGCGGTCGTGTCGTCGGGGGGCCGGGTGCTGTCGGTGGTCGGGACCGGGGCGACCCTCGAGGAGGCCCGGACCGACGCCTACCGCCGGGTCGACGCGGTGCACCTCCCGGCCGGGCACGCGCGCACCGACATCGCGCTCGCGGCCGTCGAGGGTCGGATCGCCGTCCCCTGAGTGTCCACAGTGCGGCCATGCTGACACTGGACGTCAGGATCGGACCATGTACGACCTGACTTGCGCGGATCGGGCCCCACACCCGCGAGCCGCGACCTAATCTCGCGCCATGCCCGACGTCGTCTACGGCACCGCCGCCATCGAGCAGGCGCGTGTGGAGGTGGCCACCCACGCCCGCCGGCTCCCCGCCCTCGCCGAGCTGCTCGGCCCGGCCGGCGGGACGTCCGGGGCGGGCGGCCTGAGCGCCGCCGGCCTGCTGACCGGCGCGCTGGCCGACCTGCGCGCCGCGCTGGAGACCGAGCTGGCCGCGGGCGGCGCCCGGCTCGAGGAGACCGACCGGGCGCTCGACGCCACCCTGCGCTCGATGCAGACGGCCGACGCCGACGCGGCCGGCTCGCTGCCGTCCGCCGTCGCAGGGGCGTCGCGGGGCTTCGCCGCGCTGGGGTGAGGTGGGGTGGCGGGCTGGGGGTACGACGTCGTGGGCGCGCTCGACGCCACACCGGGCACCGAGGCGCTGCGGGCCGTCGCGGCCCGGGTCGAGCAGGTCGACGCGACGGCGCTCGCCGACCTCGGCCGACGCTTCGCGTCCCTGGCCGACGGGATGGACGACTCGGTGCGGGCGGTCGGGCGCCGCGGCGACTCGGTGGCCCAGGCGTGGCAGGGCCCCGGCGCCGACGCCTTCGCCCGCTACACCGCCGACTTCGCCCGGGCGGGCTCCGGCACCGGTGCCGCCACGCGCCAGGCCCAGCGCGAGCTCGCCGCGCTCGGGCGCACCCTGCAGACGCTGCACGAGGAGGTCGCCGTGCACGTCTCCGACGCGCTCGACCTGGCGGGCACGCGAACCGACGCCGCGGAGGTCCGGGCCGCGGTCGCGGGGCCGACCGCCCGGGCCGAGGCGGCGCTGGAGCGCGCTGAGCAGGAGGTCGCCGACTCCGCCCGCCGGCTGCGCGGCCTCACCTCCGGGATGTCCGGCTTCTCGCGGCTGCGCTCGCCCGACTCCGGGGCGTCCCCCGGGGTGTCCGCGCGATGGTCCGACCGGCAGGGCGCCACGATCGGCGCCGACGACCCCGTGCAGGCGGCGCGGATCGTCGACGGCTCCGACTCCGGGTCGGCGGACGGAACAGACCGTCCCGACGACGATGCGGGGCGGGAGAGCGGGTCGGGTGGCGGCCAGGAGGAGGCGACCGACCAGGACGACGGCGCGGGGCGGGACAGCGGGTCCGGCGGCGTGCAGGACGAGGCGACGGGGCAGGACGACGGCACGGGTCAGGACGACCGGGCCGAGCGGGGGTCGCGGGCCGACGCGTCCGACCCGGGCAACGAGGGCCGGTACGACACCGGCGACCCGGGCTCGACAAGTGGCGACGGGGCGGACCCGTCCCAGGACAGCAGCTCGGACGACAGCTCTGACGAAGGCCGGGAGGACGAGCCGGACGCCGACGACGACTCCTCGGCCTCCGCCGACGATGGCAAGGCCGACGAGGGCAAGGCCGACGAGGGCAAGGCCGACGACGACTCCGCCGGCAAGGACACCGACGACACCGCCGCCGACGAGCCCGCCAACGGCACCGCACCGTCGTCGGGAACGGCCCAGGGACCCGGCGGCGGCCCGCCCGGCCAGGTCGGCGACTGGATCCGCGAGGCCACCGCGATCCTCGCCGAGAACGGGGTCGACCCGGGCGACATGGACCCCGACGACATCGCGACGATCATCGAGCACGAGTCGGGCGGAGACCCGGACGCGGTGAACGACTGGGACTCCAACGCCGACAGGGGCACCCCGTCGAAGGGGCTGATGCAGACGATCGGGCCCACCTTCGAGGCGAACAAGCTCCCGGGGCACGACTCCATCACCGACCCGGTCGACAACATCATCGCCGCGGTCCGCTACGCCGTGAAGCGCTACGGCAGCGTGTCGGACGTGCCGGGGGTCGAGGCGGTGGCGCGCGGCGACTCCTACGTCGGGTACTGATAGTCCGGTGACCACGATGCGCCGCCCGTCCGCCCGGGCCCAGGTCCCGCCGTTCCACGTGATGGACGTCTGGGCGGCGGCCGGGGAGCGGGCCCGCACCCACGGCGACCTGGTCAACCTCTCGGCGGGCCAGCCGTCCACGCCCGCGCCGGTGGACGTCCGGCAGGCCGCGACCACGGCCCTCGACGAGCTGGTCCTCGGCTACTCGGGCGCGCTGGGCATCCCCGAGCTGCGCGAGGCGATCGCGGGCCACCACCGCCGCCGCTACGGCGACGACACGGTGACCGCCGACGACGTCGTCGTCACCACCGGCGGCTCGGGCGGGTTCCTGCTGAGCTTCCTCGCGGCGTTCGACGCGGGCGACACGGTCGTCCTCGCCCGGCCCGGCTACCCCTGCTACCGCAACATCCTGACGAGCCTGGGCTGCCGCGTCGTCGAGCTGGCGTGCGGGCCGGAGACCCGGTTCCAGCCGAGCGTCGCCATGCTCGAGGAGCTCGACGAGGCCCCGGCCGGGCTGATCGTCGCGAGCCCGGCGAACCCCACCGGCAGCGTCATCGAGCCCGACGAGCTCGCGGCCCTGGCGCGCTGGTGCGACGAGCACGGGACGCAGCTGATCAGCGACGAGATCTACCACGGCATCGAGTACGAGACCGGCCCCGCGACGGCGTCTGCCTGGAGCACGAGCCACGAGGCGGTCGTCGTCACGAGCTTCTCCAAGTACTGGTCGATGACCGGCTGGCGGCTGGGCTGGCTCCTGGTGCCCGAGCGGCTGCGCCGCGCCGTCGACGTCGTCTCCGGCAACTTCACGGTGTGCGCGCCGGTGCCGGCCCAGGTCGCGGCCCTCGCCGCGTTCACCGACGCGAGCTACGCCGAGGCCGACGCGCACGTCGGGCGGTACGCGATCAACCGGCAGCTGCTGCTCGAGGGCCTGCCGCGCATCGGGCTGACGCGCCTCGCGCCGGCCGACGGGGCGTTCTACGTCTACGCCGACGTCTCCCACCTCACCGACGACACCCTCGCGTTCGGGCAGCGGATGCTCGCCGAGACCGGAGTCGCCGTGGCACCCGGGATCGACTTCGACCCGATCGACGGCCACACCTGGATCCGGCTCTCCTTCGCCGGCGCCACCGACGACGTCCGCGAGGCCCTCACCCGTCTCGGGCGCTGGTTCCCCACGGTCTAGCAGGGGCTCTACGCTGCGCCGATGGAGGAGGAGGACGAGCCCCGCGTCGCGGCCTGGGAACGGCGCACCGACGTGCCGCTGACCATCGTCGGGCTCGTCTACCTCGCGGTCTACGCGGTGCAGGTGCTCGCCTTCCGGGGCGGCGACCCGGCGTGGTTCGCGCTCGACGTCGTGCTCTGGGCGACGTGGGTGGTGTTCATCGCGGACTTCGTCGCGCGCCTGGTGCTGGCGCGGCGCAAGTGGCGCTTCGTCGGGCGGCACCCGTTCGACGTGATCGTCGTGCTGGCCCCGTTCTTCCGCTTCCTGCGGCTGCTGCGCCTCGTCACGGTCGTGTCGTCGCTGGCGCGGGTGCTGCGTGACGACTTCCGGGGGCGGGTGGCGAGCTATCTGCTCGTCTCGACGTCGCTGATCGGCTTCGTCGCGGCGCTCGCGGTCTACGAGGTGGAGCGCGACGCTCCCGAGGCGTCGATCACCAGCTTCGGCGAGGCGACGTGGTGGGTCCTCACGACGATCACCACGGTCGGCTACGGCGACCGCTACCCGGTGACCACCGAGGGCCGCTTCGTCGCCGCCGGCCTCATGCTCGGCGGGATCGCGATCGTCGGCACGGTCACCGCGGCGATCGCCACCTGGTTCCTCGAGCAGGTCGGGGCGCGCGACCTGTCCGAGGCCCTGCACCCCGACGAGCCGTCGGAGACCGCCCAGCTGCTCGAGGAGGTCCGCGCGTTGCGGGCGCGGCTCGACCAGCTCGAGGGCGACCGGGCGATGAGCCCGGACCGGGCGGTCCCCTGACGGGGCCTCAGGCCGGCACGGGCAGCGCCGCCGTGCGCTCCAGCACCGCCTCGACGTCGGCCCGCGACAGGTCGCGGTGGGTCACGAACCGCACGCCCGGCCCGAACGGCACGGCCCGCACGCCCGCGTCGGCGAGCCCGGACAGCACGGAGCCGGGATCGGACGTGGCCACCAGGACGATGTTGGTGTCCGGGGTCGTCACCGGCCAGCCGCGCGCCCGCAGGCCGTCCGCGAGCAGCCGGGCGTGCTCGTGGTCGGCCGCCAGTCCCGGCATCTGGTCGAGCGCGACGAGCCCGGCCGCCCCCAGCACGCCGCCCTGCCGGATGCCGCCGCCGAGCATCTTGCGCAGCCGCCAGGCCTCGTCGACGAACGCCGCCGACCCGGCCACCACCGAGCCCATCGGCGCGCCGAGCCCCTTCGAGAGGCAGACGCTGACCGTGTCGACGCCCTCGACCAGCACCGACGGCTCCACGTCGAGCGCCACCGCCGCGTGCCAGAGCCGGGCCCCGTCGAGGTGCACCGCGAGCCCGGCGCCCCGCGCCGCCGCGACGAGCTCCCGGTGCTCGGCCGCCGGGGTCACCGCGCCGCCCGCGGAGTTGTGGGTGTTCTCCAGGCACAGCAGCGCGGTGCGCAACCCGAAGTAGGGGCCCTGCGTGCCCGCCGCCGCCGCCACGTCCTGCGGCGTCGGCCGCCCGGGACCGCCGGAGTGGGCGAGCGGGGAGGGGAGCCCGCCCGCGAGCCAGGCGGCGGTGCCGAGCTCGGCCTCGAGGACGTGGGCGCCGACGGGGGCGAGGAAGCGGTCGCCGCGGCGCAGGTGGTGCATCAGCGCGATCGCGTTGGCCATGCAGCCGGTCGGCGTCCACAGCGCGGCCTCGACGCCGAGGAGGTCGGCCACGCGGCGCTGGAGCGCGGCGAGGGTGGGGTCGCCGTCGAGGACGTCGTCGCCGACCTCCGCGGTGGCCATCGCGTGGCGCATGGCGTCGGAGGGACGGGTCACGGTGTCGGAACGCAGATCGAGCACGCCCCTATCGTGGTCGCTGTGATCCCGAACGTGCTCGCCGCCCGGTACGCCTCGCCCGCGCTGCGCGACCTGTGGTCGCCCGAGTACAAGGTCACCGCGGAGCGCGAGCTGTGGCTGGCGGTGCTCACCGCGCAGCGCGACCTGGGGATCGACGTGCCCGACGGCGTCCTCGAGGACTACCGGCGCGTGCTCGGCACCGTCGATCTCGACTCCATCGCCGAGCGCGAGCGCCGCACCCGCCACGACGTGAAGGCCCGCATCGAGGAGTTCGACGACCTCGCGGGCCACCAGCACGTGCACAAGGGCATGACGAGCCGCGACCTCACCGAGAACGTCGAGCAGCTGCAGATCCGCGACTCCCTGCGCCTCGTCGCCGACAAGACGGTCGCGGTGCTCGCCCGCCTCGCCCGCCGGGCGGGCGAGTACTCCGACCTCGTCATGGCCGGGCGCAGCCACAACGTCGCCGCGCAGGCCACCACGCTGGGCAAGCGGTTCGCCTCCGCCGCCGACGAGACCCTGGTCGCCTACCGTCGGCTCACCGAGCTGGTCGAGCGCTACCCGCTGCGCGGCATCAAGGGCCCGGTGGGCACCGCGCAGGACATGCTCGGCCTGCTCGACGGCGACGCCGGCAAGCTCGCCGACCTCGAGCAGCGCGTGGCCGCCCACCTCGGCTTCTCCGAGGTGCTCACCAGCGTCGGCCAGGTCTACCCGCGCTCGCTCGACCACGACGTGCTCTCCGCCCTGGTCCAGCTCGCCGCGGGCCCGTCCTCGCTGGCCACGACGATCCGGCTGATGGCGGGCCAGGAGCTCGTCACCGAGGGGTTCCAGGCCGGGCAGGTCGGCTCGTCGGCGATGCCGCACAAGATGAACACCCGGTCCTGCGAGCGGGTCAACGGCTTCGCGATCGTGCTGCGCGGCAACGCGTCGATGGTCGCCGAGCTCGCCGGGCACCAGTGGAACGAGGGCGACGTCAGCGACTCCGTGGTCCGCCGGGTCGCCCTGCCCGACGCCTTCTTCGCGATCGACGGCCTGCTCGAGACGTTCCTGACCGTCCTCGACGAGTTCGGCGCCTACCCGGCGGTCGTCGCCCGCGAGCTCGACCGCTACCTGCCCTTCCTCGCGACGACGGCCGTGCTCATGGCCGCCGTCCGCGCCGGGGTCGGGCGCGAGACCGGCCACGAGATCGTCGCCGGGCACGCCCGGGCGGTCGCCCTCGACATGCGCGAGAAGGGCGCCGAGGGCAACGACCTGCTCGCCCGCCTGGCCGCCGACTCGCGGCTCGGGGTGAGCGAGGGCGAGCTCGCGACCGCGGTGGCCGACCCGTCGGCGTTCGTCGGGGCCGCCGGGGCGCAGGTCGCGGCGGTCGTCGGGAAGGTCGAGGAGATCGCCGGGGCGCACCCCGAGGCGGCGGCGTACGCACCCGGCAGCATCCTCTAGCCTCGCCGACCGTGGTGACCCTCGCGGACTACCCGCACCTCGCGTCCGGGAAGGTCCGTGACCTCTACGAGGTCGACGACGAGACGTTGCTGCTGGTGGCGTCCGACCGGATCTCCGCCTACGACCACGTGCTCGACACCCCGATCCCCGACAAGGGCCGGGTGCTCACGGCGCTGTCGGTGTTCTGGTTCGACCTGCTCGGGCACCGCGACGCCGCGACGCCGCCCGTGGCCCACCACCTCGTGGCCGCCCGCGACGAGCGCATTCCCGACGAGGTCCGGGGCCGGGCCCTGCTCGTGCGTCGCCTGCAGATGTTCCCGGTGGAGTGCGTGGCCCGGGGCTACCTGGCGGGCTCGGGCACCGTCGACTACCGGGCCACCGGCGCCGTCTGCGGGGTGGCGCTGCCCGACGGGCTCACCGAGGCCTCGATGCTCCCGGAGCCGATCTTCACCCCCGCGACGAAGGCCGCGGTCGGCGAGCACGACGAGAACGTGTCGTTCGACCACGTCGTGGACCTCGTCGGGGCCGACCGGGCCGGGGCCCTGCGCGACGCCACCCTCGCCGTGTACGCCCGCGGCTCGGCCTACGCGGCGTCGCGCGGCGTGATCCTCGCCGACACGAAGCTCGAGTTCGGCACTGACCCGAGCGGCGCGCTGGTGCTCGGCGACGAGGTGCTCACCCCCGACTCGTCGCGCTTCTGGCCCGCCGACTCCTACGAGCCCGGGGTCCCGCAGCCGAGCTTCGACAAGCAGTACGTGCGCGACTGGCTGACCTCGCCCGAGTCGGGCTGGGACCGCCACTCCGGCGAGGCCCCGCCGCCGCTGCCCGACGAGGTGGTCGAGGCGACCCGCGCGCGCTACGTCGAGGCGTACACCCGGATCACCGGCCAGCAGTGGCCCCCCGCTCTTTGAGCCGACTGCACGCGGCGTTCACCTCCCCGGCACATCGGTGGGGCTTGATGGTGGGGTGCCCCCGCGCCTCCTCGTCTCCGTCACCGGTCTCGCCCCCGGTGCCCCCCTCGCCGCGGCGGTCGCGCTGTGCGACGACCTCGACGGCCGGCGGGTCCCGCTGACGCTGCTCGCCGGGCCCCGCCCGCACCCCGAGGTCGCCGCGTTCGCCGCCGCCCGCCGCCGCGCGGGCGACTCGGTGCTGCTGCACGGCTTCCGGTCGGTCCACGACGAGCCCCGGCCCTACCGCCGCCTGCCGGTCCTCGAGGCCCGGCTGCGCCTGGCCGGCGCCGCCCGCTCGGCGGAGGCGCTCGGCCTCGGCGTCGACGGGTTCGCAGCCCCGGGTTGGGCGGTCTCGCCCGGCACCCGCCGCGCCCTGGCCGAGGCGGGCCTCGACCTCGTGCTCGACGACGCCGGCGTGCACCGCCTCGACGCCGCCGGGGTCCCGACGACGGCCGTGGTGAGTCCCGTGGGCGGCCCGGCCGGCGCCGGGGCGCGTCGCCGCCTCGTCCGGCGGCCGGCCGAGGTCCCCGCGCTGCGCCACCTGACCGTCGACGTCACCGGGGCCACGGACGCGCTGCTCCGGGCCGTGGACGTCGCCCTCGCCGCCGGGGAGCTGCCCGCCGCGGCCGGCGACCTCGTCGGGCGCCGGAGGGCCCGGCGCACCGCCGACGGCGGTCTCGACCCCGAGCTGTGGTCGACCACGGCCTAGCGCGTGTGATCCCCTTCACCTCATGACGCTCGAGATGGACCCCGAGGTGGCCCTCGCCATGGCCCCGATCGCGGCGGCCGCCGCCGCGCAGACGCCCCCGCCGGTCGGGGACTGGGAGACCCGGCGGGCGGCGGTCGACGAGCTGATCGGCACCTTCACGGCGAGCTGGGTCCCGCCGGCCGACGTCACGGTCACCGAGCACCGGGCGACCGCCGCCGACGGCTCGGGCATCGGGATGCGGCTCTACCGCCGCGACGGCGACCAGCCCGGCTCGCTCGCGGTCTACATCCACGGCGGCGGGATGTTCCTCTGCTCGATCGACACCCACGACCCGGTCTGCCGGGTCTACACCCACCTCTCCGGGGTCCCGCTGCTCAGCGTCGACTTCCGCTTCGCGCCCGAGCACCCGTACCCGTCGTCGGTGGAGGACTGCTACACCGCGCTGCTCTGGGCGGCCGAGCACGCCGCCGAGCTGGGCGTCGACCCCGACCGCATCGCGGTCATGGGCGACTCGGCGGGCGGCGGGATGGCGGCCGGGGTGGCGCTGATGGCCCGCGACCGCGGCGCCCCGGCCCTGGCCGCGCAGATCCTCGTCTACCCGATGCTCGACGACCGGACGACGTCGCCCGACCCCGAGATCGAGCCGTTCGCGATGTGGTCGACCGACGACAACATCACCGGCTGGGGCTGCCTGCTCGGCGACGCCGCCGGGGGGCCCGACGTCCCGGTCTACGCGGCGCCGTCGCGCGAGACCGACCTCAGCGGGCTGCCCCCGGCCTTCATCGACGTCGGCCAGCTCGACATCTTCCGCAACGAGGACGTCGACTACGCCGCGCGGCTGGCCCGGGCCGGGGTGGGCGTGGAGCTGCAGCTCTACCCGGGCGTGCCGCACGCCTTCGAGGTGTTCGCGCCCGACGCCGCCGTGTCGCGGAGGGCGATGGCGGCCCGGACGCGGGCGCTGCAGGCCTTCTAGCGCATCGGCGTCGCCCGACCCCGGGGCAGCACCCGCACGTCGGTGCGCTCCGGGGACAGCGAGTCGAACAGGCCGTAGTGCAGGTCGGGGTTCGCGAGCACCGCCTCGTGGATCGGGACGGCCACGGGCGGGGCCACCGCGCGCAGGTAGTCGACGGCCTCCGAGACCTTCAGCCACGGCGCGCCGGTGGGCAGCAGGAGGACGTCGACCCCCGCCGGGGCCGGGACGTAGGCGTCGCCGGGGTGCATCACCGTGCCGCCGTCGGACCGGAGCACGTAGCCGTTGTTGGCGATCACCGGGACGTCGGGGTGGATGACGGCGTGCTCGCCGCGCTCGGCCCCGACGACCTCGATCGGCGTCCCCGCGATCGTGAACGTGTCGCCGGGCTCGCGGCGGGTGTGCGCGATGCCCCGCTCGCGGAGGACGTCGGCGGTGCCGGGGTCGACGACCAGCTCGGCGTCCGGGTTCTGCTCGAGCAGGGCCGGCAGCTTGTCGACGTCGAGGTGGTCGAAGTGCCGGTGGGTGACGAGGATCGCGTCGAGGCCCTCGAGGGTCTGCCAGCCCTCGGAGAAGGCGCCGGGGTCGAGCAGGATCCGGGCGGCCCCGGTGTCGACGACGACGCACGCGTGCCCGAGGTGGACGAGTTCGGTGGCGGTCACGCGGGCCGACTTCCCCGCGGTCGGGATCCGCGAACCCGGTACGGTTGACGGCGTGGCCCGAGTGATCGTCGACGTCCTGCCGAAAGCCGAGATCCTCGACCCGCAGGGCCAGGCCGTGGCCCGCGCGATGGGCCGGCTCGGTGTGACCGGGGTGGCCGACGTCCGCCAGGGCAAGCACTTCGTGCTCGAGGTGGACGACTCCGTCGGGGACGCCGAGCTGGAGCGCATCGCCGAGACGCTGCTGGCGAACCCGGTGATGGAGGAGTGGGTCGTGCGACGCGACGGGGGAGTGACGCAGCAGTGAGCGCGCGTATCGGGGTCATCACCTTCCCCGGCACCCTCGACGACGTCGACGCCGCCCGGGCCGTGCGCTACGCGGGCGCCGAGGCCGTGTCGCTGTGGCACCGCGACACCGACCTCCAGGGCGTCGACGCGGTCGTCGTGCCCGGAGGCTTCTCCTACGGCGACTACCTGCGCGCCGGGGCCATCGCGGCGCAGTCGCCCGTGATGCGCCCCGTGATCGAGGCGGCCGGACGCGGGATGCCGGTGCTCGGCATCTGCAACGGCTTCCAGATCCTCTGTGAGGCCGGCCTCCTCCCCGGGGCTCTCGTGCGCAACGGCGGGCTGCGCTTCATCTGCCGCGACATCCGGCTGCGGGTGGAGAACGCGACGACCGCGTGGACCACCGACTTCGAGCAGGGCGCCGCGATCACCGTTCCTCTGAAGTCGGGAGAGGGCCGCTACGTGGCCGACTCCGACACCCTCGACCGGCTCGAGGGCGAGGGCCGCGTGGTCTTCCGCTACGCCGACCCCTCCCTGAACGGCGCGCTGCGCGACATCGCGGGGGTGAGTTCGGCGGACGGCCGCGTGGTGGGGCTGATGCCGCACCCGGAGCACGCCATCGACGCCCTGACCGGTCCCGGCACCGACGGCCTCGGCCTGTTCACCTCGGTGCTGGGCCGGCTCACGGCAGCAGCGTGACCCGCAGCTCCCACAGGTCGGCGTAGACCATCAGCATCCGCCCGCCGAGGTGCAGCACCAGCCCGCGCATCTCGTCGGGACGCTCGACGTGGGAGACCACGCGGTCGACGTCCTCGAGCGCGTCGCCCACCACCTCGTCGAACGGGGAGCAGCGACCCACCGGCACGCCCTCCGCGGCGTCGACCGGCGCGGGGAGCACCGGCACGACGGTGTCGCCCCGCGAACCCGGCGCGACGGCCAGCACGACGGCCTCGTCGTCGGCGCCGGCGAAGACGAACTCGAGCATCCCCTGCGCGGGGTCGACGTAGCGGGCGACGCCGGCGGGCACACGGCCCTCGACGTCGAGACGGTGGCGCCGCACCGCGATCAGTTCGCGGTCGAGCACAAGGGACAGAGCGGAGAGCGGATCCCCCGGGACGTCGGTGGCGGTACCCGCGTGGTCCGGCCCGGGCTGGGTGTCAGCCGGGAAGGGAGCGGCCCAGTGGGTCCGCACGGAGGCGGTCCACTGGGAGGCTCCGCGGACGGAAGCTGTGGTCATGGGAACATCATGGACGGGGGGTCCGACAGTCACCGTTCATCCACGACACGCCACGCGGACAACTCGCCGAGATGTTCTAGTCGGGCCACGAACGGCCACCCACATGTCAGACACGCACCGCGACCGGGATGTGCGGTCGGTGACGTACGACGAATGACACGTCGACCGGTCGGGAACCACATTCCACCCGTCCGGGACGTTTGACGGACGCTCGTCGTGGCCGCCGCCACGCGGACCGCACCCGTCGGGCCACGTCAGTAGGGTCGTGGGGTGACCGCCCAGGCCGCCGAGCCCGCCCTCGAGAGCGCCGACACCGTCGCGCACGCCGCCTCCACCCCCGATCGCGAGCAGCCCTACGGCGCTCTCGGGCTGCGCGACGAGGAGTACGCGCGCATCCGGGAGATCCTCGGCCGGCGCCCCACCGACGCCGAGCTCGCGATGTACGCCGTCATGTGGTCGGAGCACTGCTCCTACAAGTCCTCGAAGGTCCACCTGCGCCGGTTCGGCGAGACCACCACCGACGAGATGCGCCGGCACCTGCTCGCCGGGATCGGCGAGAACGCGGGCGTCGTCGACGTCGGCGACGGGTGGGCGGTCACCTTCAAGATCGAGTCGCACAACCACCCCTCCTACGTCGAGCCCCACCAGGGCGCGGCCACGGGGGTCGGCGGCATCGTCCGCGACATCATGGCGATGGGCGCGCGCCCGGTCGCGGTCATGGACGGGCTGCGGGTGGGCCCGCTCGACGCCCCCGACACGGCGCGCGTGCTCCCCGGCGTCGTCTCCGGGGTCGGCTTCTACGGCAACTGCCTCGGGCTCCCGAACCTCGGCGGCGAGGTCGTCTTCGACCCCACCTACGCGGGCAACCCGCTGGTCAACGCCCTGTGCGTCGGGGTGCTGCGGGTCGAGGACCTCCACCTGGCCTTCGCCTCGGGGGTGGGGAACAAGATCGTCCTGTTCGGGGCGCGGACCGGCCTCGACGGCATCGGCGGGGTGTCGGTGCTCGCCTCGGAGACCTTCGGCGACGCCGACGGGTCCTCCGGGCCGAGCCGCAAGAAGCTGCCGAGCGTCCAGGTCGGCGACCCGTTCGCCGAGAAGGTCCTCATCGAGTGCTGCCTCGAGCTCTACCGCGCGGGCCTCGTCGTCGGGATCCAGGACCTCGGCGGCGCGGGCCTGTCCTGCGCCACGAGCGAGCTCGCGAGCGCCGGCGACGGCGGCATGGAGATCGACCTCGACACCGTCCCGCTGCGCGCGACGGGCATGACGCCCGCCGAGATCCTCTCCTCGGAGTCCCAGGAGCGGATGTGCGCGGTGGTGACCCCGGAGAACGTCGACGCCTTCATGGCCGTCTGCGAGCGCTGGGACGTCACCGCCACCGTGATCGGCGAGGTCACCGACGGCGAGAACCTGCGGATCACCGCGGGCGGGGAGGTCGTCGTCGACGTCCCGCCCCGCACCGTCGCCCACGACGGCCCGGTCTACTCCCGCCCCCTCGCGCGCCCGGACTCCCAGGACGCGCTGCAGGCCGCGACGACCGCCGACCTGGCCCGCCCGACGACGCCCGCGGAGCTCGCGGAGACGGTCGTGCGCCTGGCCGCCTCGCCGCCGCTCGCCTCCCGCGCCTGGGTCACCGACCAGTACGACCGCTACGTCCGCGGCAACACCACCGGGGCCACCCCGGGCGACGCGGGCGTGCTCCGCCTCGACGACGCCGCCGACCGCGGGATCGCCCTCGCCATCGACTGCAACGCCCGCTTCTGCCTGCTCGACCCGCGCGAGGGCGCCCGGCTGGCCCTCGCCGAGGCGGTCCGGAACGTGGCGGCCTCGGGCGCCCGGCCGGTCGCGGTGTCGGACTGCCTGAACTTCGGCTCCCCCGAGGACCCGGGCGTCATGTGGCAGTTCGCCGAGGCGGTGGAGGGCCTGGCCACCGGCTGCGTCGAGCTCGGCATCCCGGTCACCGGCGGCAACGTCAGCTTCTACAACCAGACCGCGACCACCGCGATCCTGCCGACCCCCGTCGTCGGGGTCCTCGGCCTCGTCGACGACGTCCGCCGCGCGGTGCGCCACGGCTTCGGCGCCCCGGGCGACGCGGTGTGGCTGCTCGGGGAGACCCGCGACGAGCTCGACGGCTCGGCCTGGGCCGGCGTGGTCCACGACCACCTCGGCGGCCGCCCGCCGGCGTGCGACCTCGGCGCCGAGGCCCGGCTGGCGGGCGTCATGGCCGAGGGCGCTGCCCGCGGGCTCTTCTCCGGCTCGCACGACCTCTCCGACGGCGGCCTCGCCCAGGCCCTCGTCGAGTGCGCGATCGCCTCCGGGGTCGGCGCGACGGTGACCCTGCCGCCCGGCGGGCTCGACCCCGCCGCGGCCCTGTTCTCCGAGTCGGCGGCCCGAATGCTCGTCTCGGTCCCCGCGGAGGCGGAGGCCGACCTGGCGCGGCTGTGCGTCGAGTCGGGCCAGGCGGCCGCGCGGCTCGGGGACATCGGCGGGGACGTCCTCGCGATCACCGGGGTCGACCCGCTCGACGTCGGGGAGCTGGCGACGGCCCACGCGGCGACGCTGCCGGCCGTCCTGGACGACTGAGGTGGGGCGAGCGTGGCGCCTGACTGACGTCCGGTGTTAGCGATGTGCCATCGCTGCCACTCAGCCCTGGTCGAGCGCCGCCACGAACGCCCGCCCGTGGCGGCGGTAGCCGAGCGCGTTCGGGTGCGCGAGGTCGGGCCCGACCTCCCACGGCATCATCCGGTGCGTCGCGTCCTCGAGACGGACGAGCCGCAGCCCCGGGAACGACGCCACCACCTCCCGCGCCACCTCCGAGAGCTCCGCCGCCGCCGCCCGGACCGGGCCGCGCTGCAGGTCGGGCACGTCGGCGACGAGCGCGCCGTCGGGCAGCGCCGCGCAGAGCCGGGTGAGGGTCTCCCGGAACTCCTCCGGCGCGACCCCCTGCGCCGCGTCGTTGGTGCCCACCGCGAGGGCCACCACCGTGTCGGGGCCGAACTCCGGGGCCACGGGGAGCTGGTCGCGCAGCACGTCGGCCGCCGTCGCCCCGACCACGCCGAGGCACACCACCCGCACCCGCCCGCCGCGCTCCTCCAGGGCCGAGGCCAGCCGTCCCGCCCACGACGACGAGGGCCGCCGGGACCCGAGGCCCTGGGACAGCGAGTCGCCGAGGGCCACGAGGGTGCGGGGGCCCGGGGAGCGGCGCCGCCGGCGCCAGTACGCGGCGTGGTCGGCCTCCATCGTCGGCGCGGCCGCGAGCCCGCGGGACCACGCGGCGACGACGAGGAGGACCAGCAGCAGTACCGCCCGGCGGATCATGGGACCTAGATTCACACAACGATGCCGAACCGACGTCCCCCCGACCCCGCCGAGGTCCGTGCCGCCCTGGCCGGCGTCCTCGCCTGGGTCGACGCCCGCCCCGACGGGCTCCGTCCCGACGACGAGGTGCCGGTCCCGTCGCGCCCGGAGCGTGCGGCGGCCGTCCGGCTGTCCCTGGCCGCGCTCGAACGAGTAGCGCCCGGCCGCAGCGTCGAGGTCCGTGTACCGCCATTCGGAGCAGTACACTGCGTCGATGGGCCGCGTCACACGAGGGGCACACCACCGAACGTGGTCGAGACCGACCCGCGCACGTGGTGTGCTCTCGCCCTCGGCCGGACGACCTTCGACGCGGCCGTCGCCTCCGGCGCCCTCACGGCGTCCGGCCACCGCGCCGCCCGCGTGGGCGACTGGCTCCCGCTCGTCGACCCGGACCGACTCCCCCCGCCGGACTGAGCCCTTCCACCGGCCGGCCCCGACCGCTCCCGGACCCCGCCGCCCGACGGTGGCCTGCGGACACGCCGCTGTCCGTATGCTCACGCGGACGGCGGGGGGAGACGGCGTGGTGCGACCGGCTTGGGCGCCGCGGGAGGTCGACATCGACCGCCCCAGCGCGGCGCGGATGTACGACTACTACCTCGGGGGCAGCCACAACTTCGCGGTCGACCGGGACCTGGCGCGCCGGGCGGTCGACGGGTGGCCGACGCTGCCGCTCATCCTGCAGGCCAACCGCGCCTTCCTGCGCCGGGCCGTGCGCTACTGCGTCGGCCAGGGCATCGACCAGTTCCTCGACGTCGGCTCCGGCATCCCCACCGCGGGCAACGTCCACGAGGTGGCGCGGGCCGCGGACCCCGACGCGCGGGTCGTCTACGTCGACGTCGACCCGGTGGCCGTCGCCCACGCCCGGGCCCTGCTCGACGACGACCCGCGCACCGGCGTCGTCGAGGCCGACCTCTGCGACGTCGACGCCGTGCTCGACGACCCGGTCACCCGCGCGACGCTCGACCTCGACCGCCCGGTCGCCCTGCTCGTCGTCGCCCTGCTGCACTTCGTCCCCGACGAGCTCCGGCCGGGCGCGGTGCTCGCGGGCTACCGCGAGGCGATGGCGCCGGGCAGCCACCTCGTCCTCAGCCACGCCTCCGCCGACGGCGCGCCCGACGTCGCCGAGGACCACGTGTCGCTCTACCGGCGCACGGACACCCCGATGTCGATGCGGTCGCACGACGAGGTGCTGGCGTTCTTCGACGGCTTCAGCCTGGTCGAGCCGGGCCTCGTGCTGTTTCCGCGGTGGCGGCCCGACGAGCACGAGGTGGTCGGCGACCTCGAGGGGTTCACCGGGTACGCGGGTGTGGGTCGCCGTGACTGATATCAGCACCACCCACCTCGACCGCACGGACGCGGAGGCGGTCGCCGAGCTCGCGCGCGCCTGGGCGGCGGAGGTCGAGGGGACGAGCTACGTCCCGATGGGCTCCGACGAGCTCGTCGAGTACCTCACCGAGATCAGCGCCGACCTCGTCGCCGCCCTGCGCTCCCGCCCGGTCCGCGTGGCCGTCGGGCACGACGCCGGCCGGCGGCTCGTGCACGCGCACTTCACCGGGCCCTCGACGGTGGAGCGGACGCTGCTGCTGCTCTCCACCCGTCTGCCGCAGCTGCTCGGGGACCACCTGCGCGACGACGTCCTCGCGCTCACCGGGGCCCTGGCCGCCGGGTACGCCACGACGCTGCGCGACCGCACGCTCGACGAGCAGGAGGCGATCCGCCGCGCGGTGATCGTCGCCCGCCACCAGACCGAGCAGGCGCTGCACGCCAGCGAGGCCCGGTTCCGCGCGATGTTCTACGAGGCCGCCATCGGTATCGGGCTCGGCGACATGCAGGGCCGCATCGTCGAGGTGAACCCCGCGCTCACCCAGATGTTCGGCTACACGGCCCAGGAGATGCGCCGCCGCACGGTGGGCGAGCTCGCCCACCCGGAGGACCTGCCGTCGGTCTGGGTCTACTACGAGCGGCTGCTCGCGGGCGAGCTCGACAACTTCCGGATCGAGAAGCGGTTCTACCGCAAGGACGGCTCGGAGATCATCTGCAACCTGACGCTGTCGCTGGTCCGCGACGAGCGGGGCCGCCCGGCCTACCAGGTCGCGATGCTCGAGGACGTCACCGAACGCCACGAGCTGCAGTCACACCTCGAGTACCAGGCCTTCCACGACACCCTGACGACGCTGCCGAACCGCGCGCTGTTCTCCCAGCGCCTCGACCGCATCTTCGCGACGACGCCGCCGGGCTCGGCCCGCCGGATCGGGCTGTGCTTCCTCGACCTCGACGGGTTCAAGGCGGTCAACGACAGCCTCGGCCACGAGGTGGGCGACCTCATGCTGCAGGCGGTCGCGGTCCGGCTGGCCGAGCAGGCCACCGACGGCGAGCTGGTCGCCCGCATGGGCGGCGACGAGTTCGTGGTGCTCGTCGAGAACTCCCGCGGGGTCGACCAGCTCGTCGCGCTCGGCGAGCGGGTCCTCGCCGCCCTCGCGGAGCCGCTGGAGCTCGCGGGCCAGGAGCTGAGCGCCTCGGCCTCGATCGGCATCGTCGAGCGCCCCGTCGTCGGGGGCGACGCCTCGGAGCTCATGCGGGCCGCCGACATCACGCTCTACTCGGCGAAGGCCGACGGCCGCGGCCGGCTCGCGCTGCACGACCCGGGGCGCGACGAGGCCGAGGTCACCCGCTTCGCGCTGTCCGCGGCGATGCCGGTCGCGATCGAGCGCGACGAGTTCTTCGTGCTCTACCAGCCGCTGGTCGCCATGGCCGACCACCGGATGGGCGGGGTCGAGTCCCTGGTGCGCTGGCACCACCCCAAGCTCGGCGTGCTCGGCCCGGGCCGGTTCATCGGGCTCGCGGAGGAGACCGGCGCCATCGTCGCGCTGGGGCACTGGGTGCTGGAGCGCTCGTGCCGCGACGCGAAGCGCTGGTACGACGAGTTCGGCGACGACGCCCCGTTCGTGTCGGTCAACGTGGCGCCGCGCCAGCTGCACGAGCCGACCCTGCTCGCCGACGTCGAGGAGGTGCTCGCCGAGACCGGGCTGCCGCCGCGCCTGCTGCAGATCGAGCTCACCGAGCGGGCGCTGACCACCGACGAGGGCGCCCCGCTCAAGGCGCTCGACGGGCTGCGCGCGCTCGGCGTCCGCATCGCCATCGACGACTTCGGCACCGGCTACTCGAACCTGTCCTACCTGCGCAAGCTGCCCGTCGACGTGATCAAGCTCGACGGGTCGTTCGGGGAGCGCCTGCGCGACGTGGAGGTCTCCAACCCGGTCGACGAGCGCATCGTCGGGACGCTGGTCGACCTCGGGCACGCGCTCGGGATGATCGTGTGCGCGGAGGGCGTGGAGACCGGGCCGCAGGCGGCCCGGATGCGCCGGCTCGGGTGCGACGAGGCGCAGGGCTGGCACTTCGCCGCGGCGTTGCCCCGCGAGGACATCGGCGAGCTGCTGCGCGACCCCGGCGCCCCGGCGTGGCCCGGTCCGGCGGAGCTCGCGGCCGTCTCGCCCGACCTCTGAGGTTGCCCGGGCGAGGTGTTGCGAGCGTGACGGCTCCGAACCCCGCCGACGCACGTACCCTGGGGACCGCCTCATCCCCGTTCTCGAGGAGCCCCTCGGTGGTCGCAGCCGGACCAGGTCCGTCGCCAACCCCGACAACGCCACCCGTGGCGCCGCCTCCCGTCCCCGACGACGTCCCCCACGACGAGTGCGGCGTCTTCGGGGTCTGGGCGCCCGGCGAGGAGGTGGCCAAGCTCACCTACTTCGGCCTGTTCGCCCTGCAGCACCGCGGACAGGAGGCCGCCGGCATCGCCGTGTCCGACGGCCGCCAGATCGTGGTGTTCAAGGATCTCGGGCTGGTGAGCCAGGTCTTCGACGAGCAGACCCTGTCCTCCCTGCGCGGGCACATGGCCGTCGGACACACCCGCTACTCCACCACCGGGTCGCCCAGCTGGGAGAACGCGCAGCCCACCTTCCGGACGACCACCGCCGGCACCGGGATCGCACTGGGGCACAACGGCAACCTCGTCAACACCGCAGAGCTCGTGGCGCGCCGCCGCCCCGAGGGCGCGGTCGTCCAGGGTCGGGGCCGCATCAGCGCCACCACCGACTCCGACGTGGTGACCGGCCTGCTGGCCGAGTCGGCCGCCGACCTCGGGGTGGAGGAGGCGGCCCTGCGGCTGCTCCCCGACCTGCGGGGCGCCTTCAGCCTCGCCTTCTGCGACGAGACCACGCTCTACGCCGCCCGCGACCGCCACGGCGTGCGCCCGCTGGTGCTGGGCCGGCTCGACCGCGGCTGGGTGGTCGCCTCCGAGACCGCCGCCCTCGACATCGTCGGGGCGTCCTTCGTCCGCGAGGTCGAGCCCGGCGAGCTGCTCGCGATCGACTCCGACGGGCTGCGCTCCTCGCGGTTCGCGGCGCCCGACCCCAAGGGCTGCGTCTTCGAGTACGTCTACCTCGCCCGCCCCGACACCTCGATCTCCGGGCGCGGCGTGCACTCCACCCGGGTGGAGATCGGCCGCAAGCTCGCGAAGGAGCACCCGGCCGAGGCCGACCTCGTCATCCCGGTGCCCGAGTCGGGCACCCCGGCCGCGGTCGGCTACGCCGAGGCCTCGGGCATCCCCTACGGCGTGGGTCTGGTCAAGAACGCCTACGTGGGCCGGACCTTCATCCAGCCCTCGCAGACGATCCGCCAGCTCGGCATCCGCCTCAAGCTCAACCCGCTGCGCGAGGTCATCCGGGGCAAGCGCCTCGTGGTGGTCGACGACTCGATCGTCCGCGGCAACACCCAGCGCTCGCTGGTGCGCATGCTGCGCGAGGCCGGCGCCGTCGAGGTGCACGTGCGGATCGCGTCGCCGCCCGTGCGCTGGCCCTGCTTCTACGGCATCGACTTCGCCTCGCGGGCCGAGCTCATCGCCAACGGCCTCGAGAACGACGGCATCCGCCGCTCGGTCGGCGCCGACTCCCTCGGCTTCATCTCCTCGGAGGGCCTCGTCGCGGCCACCGAGCAGCCCCGCTCCCGGCTCTGCACCGCGTGCTTCTCCGGCGAGTACCCCATCGCTCTCCCCGAGGAGGCCCTCGTCGGCAAGCACCTGCTCGAGGACGTGAGCGGCACCCCGTGCGGCGACTCGGGCAGCGTCGTGCACCAGAACGGCACCCGGGCGGGGGTGCCGTTACCCATCCCGGCCACCCGCACCAGCCCCGGCTACGGCGCCGAGGACGCCCTCACGCGCCCGTGACGCGCCCGGGAGGGTCGAGCTACGCGGCCGCCGGGGTCGACGTCGCGGCCGGCGAGCACGCGGTCGAGCGCATCAAGCCCCTCGCCGCCTCGACGCGTCGTCCGGAGGTGATGGGCGGGATCGGCGGGTTCGCCGGCCTGTTCGCGCTGAAGACGAACAAGTACACCGAGCCGCTGCTGGCGGCCTCCACGGACGGCGTCGGCACCAAGATCGCGGTGGCGCAGGCGGCCGACAAGCACGACACGGTGGGTCTCGACCTCGTCGCGATGGTGGTCGACGACCTGGTGGTGTGCGGCGCCGAGCCGCTGTTCCTCCAGGACTACCTCGCGATCGGCAAGGTCGACGTCGACAAGGTCGAGGCGATCGTGTCCGGCATCGCGGAGGGCTGCCGCATCGCCGGTTGCGCCCTGCTCGGCGGGGAGACCGCGGAGCACCCGGGCGTCATGGAGCCCCACCACTACGACCTCTCCGCCACCGGCGTGGGCGTCGTCGAGGCCGACAAGGTCCTCGGGCCCGAGCGGGTCCGCATGGGCGACCAGGTCATCGCCATGGCCGCCTCCGGCCTGCACTCCAACGGCTACTCGCTGGCCCGGCGCGTGCTGCTCGAGATCGGGCGCATGTCGCTCGACGGGCACGTCGAGGAGTTCGGGCACAGCCTCGGCGAGGAGCTGCTGACCCCCACGCGCATCTACGCCCGCGACTGCCTCGCCCTCGCGGCCGAGACCGACGTCCGCACCTTCGCCCACGTCACCGGCGGCGGCCTGACCGCGAACCTCGGCCGCGTGATCCCCGCCGGACTGCACGCCGACCTCGACCGCACCACCTGGAACCCCGACCCGGTGTTCAAGCTCATCGCCGGCCGCGGACGGGTGGAGCGCTCCGAGATGGAGGCGACGTTCAACATGGGCGTCGGGATGCTCGCCATCGTCCCGCCCGACGACGTCGACCGGGCACTCGCCGTCCTCACCGCCCGCCACGTGCCGGCGTGGGTGATCGGCCGGGTGACCCACGGGGAGATCGCGGGCGCGACCCTCTACGGGGACCACCCTCGCTTCTGAGCAGCCGCGCCAAGCGGACAGCTGGGTCAGCGCTCCTGCGTCGCGCTGCACCAGCTTCCGCGGCGCGGGCGGCCAGGCCGTAGCGAGTCGGCGGTACCGGCAGCCCGGTAGCGGCCTTGTCGCGGGCTGCTGCCGGTCGGCCGCACCTTGTCGTCGTGAGTCACTGCGACAAGGCGGCCGGACCGGACCGGTTCCCGTGACAGGACGGTCCGGACACGACGACGGCGGGTCCCGGGAATCCCGGGGCCCGCCGTCGTGTGTGTGCTCAGTCGCTCTTCAGCTCGCTGTGGAGCTTGAGCACCTTCTGGCCGTCCTCCTGCTCGAGGACGTAGGCCGGGTTGTCGTCACTGCCGTTGCGGGTCTGGTTCTTGCCGTTGATCTTGCGCTCGACCCGCTCGGTGTGGACCTCCGAGACCTTGGCCTCGCCCTCACCGTTGCCCCAGTTCCACTTGACCGCGTCGCCCTTGCTGAAGGCCTTCGTCATCGCGCTCCTCCGATCCCGGCGATGCGCACACGGCATCGCGCCCCGTCCACGTCCCTGGAGAAGCGGACGTCGGACGGCGCGGGATGCCCCTGCTCCGGGGCGATCAAGCGCGAGGAGGAAGGCCCACCCGGGGGATCAACGCTCGTCGTAGCTGTACTCGGTGTAGCGCGAGTCAGCCGGCTCCTCGTCGTCCACGGGACGACGCAGGAAGGTGTCTCCGCTGCTCAGCTCGTGCTGAAGCGCATCGAAATCCGTGGTGGGGGAGCTGTACTTGAGTTCGCGAGCGACCTTCGTCTGCTTCGCCTTGGCTCGTCCGCGTCCCATGGGCAATGACCCCCTCGAACAGGGCGGGGGGCGGCCGGAGTATCCGGCGGCCCCCCTCATCTCGTAGAAATGCTCGTGGCACGAGCATACCGTGTGTCCGAACGCCGGTGCGACGTGACATGGCACCATCGCGCCCGTGCCCGCCCCGTTCGTCTGCTACCTCCGCGTCTACGAGCCGTTGGGGTCGCTCCCCGGGCCATTGGCCCAGCGTGTGCGGGCCGGACTGGCACGTGGAGCGATCCCGGTCACCCAAGCGGGCCTCCGTGAACGCGACGTGTGTCTACGAGCACAGTTGAGTCTCCCGGTGCGTCTGCTGCCCGGCGAGCGCGCCGACGGCAGCCCCGCGGAGGGCCCGGCGGACGTCCTGCTGGCCGACGGGGCCGACGCCCCGGCGGCGGGGGAGGGCGCGCCGACCCCGCCCCGCTTCGGCCCCGGCACCCTCGTCTGCCCCCTCGACACCCGGCCGCGGGCCGCGGCGGCCCTCGTCGGGTTCCTGTCCACCGAGTCGCCCGTGCTGCGCGCCGCCGCCCTGCACCACGACGAGCCCACGGTGCGCTCGAGGGCCGAGGCCGTGGTCTCCGAGCTCGGGGACTCGGCCACGCACGTCGTGTCGGCCACCTGGACGGTGCCGCTGCCGTGGTTCGTCCTCGTCGAGGCGTCGGACCGCGTGCTCGTCCTGGCGCACGACGACCCCGCGACCGCCGACGGCCCCGGGCTGCGCCGCCGCTGCTACTGGCGGGTCGGGATGGCCGACGCCCTCGCCCGGGCCGACTCGGCGGCCGAGCTGCTCAGCTCGACCCTCGGCGACGGGGGCCCGTCCGAGGTCCTGCGCGACACCGCGCGCTGGCTGCGGCACTTCGACGCGGGCTCGCTGGTGGAGCTCGACTACGGCGGGCTGGTGCAGCTGGTGGACGACGAGACCCTCGCCGGGGACACCTCGGCCGAGGACGTCACGGCGGCCCTGAGCGCCCTGCGCGAGGGCGACGCGGAGAAGGCCATGACCAGCTACCGCCGGCTGCGGGACTTCTGGGCCGGTCGCGCCATCCGCGAACGCGCGAACTAGCCGGTCGCGCCGCGCTCGCGGGCGAGGAGCTCGTCGATCGAGGCGCTGCCGTCGCGGTAGCGGCGGCCGATCTCCTCGTTGCAGGCGTCCATGACCTGCTGCACCTGAATGCGGTGGTCGGACACCGAGCCCTCCTCGGCGGTGTACGCCTCGACCGACTGGGCGAGCTCGGCGTCGGAGAGCGAGGCGACGTCGGAGAGGCCGGTGTCGGCGAGGAGCGCCTCGACGTGGCGGCGGTGCGACTCGGCGCGCGAGGGCTGCACGGTGTTGTGCCGCCCGCGTCCGGCGGCCGGGCCGATGGCGTTGTCGGCCAGGATCCGGGGGAGCGCGTCGACCACCGACGCGTCGGGGTCGCCCCCGTGCCGGCGGTGCTCCTCGAAGCGCACGATGTCGATGCGCGCGTGCAGCAGCCGGCGCAGGTAGGACAGGTCGGTCTCCTCCTGGGCGGCGTCGTCGCGCATCGCCCGGAGCTCCTCCAGCGACCGTTCCCCGATCTCGGCGAGGAATCCGGGGTCGAGGACGCGGTCGAGGCGCCGCCGACCACCCTGCCGGAACTCGATCATGCCCTCCATGGTGCGGGAGGACCGTCGCCGCTGTCACCCACCCGGGGAGCGGAGGCGTCGACCGGACACCGACGCGCGGGCGCCGGTCGTTATCGGGCGGCGAGGACCCGGGCGATCCAGCCGGGGTCGACGTTCCCGCCACTCACCACGGCCACGGTGCGGTCGGTGACCAGGTCCGGATGGACGAGTGCCCCCGCCGTCGCGACGCAGCCGCTGGCCTCGGCCGGGACCCCCGCGGCGTGCAGGAGCCGCGCCGCCCGCCCGAGGGCCTCCTCGGGAACGGTGACGACGTCGTCGACGAGCGCCTCCACGTGGGGCCAGGTGAGCGCGCCGAGCTGCGCGGCCCGCAGTCCGTCGGCGGCGGTGCGGGCCACCCGGGCGCGGTCCCAGCGCACCGGACGGCCCGTGCGCTTCGACTCGGCCGCGTCGCCGGCGAGCTCGGGCTCCACGCCCACCACCGACACCCCGGTGCCCGCCAGGGCGGCCGCGATCCCGGAGATCAGCCCGCCGCCGCCGACCGGGACCAGCACCCGGGTGAGCCCGGGCACCTGCGCGGCGATCTCGGCGCCGACCGTGCCCTGGCCCGCGATCACGTCGGGGTGGTCGAACGGCGGGACGAGCGCCCCGCCGGTCTCGGCGACGACCGCGTCCGCGGCCTGCTCGCGCTCGTCGGCGGGCACGCGCACCAGGCGGGCGCCCAGGGCGGCCATGGCGTCGACCTTGGCCTCGACGGCGTCGTCGGGAACGACGACCGTGCAGGGCACCCCGAGCCGGGCCGCGGTCCACGCCAGGGCGCGCCCGTGGTTGCCGCTCGAGTGCGTGACCAGCCCGGCGGCGCGGACGGCGGGGTCGAGCCGGGACGCGGCGTGGAAGGCGCCGCGCAGCTTGAAGGCCCCGATCGGCTGGGTGTCCTCCCGCTTGAGCAGCAGCCCGGGCACGGCGTCGAGGGCCTCGACCGCCGTCCGCACGGCCACCCCGTCGAGGACGGCCGCGGCGGCGTCGACGTCGGCCCGGGTGACGAGCCGGGTCATCCGTGGAGGCGTTTGACGGCGGCCCGCCCGGGCGGCTCCCCGGTGTCGGGCGGCACGGAGTCGGGGTCGACGGTCGCGGGGCCGGGGGTGCCGCCCTCGTCGCGGTCGTCGGCGACCCACAGCTCCCCGCCGGCGGTGACCGCGGAGCGCTTGACCAGCGCCAGCGCCACCGAGCCGAGCTCGTGGTGGCGCACGGCGGTGCCGATCCGGCCCACCGCGCGCCCGCCCTCGGCGGTGAGGACAGGGGTGCCGGGCGGGGGCAGCGCGTCGTCGCCGGAGGCGAGGTGCAGCAGCACCATCTGGCGGGGCGGGCGGCCGAGGTTCGAGACCCGCGAGACCGTCTCCTGACCCCGGTAGCAGCCCTTGGTCAGGTGCACCGCGGTGCCGATCCAGCCGACCTCGTGGGGGATCGTCTTCTCGTCGGTGTCGAGGCCGAGGCGCGGGCGCAGCGAGGCCACGCGCAGCGCCTCGAAGGCGTCGAACCCGGCCGGGGTGGCGCCGGCGCCGCGCAGGCGGCCCCACCAGTCGACGAGCGCGGCGCGCGGCACCGTGAGGTCGACCGCTCCGCCGTCGGGCCAGGGCTTGCGCCGGACGATGCCGCCCCCGGTCAGGGGGCCCGCGTCGCCGGCGGGCATCTCGACCCCGGCGGCGGTGAGGACGTCGGCGACCTGCGGCCCGACCAGCGAGAGCAGCGCGAACTCGTCGGTCGCGTCGCGCACCACCACGTCGGACCAGAACTTCATCTTCTCGAGGTAGCCCGCGAGGGCCGCGGCGGTCCCGGCCTCGACGTCGAGCCACACGGCGTCGTCGACGTGGCTGGTGACCGCGTGATGCTCCACCCGCCCCTGCACGTCGAGGACGAGCGCCTCGGTGCCGGAGCCCACGGGCAGGTCGGCGACCTGCTGGGAGAGCAGCAGGTGCAGCCAGGAGAGCCGGTCGGGCCCGGTGACGACGACCGTGCCCCGGTCGGACCGGTCGATCACCACCGCGCGCCGCGTCGCGGCGCGCTGCTCGGCGAAGGGGTCGCCGAAGTGGGCGGGGACGTCGCTCTCGGCGCCGTCCTGGCGTCCGATCGCGCCGTCGGCGTCGAGCAGGGGGGAACGGGTCATGCGTGGGCCTCCCCGGAGGTCGGGAGCGGGTCGTCGGAGTCGGCCTCGCACTGCGCGCAGAGCCCCGAGAGCGCCACGTGGGTGGGGTCGAGGGTGAAGCCGGCGCGGGCGGAGAGCGTCCCCGCCAGGTCGTCGAGCAGGTCGGCGTCGACCTCGTCGACCCGGCCGCAGCGGTGGCACACCAGGTGCACGTGCTCGTGCTCGCCGGTGGCGTAGGTGGGGGCGCCGTGCCCGAGATGGGTGTGGCGGACGATGCCGAGCTGCTCGAGCAGGTCGAGCGTGCGGTAGACGGTGGTGATGTTCACCGCCGGGGCGATCTCCTGCACCTTGGTGCAGATGGCCTCCGGCGTCGCGTGCCCGAGCTCGGACACCGCGTCCAGCACGAGCTGGCGCTGCGGGGTCATGCGCAGGCCACGTCGGTGCAGCGTCTGCCGCAGTTCGGTGTCCACGAACCCGATGGTAGGCCGATCCGCGGGCCCGACGACCCTCCGGCGTCTCGCCCACCTCACACCGGGTCCCTACCATCGGGGCTGGCACGTTCACTCCCCCAGGAACGGCCCCGACGAGGTGATGTATGACGACGGGTGAGCGGGGGCGTACTCCCCCCGACGCCGAGCACTACCTGGACCTGCCCGACGCGCCGGAGGAGGCCGAGGGGCCGCACTTCGACGTCGTCCTGCGCGGGTACGACCGGTCGCAGGTCGACGAGCACGTGGCCGGGCTGCGCCGGATGGTGGCGCAGCTCCGGGCCCAGCTCGCGGTCCGCGAACGCCGGCGTCCGGCTCCCGAGGAGGTGCCCCGGCGGGACCTCGCGGCCACGCTGCAGGAGGGCGCGCCCTCGGCGCCGACGCCGCCACCGGCCCAGGACCCCGACCAGGTGGGCGCCTTCAACGAGCGGCTGCGCGCCATCCTGCAGGCCGCCGAGCAGGAGGCCGCGCAGGTGCGCAACAAGGCCGCCGAGTCGCTGCTGGCCGAGCACTCGGAGTCGCGGGCGGCGCTGGCCGACCTGCGCGCGCAGCGCGACGCGGTGTTCGACGAGCTGGTCAAGGTCAAGGGCCACCTCGACGACCTCGTCGCGAACAGCGGCCGGCCGTCGCGCCCCTGGGGGCCGGGCCCGCGCCGCGGCCCGTACGGGCCGCCGCCCTACCCGCCGCCCGGCGGGCTGGTGCCGTTGCGCCCGGGGCCGCCGCCGGCCTCGTCGGGACCGGAGGACGGCGCCGGCAGCTGACCCGCACCGTCGTCGGGCCCCTCCCGGGGCCCGACGACGCCTGGGGTCCTACCCGGCGACGCGCTCGAGCCGCGCCGAGGTGTGCGGCTGCATCTCCTGGCCCATCATCGCCCGCTCCTCGACGTAGAAGAGGCTGCCGTCGACGATGCCGTAGAGCCGGGTGGCGGCCTGGACGTCCTTCGCGCTGGCCGTGCGCACCACGGCGTCGGTGGAGAGCTCCCACGAGGTCTGCGTGCGGGCGGTTCCGTAGTACATCTCGAGGATGCCGGTGACGTGCGCGAGCAGCACCTCGATCGTGCCGTCCTCCTGGGGTCGCCACCAGCCGACCTCGCGGGCCGCGGGGCGCACCACGGCGCCGCCCGGGCCGTCGAGCAGCCAGGCGCGCGACTCCCAGGACAGGAACGGGCGGCCGTCGTGGGCCACGGTGATCTGCTGGCCGAAGTGGAACGGGCCGTCGATCGTCGGGTAGACGACCTCGCCCTCGCCGCGCCACACGCCGACGAGCGGGAGCACCGACAGCAGCGCGTCGTTCAGGTCGGGCCCGAGGCGCAGGTTCGCGGTGTCGTCGGGCACGGGGAGGTCGGGCCACTGCGGGCGGTTCGCGCCGCGCGTGCGCTCGGCACGCTCCTCGGCGGCCCGGATCGCCTCGTTGCCGCCCAGGCCCTCGGGCATCTCCTCGCTCACGACGTCTGCTCCGAGGTGCTCCGGGGGGATTCGTCGCGGAAGAGCCGCCTCGTCAGGACCAGCGCGTAGGAGAGGATCCCGGCGCTGGTGGCGGCGAGGAGGACCGTGTAGAGCCAGGCCACGCCACCACCCTAACGACGCACGCCCGCCCCGCCCGGGAGGGGCGGGACGGGCGCGTGGCACGTCGGTCGGAGCGACCTACCCCACGGGGACCTCGGTGGTGTAGAGGCCGGGGCCGCCCACCGAGACGTCGGCCTGGCCGTTGCCCGACCGGGACAGCGCCCGGACGGTCCACGTGCCGGGCTTCGCGAAGAAGCGGTAGTCGCCGGTCGCCGACGCCACCACCTCGGCGGTGAACTCGCCGGTCGAGTCGAGCAGGCGCACGAAGGCACCGCCCACCGGGGAGCCGCCGTTGGTCACCCGCCCGACCAGCACGGACTCCTTGGTGAGGTCCGTCCCGGCGGGGAGGTCGGCGGTCTGCTCAGGCGCGCCGCACATCAGGACTTCCCGTCGCCGAGCTCGACCGGGACGCCGATGAGCGAGCCGTACTCGGTCCAGGAGCCGTCGTAGTTCTTGACGTCGGTCTCGCCGAGCAGCTCGTGCAGCGCGAACCAGGTGTGCGAGCTGCGCTCGCCGATCCGGCAGTACGCGATCGTCGAGCGCGACGAGTCGAGACCCTGCTCGGAGTAGAGCTTGCGCAGCTCGTCGTCGGACTTGAAGGTGCCGTCCTCGTTGGCGGCCTTCGACCACGGCACGTTGAGGGCCGAGGGGATGTGGCCGCCACGCTGCGCCTGCTCCTGCGGGAGGTGCGCCGGGGCGAGGAGCTTGCCGGAGAACTCGTCGGGCGAGCGGACGTCGACGAGGTTCTTGGTGCCGATCGCGTCGACGACCTCGTCGCGGAAGGCGCGGATCGAGAGGTCCTGCTCCTGCGCGGTGTACTGCGTCTGCGGGCGCTCGGGGACGGCGGTGTCGAGCTTGCGGCCGTCGAGCTCCCACTTCTTGCGCCCGCCGTCGATCAGCTTCACGGCGGTGTGGCCGTAGAGCTTGAAGTACCAGTAGGCGTAGGCGGCGAACCAGTTGTTGTTGCCGCCGTAGAGGACGACGGTGTCGTCGTTCGAGATCCCCTTGGACGACAGCAGCTTCTCGAAGCCGGCCTTGTCGACGAAGTCGCGGCGGACCTGGTCCTGCAGCTCGGTCTTCCAGTCGATCCGGACGGCGCCGGGGATGTGCCCGCCGTCGTAGGCGGTGGTGTCCTCGTCGACCTCGACGAACACCACACCGGGGGCGTCGAGGTTCTCCTCGGCCCAGTCGGCGGTGACCAGGGCGTCCTGGCGGCTCATGCGTGACTCCTCATCGGGTACTGACTCGCCCGGCGCATCGAGGCCGGGACTACGGGAACGGGCCGGGACTGGCCGCGCGCAGGGGTCCTCGGTGAGCGAGGAGGAATCAGGCCGCGCGGCGGGCGCCGGGACACAGGCAGCTGTCGACGCGGCACAGGTCCACTGCGCGGCGTCGTGTCAGGCCCTCGTCCACGCGCGCCACGCTACCGGCCCGTCACCCGTGCGGTCACCCGTCGTCGGCGGACGGGGGTCAGGCGGCGCGCAGATGCCGCTCGACGGCCGTCACCAGGGCCGCCCGGCGGGGGACGCCGTCGACACGCAGGAGCTCCCGGCCGTGCCCGTCGACCAGCAGCGTCGTCGGGGTCCGGTGCACGCCCAGCAGCCGGACGAGCTCCGGGCGGCTCGCCAGGTCGACGTCGCGGTGGACGAGCCCCGGCAGCTCCGCGGCGACGTCGCCGAGCACGGTGCGCGTGTCGCGGCAGTGCGTGCAGAACGCCGAGGAGATCTGGAGGAGCACCAGGCCGCCCTCGCGGGCCGTCAGGTCGGGCGGCAGCCCGGTGGCCACCGGCGCGGGCGCCGGGGCCGAGGTCCTCCGCCGGCGCAGGACCAGCCCCGTCGTGAGCACCACGATCCCGGCCGCCACGATCACGACCAGGGTGACGACGGCCGCCGTCATGGCCCACACCCCTCCGAGTACCTCACGTGCCCGGGCCCGCCCGCCCGGACGTCCTCACCGTAGGCAGCGGCCCGTGGAGATCCACCGATGCCCCCGGTGCGGGGCGTCCGGGCGCGGAGCAGGTGACATGGAACGCGCAGTGGGGTGACGGGGAGATGAACCGGGCTATGGTCCAGGCCACCACTGTGGAGGGAGATTCGCGTGGAGCTGCTGCTGCTCACCGCCGACCCCGAACCGACGTCAGTGCTGCCGTCGCTGTCCCTGCTACCCCACGGGCTGCGCACCGCCGCCCCCGAGGTCGCCGCCCTGCTCGACGCCGGACCGCACGACGCGGTCCTCGTCGACGCCCGGCACGATCTCGCCGCCGCCCGGAGCCTGTGCCGTCTCCTGGGCTCCACCGGGCTCGACGTCCCGGTCATCGCCGTGCTCACCGAGGGCGGGCTCGTCGCCGTGTCGCTCGAGTGGGGCGTGGACGAGGTCCTGCTGCCGGGGGCCGGCCCGGCCGAGATCGACGCCCGGCTCCGGCTGCTGCGCGCCCGGCGCAACAGCGACAGCGCCGGCGGCGAGGGCGCCCTGGTGCTCGGCGAGCTGGTGATCGACGAGGCCACCTACACGGCCCGGCTCCGCGGCCGCCCGCTCGACCTCACCTACAAGGAGTTCGAGCTCCTCAAGTACCTCGCGCAGCACGCGGGCCGGGTGTTCACCCGGGCCCAGCTGCTGCAGGAGGTCTGGGGCTACGACTTCTTCGGTGGCACCCGCACCGTCGACGTCCACGTGCGGCGCCTGCGGGCGAAGCTCGGGTCGGAGCACGAACAGCTCATCGGCACCGTCCGCAACGTCGGCTACAAGTTCGTCCGGCCGGTCCGCGGCGTGCTCGGCGGGGAGTCGGCCGGCGGCGGCCTCGCGACCGAGGAGTCCGACGACGAGGAACCCGGCCGGGCCGGGAGCTGGGACGGCGGCCGGGTCGTGCGGCCCGCCGCCTGGGCGGGCCGCCGCTGAGGGGTGGCGCGGCGCAGTAGCGTCGACGGCGTGATCACCCCGGAGTGGACCGAGCCGTCCGACGCCCTGCGCGCCGAGCTCGAGCGGTTCGCGGCGGACGTGCAGCGCGCCGACGGCGTCGCCGCCTTCGGCGAGCCGACGATGCTCGACCTCGCGACCCCGTCGGGCCGCAGCCGCCACCTCGTGGTCCGCGACGACGACGGGGCGCTCGCGGGCTGGGCGCACGTCGACGCCGCCGATCCCGACGACGTGGTGGTCGAGCTCGCGGTGGCGCCCGCGGCCCGACGGCGGGGGATCGCGCGGGCCCTGGCCGACACGCTGGCCCACGACGAGGTGGCGCGTCCGGGCCGGCTGCGGGCGTGGGCGCACGGGGGACGCCCGGGGGCCGCCGAGCTCGCGGCCGCGACGGGGCTGGAGCGCGAGCGCGAGCTGTGGGTGATGCGGCGCCCCGCCGGCGCGGGGCCGCTGCCGCCGCTGCGCGTGCCCGAGGGCGTCGAGATCGTGCCGTTCCGCCCCGGGGTCGACGAGGACGAGGTCGTCGCCGTGAACGGCCGCGCCTTCTCCTGGCACCCCGAGCAGGGGGGCATGACGGCCGACGACGTCCGGCGGCGCGAGCAGGAGCCCTGGTTCGACGCCGCGGGGTTCCTGCTGGCGCGGGAGCTCGGGAGCGGCACCCTGCTCGGCTTCCACTGGACCAAGATCCATCCCGACGAGGGCCCGGTGGGCGAGGTCTACGTGGTGGGCGTCGACCCGGCCGCCCAGGGCCGGGGCCTCGGCGGAGCGCTCACCCTCGCGGGCCTGCACCACCTCGCCGCCCGCGGGCTCGACGAGGTGATCCTCTACGTCGAGGCCGACAACGCCGCCGCCGTCGCCACCTACCGGCGGCTCGCCTTCGACGTCGACGCCCTCGACGTGTCCTACCGCCTGCGGTCCGCCTGACGGTCGCCCGGCGGTCACCTCCGCGTCATCCCCCGGCGACGTCGACCTCGCTGAGTGAGCGTTCAACCACTCAGCGCAGCCGCTGCTCCCGGCGCTGACCTGCTGTGACGAGGCTCGCGCCGGTTCGACGGTGCACAACGGGCCTGTTCATTCCGCGTTCACCTCGTCAGTGCTGCTCGTCCATTCCGGCTCCCTAGTGTCCGCTTCCGGCCGTGTCGCCAGGGGCGACGGGCCGGAATGCCCGGATCGCCGTCTCGGCCGGTCCGGACGTCAGGACGAGACGGGAGATCTTTGTGAAGTTCCAGAGGCGCGCAGCGGCGATCGGTCTGGTCGCAGCCGGGGCGCTCCTGTTCAGCGCGTGCGGCAGTGACGACAACTCCGCCGGCGGCACCGCCGCCCAGGCGAGCGGCGTCACCTGCGGAGGCAAGCAGGCCCTCAAGGCCAGCGGCTCCAGCGCCCAGGCGAACGCCGTCACCGGCTTCGTCAACACGTTCGAGCAGACCTGCAACGGGCAGACCGTCAACTACACGGCCAGTGGCTCGGGTGCCGGCCGGAACGACTTCATCGGCAACCAGACCGACTTCGCCGGCTCCGACGCCGCGCTGAAGGCGGACGAGGCGCAGAAGGCCCAGGCGCGCTGCGCCTCGCCGGCGCTGAACCTGCCCATGGTCTTCGGCCCGATCGCGATCGCCTACAACGTCCCGGGGGTGACCGACCTCGCCCTCGACGGCGCCACCGCCGCGAAGATCTTCAACGGCCAGGTCGCGACCTGGAACGACCCGGCCGTCGCCGCGCTGAACCCGGGCAAGCCCCTGCCGGCCGCGCCGATCGTCGTGAACTTCCGTTCCGACGAGTCGGGCACCACGCAGAACTTCCAGACCTACCTGAACGCCGCCTCGAACAACGCCTACGGCAAGCCGTCGGCCCAGACGTTCAACGGCGGGGTCGGTGCCGGCGCCCGCGGCTCGCAGGGCGTCACCGACGCCACGAAGAACACCCCGAACTCGATCGGCTACATCGAGGCCTCGTTCGCGCAGAAGGCCCAGCTGCCCGCCGCGCAGATCGTGAACTCCGGCGGCGGCGCCCCCGTGGCCCTCTCCGCCGAGAACGTCGCCAAGGCGATCGACTCGGTCCAGGTCACCGGCCAGGGCAACGACCTGAGCCTCGACCTGAACAGCCTCTACAAGACGGCCACCCCGGGCGCGTACCCGATCGCGCTGGCCACCTACGAGATCGTCTGCTCGAAGTACGCCGACCCGCAGACCGGGTCGGCCGTGAAGGCGTTCCTGCAGACCGCCCTCTCGCAGCAGGCCCAGGGCACGCTGAACGCCGGCGGCTACGTGCCGATCCCCGACGCGTTCAAGCAGCGCCTGACGACCTCGATCAACTCGATCTCCTGATCGCGTAGATCGAACCCGGCGTGACCCCCGACGGCGACGAGACGGATCCGAGCACCGTGAGCGAACGCACCACACAGCGGGCCCCCTCGGACGGTTCTGAGACCCAGAACCGTCCGGCCGGGTCGGCCACCATGTCACCCGTGACCGACCCTCAGCCCCCGACCTCCGGCACCCCCCGTTCGACCAACGGTGGGGCCGGTGAGCGGGTGTTCCGCGGACTCACCACCGGGTCCGGCCTCGTCGTCGTCGCGGCGATCGTCCTGATCGGCCTCTTCCTGGTCGTCCAGGCCGTCCCGTCGCTGCTCGCCAACAACGCGAACTTCCTGACGAGCCCCGAGTTCGTCACCGGGGACGCCGCCAACCTGCGCTTCGGCATCCGTGACCTGCTCGCGGTCACGCTGCTGTCGTCGCTCATGGCGCTCGTCATCGCGATGCCCATCGGGATGGGCATCGCGCTGTTCCTGACGCAGTACGCCCCGACCCGCCTCGCGCGGCCGTTCTCCTACGTGATCGGCCTGCTCGCGGCGGTCCCGTCGATCGTGTTCGGTCTCTGGGGCATCCTCGTGCTCGCCCCGGCGATCGAGCCGGTCGCGCAGTTCCTGCAGACCTACCTCGGGTGGATCTTCCTGTTCGCCCCGGGCAACCTCCCGGTGCTCACCGGGACGATCTTCACCGGCGGCATCGTCCTCGCGATCATGATCCTGCCGATCATCACGGCGACGACGCGCGAGGTCTTCGCCCAGACCCCGCGCTTCCAGATGGAGGCCGCCCAGGCCCTCGGCGCCACGCGCTGGGAGGTCATCCGGATGGCCGTCCTGCCCTACGGGCGCAGCGGGTTCATCGCGGCCTCGATGCTCGGCCTCGGCCGCGCGCTCGGCGAGACGATCGCCGTCCTCCTGGTCATCCGGTCGGCCACGAGCCCCTCCGGGCTCAGCCTGTTCGACGGGGGCTACACGTTCGCCTCGCTCATCGCGTCGGCCGCGTCGGAGTTCAGCCAGCCGCTGCCCACCGGTGCCTACATCTCGGCGGGTCTGGTGCTGTTCGTGCTGACCTTCGTCGTCAACGCGATCGCCCGCGTCGTCGCGGGCGGGAAGGTGAACGGCTGATGTCGACCACTCTCGACGCCCCGGAGCGCCCGGCCGTCCCGGAGACCTTCCGCAACGTCTCCACCGCCCGCAAGGTCAAGAACCAGACGGCGACCGTGCTCGTCTGGCTCTCCTTCGCCATCGCGGTGGTCCCGCTCGTCTGGCTGCTGGTCAGCGTCCTGTCCAAGGGCCTGCCCGCGATCGTGTCGGCCGACTGGTGGACCCGCTCGCTCTCGGGCGTCACGCCCGACGAGGTCCGCGGCGGCGTCTACCACGCGATCATCGGCACCCTGCTCCAGGCGCTCATCGCCGGCATCTTCGCCGTGCCGATCGGCATCCTCGCCGCGGTCTACCTCGTCGAGTACGGCCGCGGACGGATCGCGAAGATCACGAGCTTCACCGTCGACATCCTCTCGGGCGTCCCCTCGATCGTCGCGGCGCTGTTCATCTTCGCGCTGTTCATCTCGATCGGCGGTCTGGCCCAGAGCGGCTTCCTCGTGGGTCTCGCCCTCGTGCTGCTGATGCTCCCGGTGGTCATCCGCAACACCGAGGAGATGCTGAACCTCGTCCCCGACGAGCTCCGCGAGGCCTCGTACGCCCTCGGCATCCCGAAGTGGAAGACGATCCTGCGGATCGTGCTCCCCACCGCCCTCTCGGGCACCGTCACCGGTGTCATGCTGGCGTTCGCCCGCGTGATGGGCGAGACCGCGCCGGTGCTGGTCCTCGTCGGCTACGCCCGCGCCATCAACTTCAACCCGTTCGAGGGCAACCAGGCCTCGCTGCCGCTGCTCATCTACACCGAGCTCTCGACGAACCCGTCGGCCGCCGGCCAGCTCCGCATCTGGGGCGGCGCGCTGACGCTGATCATCATCGTGATGATCTTCCAGCTGCTCGCCAGCTTCATCTCCCGCTTCTCGGCGATCTCGAAGTAAGGACTGGTAGTGGCCAAGCGTCTCGACCTCAAGGACGTCGACATCTACTACGGCGACTTCCACGCCGTGCAGGACGTCAACCTGTCCGTGCCGCCGCGCACCGTCACCTCGTTCATCGGCCCGTCGGGCTGCGGCAAGTCCACGGTGCTGCGGACGCTGAACCGCATGCACGAGGAGATCCCGGGCGCCCGCGTCGAGGGCTCCATCCAGCTCGACGGCGAGGACATCTACGCCCGCGGCTCCGACGCGGTCGCGGTCCGCCGCACCATCGGCATGGTCTTCCAGCGCCCCAACCCGTTCCCGACGATGTCCATCCGCGACAACGTCGTCGCCGGCCTGAAGCTGCAGGGCGTCCGGGACAAGAAGAAGCTCGACCAGGTCTGCGAGGCCTCGCTGCGCGGCGCGAACCTCTGGAAGGAGGTCGAGAACCGCCTCGACAAGCCCGGCGGCGGCCTCTCCGGCGGTCAGCAGCAGCGGCTGTGCATCGCCCGCGCGATCGCGGTGCAGCCCGACGTGCTGCTCATGGACGAGCCCTGCTCGGCGCTCGACCCGATCTCGACGCTGGCAATCGAGGACCTCATCGGGGACCTCAAGAAGGAGTACACGATCGTCATCGTCACCCACAACATGCAGCAGGCCGCGCGGGTGAGCGACCAGACGGCGTTCTTCAACCTCGAGGCCACCGGCAAGCCGGGCCACCTCGTGGAGATCGACGAGACCCAGAAGATCTTCTCGAACCCGACCCAGCGCGAGACCGAGGACTACATCTCGGGCCGCTTCGGCTGATCGGCGCACCCCTCTCCGGAGCGAACGGCACTTCCGCTGCTTCTAGTGCAGCGGAAGTGCCGTTCGCTCGTTCCGGGGGTAGGCCGAACGGACGAACGGCCCGCCCGTCACCGTCTCGGGTGACGAACGGGCCGCTCGCGGTGTGGCGGGAGGGCGCGGGTCAGGCCAGAGGCGGGTCGGGCATCTTGCCGGTCACCATGAACACGACGCGGCGGGCGACGGCGACCGCGTGGTCGGCGAAGCGCTCGTAGAAGCGGCCGAGCAGCGTCACGTCGACCGCGGGGGCCACGCCGTGCGGCCAGTCCTTGTTCATCATCACGGTGAACAGGTGGCGGTGGAGGTCGTCCATGGCGTCGTCGTCGGACTCCATGGTGAACGCGAGCTCGACGTCGCGGTTGAGGATCACCCGGCGGGCGTCCTGGGCGAGGTCGAGCGCGACCCGGCCCATCTCGGCGAAGTAGGGGGCGACCTCCTGCGGGAGCACGAGGTCGGGGTGGCGGCGGCGGGCGGCCTTCGCCACGTGCAGCGCGAGGTCGCCCATGCGCTCCAGGTCGCCCGCGGAGTGGATCGCGGCGATCACCGAACGCAGGTCGCCCGCGACGGGGGCCTGCAGGGCGAGCAGCCCGAACGCCTGGTCCTCGGCGGAGGTGCGCAGGGCGTCGATCTCGGTGTCGGAGGAGATCACCTCCTCCGCGAGGTCGAGGTCGCCCTCGAGCAGGGCGGTGGTGGACTTCTTCATGGCCTCGCCGGCCAACAGGGACATCTGGGCGAGCTCGTCGTTCAGCGACGAGAGTTTCTCGTGGTAGGCCGCGCGCATGGGCGCAGACTAGGCGGGCGCCCGGTCGGCCACCCGTCGCCCGCATGAACCAGGGGTGAACGCCGACGTGACGCCGCGCTCACTCGCGTCGCAGGCGCTACCGGCAGGCCGAGTCGGCCGCGTTGACCAGCACGGGCAGGGGGGCGGGCGGCGCAGGGGCGGTCGGGTCGACCACGCGGCCGTCGAAGTCGTCCGCGAGCACCAGCGCGAGCAGCCCCGCGCCGCCCGGCAGGGGAGCGAGCACCGCGCCGGGCACGGCCTTCTGCAGGGTCGCGGCGGCGCCGGCCTGGTCGGGGGAGAAGCGGATGACCGTGCGGTCGGCGGCGCCGCCGATGCCGTCGGCCCGGATCGTGAAGCCGTAGCCGCGCAGCGAGCCCGCCACCGAGCTCGCCGAGGGCCCCTGCGCGGCGGCCGAGGGGGCGCGCCGGAACCCGGCCTCGTCGTCGTCGGACCCGGAGCCCTGTCCGGACCCGGACCCGTCGCCGGAGTCCCCGCGGTCCTCGTCCTTCTTCTCGTCCCCGTCCTCGGAGGGCGCCGCCCGGGTCTCGGTGGCCGACGACCCCGCGGCGGCGTCGGTGCCCGAGGTGGCGGTGGTGCGGGCGTCGACGAGCTGCAGCGCGACCCGGTCGGCGGGGACCGGCGCGGCGGGCCCGGTGACGGGCGCGGAGCCGGGTTGACCGGGCAGCGGCCGGTCGTTGATCACGGCGTCGAAGAGCGCGCGGTTCTCGGCGGGGCGGAACACCTCGTTGCCGCGGGCGTTCGCGACGCCGGTGGTGGGCACCGTCGTGAAGGTGACGTCGCGGGGGTCGAGGCCCGAGAGCGACTGCCCGAGGGCGAGGAGCTGCGCGGCCTCGATGTTCTCGCCGTAGGTCGAGCGCCCGACCGCGTCGACGAGGCCCCGGAGCCGGCCGAGGTCGAGCAGCGTGCCCGCGGAGAGCGTCTGGCGCAGGAGGGCCGACAGGAACACCTGCTGGCGGTTGATCCGGCCGTAGTCGCTGGTGGGGTCGCCGACGACGTGGCGGGCGCGCACGAAGTTCAGGGCCTGGTCGCCGGTGAGCACCGACGTGCCCGCGCGGTCGACCACCGTGCCGAGCACCGAGTCGCGCAGCGGCTTCTCGAGGCAGACCGGGACGCCGTCGACCGCGTCCACCATGTCCTTGAACCCGGAGAAGTCGACGCCGAGGAAGTGGTTGACCGCGAGCCCGGAGAACTCCTGCACCACCTTCGTGACGCAGCGCGGGCCGCCGACCTGGTAGGCGGTGTTGAGCTTGACGCGGGCCGTGCGGGCGATCGTCTGGCCCGTGTAGGCGCCGGAGACCGAGTCCCAGCGCTCGCACGTGGGCCGGTCGATCTCGAGGTCGCGCGGGAACGAGACGACGGTGATCCGCGACCGGTCGGCCGGGACGTGGACCACCATGACCGTGTCCGAGCGCGCGCCCGGCACGTCGGTGCTGTCGCCGACGTCCTCGCTCGGCGGGGCCCCGACGCGGGTGTCGGAGCCGACGACCAGGAAGTTCTGGTCGCCCGCCTGCGCGGCCGGGTCGACGATCGCCGACGACGTCGGGTCGAGCGCGGCGATCTGGCGGACGGCGGCCTCGAACCAGGAGGTGGCGCCCCAGGCGAGGCCGCAGGCCAGGACCGTCACGGTCGACATCGCGACGACGAACACCCGCAGCGTCCGCGCCCACGTGACGCCGCCGAAGCGCGACCGCAGCGAGGCGCCCGCGCCGGCGAGGACCGCGGAGGTGGCGGCGAACTCGTGCACCTGCGAGGCCGGGACCACCACGCTGCGGGGCGCGGGGGTGCGGCGGGTGGGTGCCGGGGCCGCCACGGGCTCGGCGGGTGCCGCTGCCTGGACGGCCTCGGGCTCGTCGGCCGGCGGGGCGGGTGGCGGCGGCAGCGGGGGCCGCGCCGTGCGCACGGTCGGCAGGTCGGCCGGGGCGACGACGGCGGGGGCCGGGGCCTTCGCGACGACCGCGGGGGCCGGGGTCTCCGTGGCGACGGTGGGTGCCGAGGCCGGCGAGGCGATCGGCTTCTCGACGACCGGCTTCTCGACTGCCGGCTTCTCGACAACGGGCGCCGGGCCGGGGGAGCGAACGGCACTCTCGCTGCTTCTAGGCGCGCGAGCGGGCCCCTCGCTCGACGCAGCGGGCACCTCCGGCGCGACTGCGGCGGCCTCCGCGACGAGGTCGCGCATCGGCTCGGTCTCGGCGGCCGCCCCGGCCGGGCGCAGCGTGCTGCGGCGGGCCGCGCGCTTGCGGGCGAGCGGGACCATCGTCGGGGCCACCCCGCCGCGGCGCTCGGAGTCGGCCCGGTCGTCGACGACCACCCGGGTCGGCACCGAGGGCGGACCGGTGCGCGGGGAGTCGGGGTCGGGACCGCCCGCGGGGACGCCGGGACCGGCGCCACGCTCACGGTCGTCCGCCACGGAACTCCCCACCGGTCGCGGGACAGGACCCGGGAGGCCCGGGGTCCACGGATCGTACTGATGCGTACACGGAGTTCCACGCGCGGGACTACTCCCGCGGGCCCTCGGGTGGCAAGGGCCGTCACTCGATCGTGATGGACCCGGTCGGACGGACCCTCAGCGGCGGGCGCGGCCTCGACGGGCGGCGCCGCCCACCGTGCGGGCGACCGCGGCGACCCCGCGGCGTCCGGACGCGGGCCCCGCGAGGCGGACCTCGCCGGCGCTGTCGCGGTAGGCCAGGGCGTTGCGCCCGGTGCGCTTGGCGACGTAGAGGAGCTCGTCGACGTGGTCGAGCAGGCCGGAGCTCACGCTCGCCGTGGTCTCGGCGGTGGCGGTGAGGTCGAGGCATCCGAAGCCGAGGCTCACGGTGACGGTCAGGTCGGGCGCGACGGCCGACCAGTCGTTGCCCTCGATGCGGGCGCGGATCCGCTCGCAGGCCGCGATCGCGTCCTCGCGGCTGACGCCCGGCAGCACGAGGGCGAACTCCTCGCCGCCGTAGCGGGCACAGAAGCCGTCGGGGACGAGGGCGTCGATCTCGGAGCGCATGAGGCCGACGAGGCCCCGCAGCACGGCGTCGCCCACCGCGTGGCCGTAGCCGTCGTTGACGAGCTTGAAGTGGTCGACGTCGACGAGGGCGACGCAGACCGACGTGTGCTGTTCGTCACGCAGCGTCGACAGCTGCTCGTCGAGGTAGCGGCGGTTCCAGGTGGCCGTGAGGCTGTCGCGGCGGCTCTGCTCCCGGGCCTCGGCGCGCTCCCGACGGAGACGATCGACTTCGCGGCGTAACTGTTCGGGCACGCGCACCGGGGGTGTGTCGCCGAGGTGCACGAGGGCCATCGCCGCGCGCAGGTGCTGGTAGGCGCGGCGCCAGTCGCCGCGGTCGGCGAGCACCTCCGCAGCCGCCTCGTGCTGGCGCGCCTGCCGGGCGCGGAGCTCGCCGTCGTCGTCCGTGGTGGAGTCGAGCGACAGGGCCTCGTCGATCCCGACGATGGGCTGCGTGTCGAACGTGCTGGCAGCGGGCTCGTGGAAGGGCGCGTCGGGGAGGTCGGGGACGGGCGCGACGGTGATCGGAGCCGGCGTCGTCGCCGACGCCCGGTGCGGCGACCCGCCGACCGTGGAGGCCCTCACGAACACTCGCCGCTCCCGTCGATGCCCTGGTGTTCCTAACTCCAGTGTGGCCCAACACGCCGCGGAAGCAACGACCACACCCCGGCCGCCGACCACATCAACCCGTCCGGTCGACGTGACTCTGCGTGTCGAACTCGGGCTGCTGCTCGTTGGGGGTCGAAGGACTGCCCGACCGGGGGCTCAAGTCCGGAGGTGGTGACCCGGGGTGCCGTCAAGTCTCAGTTAGCACACGGAGCGTAGCTGGTGACGCGGCCGTCGCGGACGACGAAATGCTTCGACCCGACATCCTCCCGGATCTCCAGCGCGCCCTGGCGGACCGACACGGCGGCCGCGGCGACGTAGATCGCGCCCTGTGGCCGACCGGTCGCCGGGAGGGCGGCGGGCGGTGCCCAGCCGGGGTCGGGGCGCAGGGTGCGCCCCACGAGCGACGTGTCGAGCGTGAGCTCGCCGAAGCACCGGTCCGGGGGGAACGGGGTGCTCTCGGCCTGCGTGGCGCGCAGGAACGTCTCCTGCTCCCGCGGTCCGGCCGCCCCCGCGCGGTTCGCGGCGGCGACGTAGGCGTCGACGAGCGTCCGGTCGGCGCTCGCGACGGGCGCGATCCGCGCCGTACCCGGCACCACCGTCGCGCAGCCGGCCAGGCCCGCGCTCAGGACCACCCCGACGACGAGGGCGGCGGCCGGGCGCACGGCTCAGCCGCCGGAGTGCATGACGTCGGCCCCCGTCGGCACGGTGACGTCCTCGGGGTCGTCGAGCCAACCCTCCGGCAGCGTCACGTGCCCCGGGGAGCCCTGGCGGCCGCGGGGACCGTCGGCCTCGGCCGGGAACGGCTGGTCGGCGTCGAGGCGGGCCAGGAGCTCGTCGAGCCGCTCGAGGCCGTCGATGAGGCCGAGCTCGCGGCGCACCTCCGAGCCCACCGCGAACCCGTGCAGGTACCAGGACATGTGCTTGCGGGACTCGCGGACGCCCTTGCGCTCGCCGTGGTGGGCGATCAGCAGCTCGACGTGCCGCCGCATCACCCCGGCGACCTGCCCGAGCGTCGGCGGGGTCGGCGCCGGGCGCCCCGCGAAGGCCGCCTCCAGCTCGCCGAAGAGCCACGGCCGCCCCAGGCAGCCCCGGCCGACGACGACGCCGTCGCAACCGGTCTTCTCGACCATCGCCAGGGCGTCCTCGGCGGAGAAGATGTCACCGTTGCCGAGCACCGGGGTCTCGGCGGGGACCGCATCGCGCAGCTCGGCGATCCGCGACCAGTCGGCGGTCCCGGAGTAGCGCTGCGCCGCGGTGCGGGCGTGCAGGGCGATGGAGGCGACGCCCTCGGCGGCCGCGATCCGGCCGGCGTCGAGGAACGTCACGTGGTCGTCGTCGATGCCGATCCGCATCTTCACGGTGAGCGGCAGCGGCCCGGCCGCGGTGACGGCGGCCCGCACGATCGACTCGAAGAGCCGCCGCTTGTAGGGCAGGGCGGCGCCCCCGCCGCGCCGGGTCACCTTGGGCACCGGGCAGCCGAAGTTGAGGTCGACGTGGTCGGCGAGGTCCTCCTCGACGATCCGCGCCACCGCCCGCCCGATCGTCTCCGGGTCGACCCCGTAGAGCTGCATCGAGCGCGGGTTCTCGTCGGCGTCGAACGCGATCATCTCGGCGGTGCCGGGGTGGCGTTCCACCAGCGCCCGCGCGGTGATCATCTCGCAGACGTAGAGGCCCGCGCCCTGCTCCCGGCACAGCCGGCGGAACGGCGGGTTCGTCACGCCCGCCATGGGCGCGAGCACGACCGGGGCCGCGAGCTCGTGCTTCCCGATGCGCAGGGGCTCCATGATCGTCAGTCCTCGACCAGCTTCGTCGCGCGGATCTCGTGGCCGGCCGAGGTGAGGCACCGGCCGGTGGCGAGGTTGAACTTCCAGTTGTGCAGCGTGCAGGTGAGCACGTCGCCGTCGACCGCCCCGAACTTCGACAGGTCGGCCTGCAGGTGCGGGCAGCGGGCCTGGACCTGCCACCCGTCGAGCTCGATGTCGTTGCCGTCGTCGTTCGCGGCGTCGTACCAGTTCTCGACGTAGTCCATCCGCTCCTCGGACAGACACTTGAAGAACGTGTAGAGGTACTCGTTGTACTGGCCGACCCGGGTCGCGGCGAAGCGCACCGACAGGAACAGCGAGTTCGACCAGTCGACCTCGCCGGTGTCGACGTTGGTCTGCACCAGCGTCGCCGGGATCGTCCAGCGGTAGCGGGCCTGCTCGCCGTCGTAGACGCGGATCTCGCGGCCGGCGAAGTCGAACGCCAGCCCCAGCGTGCCGTCGTCGTCGACCCCGGGGGTGCCCGCCGGCATCCCGGTGAGGTCCATGCGGACCACGCCGCCGATGCCGTCGCACATGTGGTCGGCACGCTTCATCAGCGGCTCGATCCACTCCTTGAGCTGACGGAGCAGGTCCGTCTGCGGCGCGGACCAGGCGGCCTTCTGCGCCTCGATCGTCGGGCGGGCCCGCTCGGCGAACTCCCGGAGGTACTGCTCCTTGGAGACGAAGATGCGCTCGACCTCGTCGTCGGGAATCGGATGCGTGAGGTCGCGGACCGTCGGGCCGTCGATCTCGGCCGTGGTGCCGGGCAGCAGCAGGTGGCCCTGCTGACCCGACCCGGCGGAGTGGCCGAGCTCCTCCATGCGCCCGAGGAACTCCCACTGGTCGGTGAAGATCGACTCGCCCTCGACGCCCTCGTAGCCCAGACCGTTCCAGCGGAACAGCTCGTCGTCGAGGAAGCAGGGCGGGCCCGCGGTGGGGAAGACGTTGGGGGCGCCGACCTCGCGGATGTAGCGCATCGCGCGGTCCTCCTGCCCGATGCGCTTGCGGCGGGCGAACTCGCGCTTGGCGGCCTTCGGGAGGTCGTAGACCATCGGCCACCAGATCGCGCCGGAGAACTGGGTGAAGTGGGCGTCGTAGGCGCCGAACTCCAGCAGCTCCGGGATGTCGAGCGGGTGCGCGTCGTTCTGGTCGACGATGCGGGCGGTGCCGTCGTCGAGGGAGAGCGCCGAGTCGCCGATCGGGCCGTCCCCCGGGCCCTTGAGCGAGGTGAGCATGACCCGCAGGCCGTCGAGGTCGACCGGCTCGCCGGAGCGGGTGTACACGAAGTGCCGGAAGCCCAGGTCGCGCAGCTCGTGCTCGAGCTCGTCGGTGGGGAAGTCGGGCAGCAGCACCCGCGCGTCCTTCGACACGTTCCTCGCGAGGTTCTCCGCGTCGAAGTGGTCGCGGTGCAGGTGCGAGACGTAGAGGTAGTCGCAGCGGCCGAGCTCGGCCCAGTCCAGCTGCGTGTTGTCGGGGAACGGCACCCACGACGCGAAGAACGTCGGGTTGGTCCACGGGTCGCACAGCACGCTGCCGCCCGCGGTCTCGAAGCGCATCCCCGCGTGCCCGGTTCCGGTCACCCGCACGAGCAGTCCTCCTCGATATTCGTCCTACCCACGACCGATTGTCCGCGCCCGGGCCCCGTCGTGGCTTCCCGGGTGGGGTATGTCTGACCCGTGAGCCGAGTCCCTGTCGACGGTGACCCGATCGCCGCCCTCCGCGCCGTCGCCTTCTACTACGAGCGTGAGCGCGCCGACACCTATCGGGTGAAGGCGTACCGCTCGGCGGCCGACCGGTTGGCCGAGCTGGATCCCGACGAGGTCGTCGAGCGGGCCCGGGCGGGCACGCTGACCGACCTCAAGGGGGTCGGGAAGAAGACGGCGGCGGTGGTCACCGACGTCGTCGCGTCCGGGACCTCGGAGGCCGTCGAGGAGCTGGCCGAGCGGAACACCGCCCCGGTGGCGGGCGGGGTGGAGCTGCGGGCAGCCCTGCTCGGCGACTGCCACACGCACTCCACCTGGTCCGACGGCGGCTCGGACATCCTCGAGATGGCCCGCACCGCCCGCGACCTCGGGCACTCCTGGATGGTCCTCACCGATCACTCGCAGAACCTCACCGTGGCCAACGGCCTGTCCCCCGAGCGGCGCCGCCGCCAGTTCGACGTGATCACCGAGGTCAACGAGGAGCTGGCCCCGTTCCGGCTGCTGCGCGGCATCGAGGTCGACATCCTCGAGGACGGCTCGATCGACGCCCCCGACGACCTCCTCGAGGAGCTCGACCTCGTCGTCGCCTCCGTGCACTCGAAGCTGCGCGCGCCCAGCGAGGAGATGACCGCGCGGATGGTGTGCGGCGTCTCGCACCCCCTCGTCGACGTCCTCGGGCACTGCACCGGCCGGCTCGTCACGGGCGGGCGCGGCACCCGGCCGCCGTCGACGTTCGACGCCGACGCGGTGTTCGAGGCGTGCCTCGAGAACGGGGTCGCCGTGGAGATCAACTCCCGCCCCGAGCGGCTCGACCCGCCCCGCGACCTGCTCCGCCGCGCGGTGGAGCTCGGCTGCGAGTTCGTGGTCGACACCGACGCCCACGCCCCCGGCCAGCTCGACTGGCAGCCCTACGGGTGCGAGCGCGCCGAGGAGTGTGAGGTCGATGTTGGGAAGATCGTGAACACCCGCTCCGCCGACGACCTCCTCGCCTGGCGCACACGCCTCTGACCTGCACAAACGATCTCGTTTGCGAGGACGCGGATCCAGGCTTAGCGTGGTCGGTACATGGGAGAGGAGGTGGTCCAGCGTTGAAGAACGACAGGACTCGTGAGGTGTCCGACAACTAGTCGGCGCCAGGTCGTGGATTGACCGGCCCCACCCGCTGGGTGGGCACGTCGACCGGTGAATTCCCGTCGGACACCGGACCCCCGGAGCGCTCGGCCCGTCCACCGAGCACCACCACAGGTGGGAAGCATGCTCCGGGGGTCTTTCCATGTGCGCTGCGCGCTCGTGAGCACTTCGCGGGCCTATGACCCCGGAAGTGCTCACGAGGACCATGTCCACATCCGGCCGCCGCCGCGCCCTCACGATCGCCGTCGAGCACGCCGTCGACGACTTCTACCAGGGCGTCGTCCCGGCCCTCGTCCCGCTGCTCGTCGCGATCCGGGGTTACGACTTCGCCCGCGCCGGCGGGATCGTCCTCGCCGCGACCCTGCTCGCCTCGATCGCCCAGCCGCTGTTCGGCGTGCTCGCCGACCGCCGCCGCGTCCCGGGTCTGCGCACCGCCGGGATGCTCACGGCCGCCGGGGGCATCGGCGTCGTCGGGCTCACCGACAGCTTCGCCGCCACCTGGGTCGCCGTGCTCGTCTCCGGGCTCGGCATCGCCGCGTACCACCCGGAGGCCGCGCGGGCCGTCCACGGCACCGGGACCGGCGACCGCGGCATGGGCTGGTTCACCTTCGGCGGGCTCGCCGGCTTCGCCGCCGGGCCGCCGGTCACCGCGGTCGTCCTGGGCGGGCTCGGTCTGGGCGCGACCCCGCTGCTGGCCCTCCCGGCGGTCGTCATGGCGGTCGTGACGGCGACGAGGCGGTCCCCGGCCCCCGCGACCTCCACCGGCCCCGTCCTGACGACCGCCGCGCCTGCCGGGGAGGATCGCCGCCGCTTCGTCTGGCTCACCACCGTGATCATGACGAGGTCGGTGCTGTTCTACGGGGTGAGCGCGTTCCTCGTGCTCTACCTCGTCGGGCGGCTCGGGGCGCCGCTCGCGGTCGCCGGGCTCGCCCTCACCGCCTTCACCACCGCGGGCGCCTTCGCCACCCTGACCAGCAGTCGGATCACCGCCCGGCTCGGCCGGGCGGGCACCCTGCTCGCCAGCTACCTCGCCGGGGCGGTCGCCCTCGGTCTGCTGCTGGCGACGACGAGCCCGGTGCTGGCCGTCGTCGTGTCCGGCCTGCTCGGGGTCGCCCTCGGCGTTCCCGTGCCGGTGCACACGACGCTCGGGCAGTCGTACCTGCCCCGCCACCTCGGGCTCGCGTCCGCGGTGACCCTCGGCCTGTCGGTCAGCGCCGGCGGACTCGCGTCCCCCGCGCTCGGGGCCCTCGCGGACCACCACGGCATCACCGCGGCCATGCTGGCCCTGCTCGTGTTCCCCGCCCTGGCGGCCGCCTGCTCCGTCCCGCTCCTGGCCCGACGACCGCGGCCGAGCTAGCGCAGGGCGTGCCGCGGGCGGTCGGAGACTCCGAACGACCCGCTGCGCGGCGCGTCCGCCCACGACCCGAACGACGAGTCGCCCCCTTCCCGACGACGGCGCCGCCCACCCTCGGAGCTCAGCGGCACGTCGCCGGTCCGCGGGGGCTCGAGGTCGTAGGGCGCCGCCGGACGACGGCGGACGGGCTCGCGGCGGGCCGGCTCGCGGCGACCCGGCACCAGCGGACCGTGCGGTCCGGTGCCCGGCAGGTTGCCCTCGCCGACCCAGCGGGCCTCCTGCGCGACCCGGTAGGTCTGGCAAGGCCACGACGCGGTGCGGCCCGCGGTGTCGCGGCACCCGCCGCAGCGGCCGGCCCCGTCGGGCACGTGCTCGGCGAGCACGCGCCGGACCAGGTCGGGCATCTCGGACATGACCAGCGCCATCGACATGGATGGCCTCCTTCGATCGATCAGGGAAGAATCTGGACCTCGTCGTTGACCTGCAGGAAGTCGAAGAACGCCTTCGAGTCGTCGTCGCCGAGGTGGACGCAGCCCGCCGAAGCACGCTGCAGGCTTCCGCCGTGGAAGGCGTCGCCGGGCGCGAAGAACACCGAGTAGGGCATCGGCGCCTGGTTGAACTCGCGCGAGTGGTGGAACTGGTCCTTCCACATGACGTGGAAGACACCGGTCGGGGTCTCGTTGCCGGGGCCGCCGGTCGTGATCGGGACCGGGCCGCGGACGAGCGTCCCCTTGCCGTCGCCGATCCAGGCCTTCTGCTGCGAGATGCTGACGCAGGCCTTCGCGGTGACGGCGCAGGGCGGCGCCGGGGCGGCCGGCGCGGCGACGGCGGGGATCGCGGCCTGGAGCACCCCCACGCCGATGGCGCCGGCGACGAGAGCGACGCTCGCGATGCGGCGACGCTCGGAGTGCTGCTTGTGACGACCCAACGCGTGTCCTTCCCCGACTGCCGGTCCTGCGGTGTGCCGCGGACAGTACGACCCGGGGAGGTCACCGATCGCGACCGGTGAGGTCACGGTGCGTGGTCGGCTTGATGCGGTCGTTCGGGGTGCTGTAGGTCGCTGACCAGCACTGACGGCCCATCGCGGGGTCTGTCGATCTCTCCGGCTCGCCCGACTTGATGCCACGGTGTGGTGGTCCGCTGCGCCGGTCTCGTCCCGCCTGCCTGGGGTGTCCGGAACCGGCTTTTCGACGACGCGACGGCGTGCGCGCCCAGCGGACCCGCGGTGGCGCCGAGCGGGTCAGCGGCGTGTCGGCGGTGGGTCGAGAACGGTGGCGAGGCCCCGGAACGAAGTGCTCGGGCGCGACCGTGTCCGATGGACACGGTTCTCGCGTGGCACCGGTGTGAGGGTGAAAAGTTCCTGCGGTCGGTGCCGCGCCTCGCACCACGACCCGCACCAAGAACGTCGAAGTCAAAGGCCAGTGGGACCGCAAGTGCCACGGACTCCCTGCTCAGAGACGGTGGGCCCCGTGGGACTCGAACCCACAACCAGCGGATTAAAAGTCCGATGCTCTGCCCATTGAGCTAGAGGCCCGCGACTTGCAAGCCTAGCGGCGCGGGCCCGACCGGGGCAGGTGGGCGGAGCGGCCACCGAACCTGCCGTCTCCACCGCCATGTCCAACGAGTGGCCGGCGCCGAGAAGCTCGGCCTGAGCGGGCTCGTCGACGCCCAGGACATGCGCGCGGTCTACGAACGCTTCCTCGACCCCCGCGCCGACGGCTTTCACGACCCCTCTCAGTGGGACGAGCTCGCCGAGACCGCCACCCTCGGACACACCGGACGGCGCTACGCCACCGAGGACCAGCTACGCCGCCGCTCTTGAACGCGAGCCGGACGCGTCGGCTGAACGCCGCGCCGAGGCCGGCAAGGGGCCCGGCACAACGTCGCCTTCCTCGATGTCACGTTCAGCGTGCAGAAGTCGGTCACCGTCCTGCACACCGCGTTCGAGGCCCGCGAGGTCGCGGCGCGGCGCGAGGGTGACGAGGACGCGGCGGCCGCGTGGGGCGAGTACCGACAGGCCGTCGAGGACGCGATCTGGGCGGGCAACAACGCGGCGCTGGCCTACCTGTCCGAGCACGCGGGCTACGCGCGGGTCGGGCATCACGGCGGCGCCGCCGGCCGGTGGGTCGACGCGCACGACTGGATCGTGACCTCGTTCTCCCAGCACGACTCGCGCGACCACGATCCCCAGCTCCACATCCACAACCCGGTCCTCAACCGGGTCGCGGGGGATGACGACGGGGAGTGGCGGACCCTGGACTCCCGCGCGATCCACAAGTTCCGACCCGCTGCCGCTGCGGTCGCCGAGCGCAACACCGAGGAGCGCCTCGCCGCGACGCTCGGGGTGCGGTTGGCGATGCGCCCCGACGGCAAGGCCCGCGAGGTCGTCGGCGTCGACGAGGCCGCGACCGATCTGCTCTCCTCACGCCGACGAGCGGTCACCGCGAAGGCCACGGAGCTCATCGCCGAGTTCGAGCACCGGCAGGGCCGCGAGGCGAACGGCCTCGAGCGGGACCGGCTGTCTCGCCAGGCCACAATGGCCACCCGCCGGGCGAAGTCCCACGACGGCGAGAGCCGCGAGGAGTTCCTCGACCGGGTCGACGCCGAGCTGCGTGCAGAGGTCGCTGGCGGTCTCGGTCGCGTCGCCGACCAGGCTCTCGCCGCTCGCGTCGATGGAGGCAGCAACGAGGCAGGCGAGTGGTCGCCGGTGGCGGTGTTGGAGACCGCGTTGGCCGACGTCCAGTCCCGCAAGGCCGGCTAGAACTGCGGGGCGTGGACAAGACCGAGCAGGCCGACGACGCCCTCGGAGCGGCCCCGGAGCCCGGGCAGGTTGAGGCCTACGCGGCCTTTCGAGCGGCCTGGCGGGCGCTGGGCCGACCGGAGATCGACCGGGAGGAGCTGGAGCTCTCCGATGGTCAACTCCGAGTTCGCGTGCGGGCGCATCAGCGGGAGGCCGCATGGGCGCCCCGCTACGTCGGCAACGAACTCCCCGGGACACGCCAGGCCGCCACCCGCGCTCAGCAAGACGCACAGCTCCGCCGTGCCGAGGCCGCAGCCGCTGCGGAGGACGCTGAGCGAGAACGTCTCGCAGCTGAGGCCGATCAGGCGGCGGCGCTCGCCGAGACCCTCGAAACGCGCACAGGGGAGCTCGTCGAACTCGACGACGCCCGGTCAGGCTGGCTCGCGCACACCGCCGGCACCCGCGCTGCAGCTGAGCGCGCGAGCGCGGAGCTCGCCGCACGGCATGCAGACACCACGCCGGACCGATCCGTGACAGCAGCCGAGTGGCTCGAAGCCCACCTCGTTGAGCAGGTTGAAGACGAAGCCCAGCGCGACATCGTTGACACCGACGTCCTCGATGGGACCCGCGACGCGGCGCCGCTCGAGGACGCCGATGGTGAGAACGCTCCGGTCTCCAACCTTCCCGACGTGCGGGAGGTGGCTCAGGCCGAGCCTCGAGTGACCGGCGAAGACGACGTCCGAGTCCCCGACGTCGATGAGACCGCCGCAGCCATCGAACGGGCGCACCGAGCACTAGCCGAGATACAAGCTCGGGACGAGCTCGACGCCGCCGAAGAAGCGGCACACCAGGCCGATCAACTCTCGCGGTGGCAGACCGAGGACGCCCTTGCGGAGGACGACTACGACGGCAACGACCTCGACGAGCCGCTTGAAGGAGAGCTGGCCCTGACGGAGGTGTAGTCGCATGGCCTAGCTAGGCGTTGGAGCCGACAACTCGAGCGGCGGCGGGCCCTCCCGACGCCACGCCCATCGCAGCGTGGCCGGCACTCCCTCGCACCAGCCAGGACGGGCTGCAAGGTCTGCGCGCCGCTGCTCGAGGTTCTGCGCGGCGAGGTACTCGGCTTCGATCCGCTCCTCGAACACCAAGCCGGGGATTCTCGTCGCCGGGGAACGCAAGACATCGTTGCCGCGGGGCGAGCGCAGTGGCGCTGCCGCCAACCACCGGCAGGTCACAGCTACGCCGCCGCAGTACCAGTCCACTTCACCTTGCCGGCCCTGCCTCTCGCTGTGCTGGGACGCCTCACGCCACACGGTAACGAATTCCTTCAGCGGAACCCGCACATTGTCAGCTGGGATGCAAGCAACGTCTGACTCGGTGATCTCCACGACGATGAGAATGACATGAGCCGGCGCCGTTCGCGATCTATCAGGAGATCACGTGCCAGCGAACCGTGTCGTACGCGTAACGCTTCCGAGCGGATCAATCGTTAAGGACCAGTACAAACAAGGAGGTAGCCAGGAAAGCGCGCTCGGTCATCAGTGCGTGCCCGCTTGCGCCCCAGTCGGGCCCCCAACTGTTGCGCACGCAGACGAGGCGACCCCCAGAGCTGATAGATCCGACAGGTCGGGTGGCTTCGACTACACCAACAAGACAGATCGCGTGACCGTCAGTGCCCTGTTCGATTCCGTCGATCACGCCGTCAGTGGCCCTGTGAAAAGCGGGGGTGACACGGATGCCAGCGATCGGGATGTCCCCGGCAAGTAGAGCATCTCGGACAAGATCGATACTCGGGGTTGCGGAGCGTGTTGTGGCGGTCTGGAAGGGCCCAACTACTGAGGACGGCGGAGTATAGGTCGAGGCAGACTCGTCACGATCCGGGTCGTATGGCCACTGAGACTCCGGGGGTTGTCCGGGGCTCTTTAACGCCCTGGTCATCGCGGGGCGGGTGCCGCGCGCAGCAGCTGGCGGTCCGCACGCCCAGTGCAGGTACTCCACACTAAGTTCCTCGTTGCGACGGTGCTCGTGAGCCGCGGTCGTCGCCCACGCGAAGCATGTCGGCCTCCGGCCTTGGTCGCCCACAACCGGAAGCTCGTTCCGCCGGTCGACGATCCACCGAAGCGGGGCATCGCTCACGCCGCGGCCTTGGCGGCCGCATGAAGGTCACGTTGGGGCAGCGCCAGCCCGGGCGTCCGCATCGCAGCGTAAGGCCGGACGTCTACGACGAACTGCAGGACCTTGCCAGATGCTGGTAGCACTTGCCATGGCCGGGTGAGAGCTACATTGAGGACGTGGCGGCCGGGGACCCTCGGACGCACCACCATCACTCGGACCCCAGCAGCAGGAAGCAGCGGCTCTGCCGGCTCCTGAGCGGCGGACATCCTGGCTCTCCTTATCGCGCTCCTGGTTCGGGCCGGGCTCCGGGTTGCTGACTCGGCGACGGTTGCAATCTCCTCTGCGCCAAGGTGACGGTCGAGAAGTCGCTCCCAGGCAGGTGTGGTGTCACTCGTCGCTTGAACAGGGATGTCGACGTTCTCGCGCGTAACGCCGGACGATCCGACGGTCAGCCCTTCAGCCCCGTCCCAAGCGAGGGAGACCTCAGCCGAGTCACCTCTGTCCAGTGATGTCGGACTGTCGATAGGAGTTTCTGACGGCAGCCCCAACTGCCACTGATACCCGGTACTGAGATCTTCATCGAGGCGCAGGTGTACCTCGTCGCCGGCTCGGCAAGACACCGCAGAGCCGGCATCCTGGGCGGTGAGCAGTACAACGTCAGCTCGAGCGTCCCCTGAGTGCGACATTCCTCGGAGGGCGTCCTTCGCAGAGCTCGCGGTGACCTTGGTGAGTTGGTTCGCCCAGGCGGGGGGGAGCAGCTTAGCGTTACGGAGCGCCCAAACTGTCGCTTGAAAGCTCAGCGCCATTACTCGACTGATCCGGTAGACGTCGGCGGCCTCGAGTACCGCGCCACGCAGCCCTAACCGGAGCACCGTATTGTGTACTAGTGGTAGCGGGGCGAGCAGGGCGGAGGCGAAGACTTGGGCTTGGCGTTCTTGCAGGGCGATTCCGGCGAACTGCTCAAGAGTTGAAGCGTCGTCCGTGTGGCTATCGTGGCTTAAGACAAAGTGCCCTATTTCGTGGGCGCAGGTCGTTCGCTGCAGTGCCTCGGGGTGCTGTGAATTGATCACAATGCCGGCAACGTCGCCTTGCCGTAGATAGAAGCCATAGGCACGGTCTAGGGGTTCGGCAGCGAGCCATACCCCGAGCCGTTGGGCCAGCCCGAACACATCAATGGGCTCGTCGAGCGGCAACTTCATCCGCTTGTTCAGCCTCGTAGCTTCCATGCTGGCGTGAGCCAGCGCCTGCCGAGTGTCCACCGCTAGCTGCCTTCAATGCAAATGCGTGCTGGGTCAATGGTCGGTGTAGCAATCCTGCAGGCGCGTTCGGAGGCTCCGCGAGTGCAAAGCACGTCGCTCCACTCGGAGTCGGTGCCTCCTCGAGCGGTGAACGGACTAGCGACGAGGCCGATGGTGCTCATCCCTCCCCGCTTGGCTGATCGACGCTCGGCGGTTGCCCGGCGTGCCGTAAGAACTCTGCGAAACGAAGCACCTGCTGGCGATCTTCGGTGGACAGCTCTCGGGCTGCTCGGAATAGGGCCTGAGAAGTGTCGTCCACCTGCAGCTCCGCACCGAGTAGACGGTCAACGCTCGTACCGAACAGGTCAGCGAGGGACTTGAGCTCCTGGCTAGAGACCTTACGCCGCCCAGTCTCAATTGCACCAACTGCTTGCCGAGAAATCTTCAGCACGGCTCCGACCTGTTCTTGGCTCAGTGCCAGATACTCACGTTCTCGTCGTATGCGAAGAGCAAGATCGTCCGCTTTCGGCGACCCAGTATCGGGTCCTTGCCCTGTCGATCCGGTCATCGATCTCGCCTCGTGGTCGCGGTCCGGGCGGTGCTCATGGGACCACCGCTATCGCAACTGCAACGGCTAGGTCCTTCTCGTGGCTCATCGATACTGACCAAGCCCACCGCTCTGCACCATGTGGCCACTTTCTCACGGATCCAGATCGCACCACCGGGGCGCCGTCTTGCCGATGTGCGATGTCGATATCGTTGGGAGCGATTCCGCGAAATCCGCTTCCTATGGCTTTCGCTACTGCCTCTTTTGCTGCCCACCGAGCGCCCAGTCGGCTAGCGTCACGGCCGCAGTACAGCAACTCATCATCGGTGTACGTGTTGGCCAGGAAACGCTCGGCGGTGGGCAACGAGAGCCAACGTCGGAGCTCGGAAACGTCGCAGGCGTCGACACCAACGCGCAGGTTCGCAGTGGACTCGCCCATGGCCTTCTGCAGCAGCATCACAGCGGTTGTGCGGACTGAGGCGGCTGACTCTACTTCCATGCCAGTCACACTCGCACCGGCATAGGGAGTACATCGCCCGTGGGCGCTGGTGGGAGAGGGGGTAGGTCCAGGTCACGCCAAGTTGAACCAATCGGCCGCGTCGAGGTCTCAATGGCGCGGATATCCCCAACTCGCTGATGGGCGTCGGTATGCAGCTGCCTCAGTTCGGAGACTCGACCTGTTTCCACGAGTGCGTGCGTTCCTACGACCGTTAGCTCGCCAACCTCATTTCCGCTCTCGCGAGCCAGAAAGTTCAGCAAACGCGCGAGTCCGAGAAAGTTGCCATAAGCACGCGCGATGTAGTGGTGTCGGCGGTAGAGCGCGGTCATGTGCAAACGTCCCCCAATGAGAGTCAGGCTCAAGTGGGACATGCAGGGGCCGCCACGGGTCCGTCGGTCCGTGGGCCCGATAATGTGTAGGTCTCCGCTGGGACCAGCTTGTTTTTCTGTTCGTTCATAAGATTGACTGAGGGCGTCGGTCGGCTCCTTTGTGACAGTCGGAGAGGCGCTGGGGCTTCGATGGGTTAGATCGAACGCACTGTCAAGTGTTTCACCGGGGTATGACAGTACGGCTTCGTATCGGTCCTTGAACTCCTTCTCTTCTAAGAGTACCGCCAAGAACCGCTCGAGCTGATTGATCTTCTTCCCGCCAGGTTGCCTATAACTAAGCAGTCGACCAATGTAGCTGCCCCATTGGCCTCCATGGCGGGAGCTGACGGTGGTTGCCGTGCGAAAGAAGCGGGCCGCAGCATCCGGCGCGGTCGGTTGGTAGAGGGAGATGGGGAAGATCGTGTTGGCAACCGCGTGGACGCTGTGTACTGGATCTAGGGTCTTGTTGCCACGACGGCGACCAGGATCGCGTGCGAGGCGAGCGAGATGTTCCTCGAGCGCCGACCGCACCCCGAGGTCTTCCTCAAGTGGATTGTCGACGGTGACCAAGAGGTTGACGAGCTGGCGATCGTCGGCCTGCATAAGCGCATCAAAGGCCTGCATCCAGGCAGCGCCTACGTTGGGACCTTGCACAGTCAGTGACATCTGAACCTCCCTTACCCGGCTTGCTGGATGAGTGCGTCTTGCATGGCCCGTCGTAGAGCGCCCAACGTGCCGATCTGGTGCGGCTCAAGGTTGGCGGGTGCGGGCAACCGCCCGACCTCCGGCATAGAGGACTCGACGTGAGCGACAACCCACTCCGCCACCCGGCTGTCGAGCTCAAGGTTGTCCTCACCCCCAACGGCCTCTAGTGCCTCTAGGACTTCGCTGACCTCGACGGCCATGGCCTCGGCGATCGCCTCGACCATGACCTCGAGCAAGGCCTGCTCGTCAATCACAGCACCCTCCGTTGCTTGACTTCCTGACAAGGTAGCCGGAAGCATGCAAGAAAATCAAGCATCGCGAAGGTGGGTAGGTCGTGGACCTGGACAGGTATCAGCGGCAGGCATGGGCGACTGACCAGAACCCGGACGACCCGGGCAGGGCGCTGACGATCGCCCTGCTGGGGCTGGGAGGGGAGGTCGGCACGCTGCAGACCAACCAGAAGAAGATCGTGCGGGACGGGCCTATTCATACGGACTACCGCGCCCTGGCGATTGAGGACCTCGGAGATGTGCTGTGGTACGTCGCGGACACGGCGTCCCTCCTCGGGGTGAGCATGGCGGAGGTAGCCACAGCCAACTTGAAGAAGACAGCGGCGCGGTGGCCAATGCACGAGCGACCGCTACCGCCCGCCTCCGATGCGGCCGTGCTGGCTGGGAGCGATCTCAACTCGAAGGTCGGCACAAGCTCCCTGTTGATCTCCCCGCGGCCGGCCAGAGGCGAGGGGTCTGGCCGGGGACACGGTCTAGGTCCTGCACACGTTTTTGACGGCGCCCACCCCGCACAGATGGAGCGGATGCCGCGGGTACTGAACGTGCAAATCGCTTCGGCTCCGACATCGCCTAATTCGACCGGACCTGCGCGTGTGGTTCCGGTCCGCAACGGATTCCCCTGCGGGGACTTCGTTGGAGATAACGCCTACGATGAAGACGGATATCGGTTCCATGACGCTCTGCACCTTGGATTTCTTGCAGTTCTCGGTTGGAGCCCGGTTGAACGCGCGTTGCTCAAGTTCAAGCGCAAAGCTAATCCACAGACCGACGACGTCGAGGACGGCGGCCGCGCAATCGCAATAGAGGAGGGGATCGCAGCGTTCATCTTCCAGGCTGCGTCTCGGTCCGGATTTTATGCGGAGGCTCGGCACGTTGAGAGCGATATCCTTCGTGTGTGTCAGTACATGACCATGAACCTTGAGGTTGCAGCATGTACGACGAAGGAGTGGGAGCACGCAATTCTACGAGGATTCTCAATTTGGCGTGAGCTCCACGAGCGGGGTCACGGCGCTATCGAATGCGACCTCGATGCTCGCACGATAACAGTGCGTCCTCTATCTCAAATGGAATTGCGCGAGCATGCTGGCGTTTGTCAGGCGGCCATTGCTCGTAAGCAGGTACGAGAGACTGACGACGGATAATTGCGGACCAGTTGCACGCGAGACCCGCTCCGCAGATTCAGGACCTTGTCGGCCCTGGAGTTCGACCATCTATTGAGCGCCCCGCGTCGGCTCCCAAGGTCGAAGTTCTGCCTGGCACCTGTAGCGGTCGTCGTGGCGGGCGAGCGAGCTCACGGAGCGGCAAGCCCACGACGAGTGGACCCTAGCGCTTTCTACGCTCCAGAAGGCAGCAGTTGATTAATCCCCCACTTTGGCGGGAACCACGCAGTCACCGAAGCGAGATCGCGGCGGTAACGCTGCTTAATCCGAGTCCTGCCGCTAACTCCACTAATCTCTGGGTGGGCCACTCGAGCATACTTGTCCACCTCGCAAAAGAGATTCTGACAATCGATTGGCTGCAGGGGACGCTGTCCAGCCAGTCCGTTGAACTCTAGTCCAAGGCGTTCGAAATGCTCATCCTGCGTCTCAACCATGTAATGAATAAGCTCTTCTTCCGCTCCGCGAGGTGCTTCCCCAAAGCATTTCCTGATCCCGTCACGGGCGCCTGGCCCCGCCACAACGAAGTCAGATTCGGGGAAATTCACGACCGACGAGTAGTTGAGGTCAATCGTGAGCTGAAAAGCCAGAAATGGTCCAAGTGCGGGGTAAGAGCGCAGCAGCTCGTAAACCGACCGCAGCGAACCTGCGGCGTGTGCCTTCTCGGCCGCATCATCGTGCAACATAAGCTCGAGGAGCCGTAGATGATTCTGGTGTTTGCGGTGCTCGCCGAGGTGCGGTGGGGGCATCACGTAGGCTGCCGAGTAGAGGGTCTGCCGCTGATCCAGTGCTGATGAGAGCACGCGGTCGTAGGCGTCGAAGTCAAAAGCACGCCACGAAGGCATTCCCACTGCACTCTTGAGTCGATTCCAAGTTCCAATCTTGTTGAAGAGCTTAAAGAGTAAGGCGCGGAAAACGACTTCGCGGGGTGATTGGTCGCCGTGGTAGAGGACGTCACTAATTAGAAATTGACTAACCCGGTCGGCGGCGCGGTAGCAGTTCGTGAAGCGGTGGGCGCTTAAGATGGGATCGTCCGTCCAAGGACCATCCAGGCCGGCCACGCGTGCCTCATATACCGCTTGTCTCTTCGCGGCGAAGCGCCAGTAAGTGTCGAACACAGGGGTGGGCTGAAGTCGACGCCCCGCCACCGTGACCGGCGGGGCTGACGGCCGTGAGGGGGTCAAGCCGCTAAGGGGCACGTCCCACAGTGTGTCGGTTCGACTGGACCCCTCGTCGCACGAGCGGGGGCGCCGCGCCGGTCGGCTGGTTGAGGTGCGGCCGGTACTGGACCCGTTGGAGCGGCTGTCGCGGCCGAGTCCTTCCGCGAAAGTTGCCACCTGGCTAGCAGGCTTAGAAGACGGTGCTCCGTCGAGATCGAGGTCCAATAGGCCCTGAACCTTCATCGCAGCACCCCCACGTGACATGTTTCGCGAATCACGTCACACTCTACACGTGGACCACGACGTTGGTGAACAACGGCGTCGGTCTCTGGCGGTCTTTGGTAACCGGTATGTGGTCGACGTCGTCCTCGCGGTCGAGGCTCTACTTGCAGGTGACGGAGTGACGGTGCGCATGATCGCGAAGAGCGTCGACTTGGCGGACAACCTGGTGAGGCCGGTCGTGTTGCGCCTGGTCGCGGCAGGGTTCCTTGTCCAGCAAGCGCCTGCTCGACCGCGAGGCCCCACGTTCTACGTGCGCGGTCCAGCCCTCGACGAACCGTGGTCGGCGCTCTGCCAACTGTGCTCGCTCCTCGCCAGGGGTGGCCAGGCGTAGGACCTGGGTCGCGTGGAACGGAACGTGGAACGAACTCTGGTCGGTCACAGGAGGTCAGGGGCGATGACTCTGAGCCTGACGTGCGCCGCCGAGCGCTTAGAGGCTGCCGTTGACGGAGAGGCAAGTTCGTAATGCGTATCTCAGCCGAACTCTCGGATCGTGTGAGGACTTCCTACGTGTCTTCAAGCTGGCCCTGACGGGCCAGACGGGCGGGCTCGCTGCGGCACCGCCTCCTGCCTTCGACCCGATAACCCCGGCAGGTGGCGAGACGTCAATGTCCAACACCGGCGAGGATCAAGATTGTTAGCGTGACTCCGCTGACGACCACCACCGCATGCAACACCACCCAAAGGGTGAAGATCTGAACTCGGCTGGACAACCATAACTCCTTGCGTTGACGGAGACGAATTTTCTCCCATTCCAGACGCGTGTCGACCTCGGGATGAATTTCTGCCAGCTTCAGTTCGATCATTTTGGTTCGACGATAATGTGTATCGAACCGCTCGAAGTATTTATAGCAGGCAATGATCCCGAAGAGCCCAAGCAGTGCCATGGGTATTGTAATTACCAAGTAGGTTGGACCAAATCCCTACTTTGCGAGGAAGCCCAAGCCGGCCCCGTAGATCACCAGGACAATGTTGCTGAGTGTAGCTCGCTGAGTTTCAATTTGCCGACACTGCTCTTGCTGCTCTTTCCACAAGGCAGTCAAAATTTCTACTTGCTGCGCCACCTAGAAACCTATCGCCGCCTTGATCGCTGCGGCCGCTAAACCTGTGCCGATGGCTGTAGCGGCCGACCACGCCCACTTGCCCACCTTCGATAGGTGGCTCATCGCTGCTGGTCCATCGCCATCCTCTGCAGCGCTTGCTGCCGCACCAATCTCGGCGACGGCCTGGTCCTCTTCCCTGGTCTGTGCGACCCCGCGGAGATGTTGCCGAAGTGTCTCCAGCTCCTCCGCTAGCCGTTGCGAGTCGTGGCCTTCGCTCCCCGCAACCGAAGTCCACACCTGCTGGAAGGACACGTCGTGGACGTGAGCATTCGGGCCGACCGCTCCTGTCTGACCGGAGGATACGTACTTATCACCCATCACAACCTCCTGTACCTGATCCCGCGACACGCCCTCGTAGGAACCATGCAAATCCACCAGCAACGAAGCGTAGCGATCTACCGCTGCTTGGTCGGGAAGATCGAGGAAGTCTTCCTCGAACATCGCCATTTCTCGCTTCAGTAACTCGACCGAATCTGAGCCGCTATCCATAAAACGTGGTTGATATTCTGGGGGTGGCCAACTAGTGATCTGGAAGTCTGGTGCAGGCGTGATCTCTATAGCGGGCAGACCGATTCCCGAGATTAAGCCGTTGGTGAAGGTCCGTGTCGTTTCAAGCATTGTTATCGCGAGGTTCGCGTTGTGCAGGGTGTCCCAAGTCAGGTACGGATTGAGACCGTCGTTAAGTTCGTGCACCTCGTACTCCGCATCGTTCTCAATCCATTGCAGAATTCGCGCACGCTCCGAACCCGCCAACTGCTGTAGTCCGTTCACAATGCAAGCGCGTCGCGACGCTGCGGGTCGAAATTGCGGTGGCGAATAGTCGTGCACGTACGTCTTAAATGATCTCAATGCGTGTCGGTGATCCCGAACTTCTCGTAGGTACCAGCGAAGAGAGAAGCGTTGTTGGAGTAACCGCGGCGAGATCACTCGTGACGAGATGGTGTCTTCAACGAAGACTAAGACCGGTTTTCCGCTCTTAACTGCCAAACTGATTTCGAAAAGTATGTGTGGTGAGGTCCCCTCAGGCCGCTTACTCAGCACAGCGACCATTCCGTCACTCGCGTTCATGTGACGCTGCAGCTTCGACGCATTAACAGAATTCGACGGAGGATCCAGGCTGACCGTTAGTCCTTCGCTGCGGATCAGTCGCGCGAAGAAGTCGACCACTTTTGCATCACGCTCACGATAACTATGCGCGAAGTAGACGATGCTCATGGTCTCTCCCGGTTCGCCGTTCACCGTAGTTCCGAACTCTATCGGCCTGCCACGTGGCGGGGCGCTCGCCGCCCCCGCGCCCGGGCGACCTCTGGAGGGGGTAGGCGCAGGTCTCCCCGCCGGCCACCTCTCGGGCGTAGCGGCCTAGGGGCAGGGGGAGCCAGGTCGTTCAGCCGCCGGGTGCTCCACCTGGCCCCCTGGTCCCGGCGCGCTTCCGGAGGACCTGACCGACGGGGAGCCCAGGGACTCGGTGATGGGGGAGTGGCGCAAGATTGAGGCTCCTCCCAACTTCCTCTCTCTGCCATCTACGGCCGCAGCGACCGCAGACGGGTCGCTAGGACGCCCGCCGCATCCGCCCTACTCAACGCCGTGTTCCGGCACTGACCCCAAGCAGCCGTAAGTCCCAATGCTGACTGGCAGGGTCAGCGTCCTCGTCCGGTCCGCTCCTAGTCCCCGGCCCGCTCGTGGTGCGGGTCGTGGTGCGAAATGGCGTCTAGTGGCGGGTCGTGGTGCGGTCGCAGTGCACGTCGATGTGCCCGAAGTTGCTGGTAGAGGCTCTAGCCGCCAGGTACCGGAATCCTTTTAATCCGCTGGTTGTGGGTTCGAGTCCCACGGGGCCCACCCTGTCCGATCAGGTACTTCGTACGGCGTGAGTGCCATGAGCTAGTGCTCGTCGAGGGCCTCGAGCGCTGCGACGGCGCGACGGCGGGCCTGATCGGACCGATCCGTCAGCCATGCCCGGACGGCCGCGTCGGCGTCGGCCTCGCGGTCGCTCCGGAGTGCGTCGCCCAGGACCTCGCGCCCGCGGTCGCTGTCCACGGAGACGGCGACGTACGTGTCGCTGCCGAACGCCCCGGGAGTGCGCCGGACCGGCTTCGATCGGCCGGTGCTGCGGTTGAAGGTCGCATCCAGGCCCTCCACCGTGAACGAGCGCCCCGCGACGTGGTCGACGACGGCCTCGTACGGCTCGCGGGGCGTCTTCGACGGGACCCGTTCGAACCACACCACCACCCGCGATCCGATGGCCGGCCAGTCCGTCACGGGTCCGATTCAACCCCTCCGCGCCGGGCGGCCCCCGGGACCGGTGTGGGAGCCACTCCCTCGGGTGACGAGGGACCGTTCAGCCCGGAGCGGGAGCATGGCCCGCCGTGCCGCCGGAGCGGGTAGGTCGCGGGGTTCGGCGTCGAGTACATCCCGCCGCTCGGGTCACCACGATCGGTGGCCGCGCCGCCATGCCGGCGGTCGGCACCTCAGACAGGGGTGCCCACCCATCGGCCGTGCCGGACGAGCTCGAGGCGGTCGCACGGTCAGCGTTCTGCGCCGGCCCTCGTGGTGATCAGATCGTTGATCGCCGCTCGGGGAACGCCGGCGTCCAGGGCGATCTGATGAACCGGCACACCGTCCGCGACGGCCTCGTTGACCCGCTCGGCCAATGCCGACTCCGCCCGGGAGTACGCCTGCTGGGCCAGCTTGAACTGCTCGCCCGCACCCCGGAGTGCCTCGGCCCGCACCTTCTCCGGGGCCTTCTGTCCCATCGCCTCGCGGAGCTTCTCGACGCGGCTGGGCCCTCGCTGCTCGGCCATCAACGGTCTCCTCGGGGTGTGGGTCGGTGGTGAGCGGACGGCTTCGAGGCCCTGAACTTCTGCCGTGACGTCGGACGGACCACCGAGATGTCGTCGTCGAGCACTCACCCGAGGGTCGAGTCCGACGGGCTCCACGGCTCGCTGCGATCTTCCCCGGTTCCACCCCGGCACGCCAGGATCAACACGTCGGCCGCCCCGCCGCGGACGTCGGCCGGAACCGTGATTGACGAGGAGCCTCAGCGTGGACGATCTCGACCGGTACCTGCCGCCGTACACGGCCGACGTCGCACGGGCCCGGCGCCAGACCCTCGGGACGATCCTGTCCCGCACGGCCGGGAAGTTCCCGACGAAGACCGCGGTCGTCCACCGCGACACCCGGCGCACGTTCGCCGAGCTCGACGCCGATGCCAACCGGGTCGCCAACGCCCTGCTCGGGCGCGGGGTCGTCCGGAACGACCGGGTCGCGATCTTCTCCCACAACTCCTACGCGTTCGTCGTCGCCTACTTCGCGCTGGCTCGGATCGGCGCGATCTCGGTCCCGGTGAACTTCAACTTCACCGCCCGCGAGGTGCGCTACGTCCTCACCGACAGCGGCGCGAGCGCCGTGATCGTCGAGGACGCGCTGGTCGACACGCTCGGGGCGGCCGAGGTGGCGATCGGGATCGGGGTGGTCATCGGCCGGCGGGCGGGCTGGACGTCCTTCGACCGGCTGCTCGAGCACGACGACGCCACCGAGCCCGACGTCGAGATCGGCGACGACGACCCGGTCCAGCTGCTCTACACCAGCGGCACCACGTCGGCGCCCAAGGGCGCGATCATGACCAACCGGAACCTGATCGCCCAGTACCTCAGCGACATCGTCGACGGCGAGTACCACCGCGACGACGTCGAGCTCCACGCGCTGCCGCTCTACCACTGCGCCGCGCTGCACGACTTCCTCACGCCCGACGTCTACCTCGGCGCGACCAGCGTCATCGTCGACACCCCCGACCCCGACACGATCCTGCGCACCGTCGCCGCCGAAGGCGTCACCAAGATGTTCTGCCCGCCGACGGTGTGGATCCGGCTCCTGCGCTCACCCGCGTTCGAGACCCACGACCTGTCTTCGCTCACCAAGGGTTACTACGGCGCGGCGATCATGCCGGTCGCGGTGCTGAAGGAGCTGGGCGAGCGCCTCCCCGGCATCCGGCTGTTCAACTACTACGGCCAGACCGAGCTCGCGCCGAACGCGACCGTGCTGTTCCCCGAGGAGCAGATCACGAAGGCCGGGACGGCGGGGCGGGCGAGCCTGAACGTCGAGACCCGCCTGCACGACGACGACGACGATCGCCCGGTGCCCGTCGGGCAGGTCGGCGAGATCGTGCACCGGACCCCGCACGCCATGCGCGGCTACTGGGGCAGGCCCGAGGCCACCGCGGAGGTGTTCCGCCACGGCTGGTTCCACAGCGGCGACCTGGGCGTGATGGACGCCGAGGGCTACCTGACGATCGTCGACCGCAAGAAGGACCTCATCATCACCGGCGGGGAGAACGTCGCGAGCCGCGAGGTCGAGGACGCGATCTACGAGCACGCGGCCGTGAACGAGGTCGCCGTGTTCGGGGTCGCCCACCCGGAGTGGATCGAGGCGGTCGCGGCGGCGGTGGTCCTGCGCGACGGCGCGAGGGCCGAGCCGGCGGAGATCGTCGCGCACACCCGGGAGCGGCTGGCCGGCTTCAAGTCGCCCAAGTACGTGGTGATCGTCGACGAGCTGCCGAAGAACCCGAGCGGGAAGATCCTCAAGCGCGAGCTGCGGGACACCTACGCCGACCTCGCGGCCGCCGACACGGTGGGCTGACGACCGGCCGGCTGACGACCGGGCGGCTCACGACCTGAGCTGGCTGCGCACGTCGGCGGGCACGTGGACGCCGCGGGCCCGGAGGTCGGCGATGAAGCGCGCCGTGAGCTGGTCGGGACCCGACGCGGTGAGGGCCACCAGCTGCCGGGTCCACCGCGGCGAGAACGAGCGGACGGCGCCGGGGAAGCCCGCGCTGACCGCGGACACCGGACAGACGGCGACGCCGAGACCGGCGGCGGCGAGGTGCGGCGCGGCGGTGGTGACGGCCGTGCGCATCACGGTCTCCGGGCGGACCCCGGCGCGGCTCAGGGCTTCGTCGAGCCAGGCGCTCAGGCCGTTCCCGGAGGCGAAGTGGACGAGGGGCACCTCGTCGAGGTCCTCGAGCCGGACGGTGTCGCCTCGGGTCAGGGGGTGGCCGGTGGGCGCGGCGAGGACGATCTCCTCCTCCGCGATCGGGGTCGTGGTGAGCGCGTCGACCTGCGGGGCGGGCACGAGGACGACGTCGACCTCGTCGGCCTCGACGAGGTCGAGGATCTCCGCCATCGTCGTCGACTCGCGCAGGGTGGTCGCCACCTCGGGGTGGTGGCGGTGCCACCGGCGCAGGACCGGCGCGACGACGGGCACGGTGAGGCTCTGGGCGCACGCGACCCGCAGGACGCCGCCCGCCGCCTCGCCGGTCACCCGGGCCGCCCGCACCGCGGCGGCCGCCGCGTCGACGGCCCGTCGGGCGTCCGCGACGGCGGCCCGACCCGCCGCGGTCAGCCGCACGCCCCTCGGCTCACGGTGCAGCAGCGGCGTCCTCGTCTCCCGCTCGAGGGCTGCGAGCTGGTGCGACACGGCGGGCTGCGACGAGTGCAGCATCCGGGCGGCCTGGGTGATCGAGCCGGAGTCGGCCACCGCCACCAGGCACTCGAGGGCTCGCAGCGAGGGCATCCACGAAGGTTATCGATGGCCCTCGGGACATGAGCATCGTCGAGGGGAGTCGGGGGCCGACGATGCTGGCGGTCGGCTGTGTGTCAGTCGAAGCTCCCGAGCGCTTCGTCGCGCTCGCGGCGCGCGCTGTCGCGTTCGTCGAGGGCGGTGTCGCGCTCGCGCCGGGCCTCGTCGCGCTCCTCGGTGGTCTCGGCGAGGTCGGCGCGCAGGTCGAGGATGGTCGAGGCGCTGGCGAGGGTGTGGCCGTCGTCGGCCAGGGTGCGGAGCGCGACGACGCGGTCGAGCTGGTTGCGGGAGTACCGCCGGTGCCCGCCGTCGGAGCGCGCCGGGCTCAGCAGGCCGGCGGCGTCGAGGCTGCGGAGGAAGGCGGGCGGGACGTCGAGCAGCTCGGCGGCCTGCCCCATGCCGTAGGTGGGGTGATCGGGGTCGTCGAGCCGGTCGAGTGGCATGGGTCCTCCGCACGCCGAACGGGGCGGGTCGCGCTCGACCCGCCCCGCCCGGTCCTCTGGATGGTCACTTCAATTCTGACGGGCACCACCTCCCGCGCTCGGTCCTCCTCCGGTCAGCCCGCGTGCTCCGCGTCGGCCGACTGTGAGGTGTCGATCGAGCGGGGTGCCCCTGCGTGCTCGACCGTGATCCGGCGCGGCTTCGAGCGCTCGGACACGGGGATCGTCAGGGACAGCACCCCGTCGACGTAGGAGGCGTGCAGGCGGTCGAGGTCCAGGTCGCGGCCCAGGGTCAGCCGGCGGCTGTAGTGGCCGCGGGGTCGCTCGCTCACCAGCCACTCGCCCGCGTCGCTCGGGGCGGTGCGCTCCGCCGAGACCGTCACGGTGTTGCCCTCGACCGAGATGTCGATCGAGCCGGGGTCGACGCCGGGCACGTCGAGGGTGGCCAGCACGTGGTCACCGGCGCGGAACACATCCATCGGCATCCCCGTGCCGGGCTGGCCGCGCCACCCGGTGAGCCGGTCGAGAGAACGGAACGCGTCCACGGGGTCGTAGTTCAGCAGCACAGCAGGTCACTCCTTCCGTCACCGCACTGCAACCTGTCGATGTCTGACGCAGATATTTATAGGTCGAGCTACAGGTTCACGCAAGGGGTACCTGGAGGATTTTTCTAGAGCTCCCGCTCGAGGTGCGCGCGGACCGCGGTGCCGTCGTCGCTCAGCCAGCCCTTGGTCCCGGCGTAGGAGATCATCTTCTCGAACTCGGCATCCCAGCCCTCGGAGACGCGGCCCTCCGCGAGCCGGCGCAGGGTCGCGATCGGGATCATCACGTGGGCGCCGTCGGGCAGCAGCTCGCCGGCCTCGTTCTCGGCCAGGACCTCCCGGATCTTCTCGGGGAGCAGGCGCTGCGAGTACGAGGCGTACAGGTCGGTCGTCACGTCCGGAAGCCGGAGGGTGACGCCTTCGGTCCTGATGTCGAGGTACACGATGTGCCTCCTTCGTCGGCTCGTGAGCACTTCGGGGGGCTATAGCCCCCCGAAGTGCTCACGAGTACTCACACCTTCAGACCGACCGCCCCGGCGAGACAACGCTGCGCGGGCACCAGCGGGGTCAGGCGCGGCCCGTCCGGCCACCACTCGCTGACCAGCGAGAGGCCCGGCGGGACGAGCTCGAGGCCGGGCAGCATCTCGAGGATCTCCGCACGGGTGCGGAAGACGCCGCTGCCCAGCGGGCTGTGCACGAAGGTCTCCTCCATGCGCCGCGCGAGCGCGCTGTCCTCGTCCTCCGGGTCGAGGAAGTGGCTCAGGGCGACGTAGGAGCCCGGGGGCAGCGCGTCGATGTAGCGCTGCATGATCGCGGCGGGCGGGACCTCGCCGACGTAGTGGTGCAGCGTGCCCAGCTGCAGCAGCGCGATCGGGCGCGTCCAGTCGAGGTGCTCGCGCACGGCGGGGTCGTGCAGGACCTCGTCGGGCTTCGTCAGGTCGGCGGGGGAGAACCGGGTGAGCTCGTTCTCCTCCAGCAGCGCCCGGCCGTGGGCGACGACCGAGGGGTCGTTGTCGACGTAGACCACGCGGACGTCGGGGTTGATGCGCTGCGCCGCCTGGTGGGTGTTCTCGGCGGTGGGCAGTCCCGACCCGAGGTCGAGGAACTGGTCGATCCCGGTCTGCGAGGTGATGAAGCGGGTGACGCGGATGAGGAACTGGCGGTGGTCGACCGTGAACTGCCCGACCTCGGGCGCCACCAGCCTGAGCTTCTCGACGACCTCCCGGTCGGCCTCGAAGTTGTCCTTGCCGCCGAGGGCGCAGTCGTAGACGCGGGCGATGCTCGCGCGGGTGCGGTCGATCGTCGCCGGGGGCTTCGGCGAGGTGGGTCGCTCGATGCTCATCGGTGGTACTCCCCCTGGGCCCCGGTCGCGTGCGTGTTCACGGGGAGTGTGTCATCCGGTCGTCCGCGACCGGGAGGCACTCGGACGGTCGAGCACGGGGGCGCGCCGTGGGTCAGCGCCGTTTCGCGATGACCATGACGGCGAGCCGCCAGTCGAACCAGGGCTCGGGCAGCCGGGCCGCGATCGCGCCGGCCAGGTGACGGTCGAAGAGCTCCGTGGCGACGGTGTCGCGCCGGTCCAGGTCGAGGGCCTGGAGCAGGGAGGGGCCGAAGGACACCCGCAGGGCGGCGGCGACGGCGGCGGGATAGGCCGAGCGACGGGTCTCCACCCGACTCCCCGGTCTGCCGCCACAGGGGATCACCGACATCGACGAACTCCAGCTGCTCCAGCACGAGGTCGCCGTCGTCGTCGAACGGGGCCCGCCACTCGTCAGCAGTGCGGTACCAGGCCGGGATCGTCATCCCGTCCCGTTCCTCCTCGCTGAGGAGGCCACGCTCGATGAGTGCCTGCAGACCGTGGGCGACCTCGTCCATGGCGCGCTCGGCCCCGGAGCGACGGGTGGGCCCGTCGCCGTGGGCGGCGCCGACCACGATCACCAGGCGGCCCCCCGGCAGCATCTCCGCCGCCCTCGCCCCGAGGAAGGCGGACCAGTCGAGGGCGCCGCGTCGCGCCCACGCCGTGTACTGCTGTGCGCTCGCGCTGCTGAACCAGAAGCCGTCCAGCGGTCCCGGGACCTCAGCCAGCCAGTGCACGGCGATGGAGCTCCACCCCACGCTCACCCAGCCCTCGGGCAGCAGCTGCTCGTAGAAGGACCGGCCGACGGCCCCGGTGTGCACGCCCGGCCGCCGGTAGGTGTCCGGATGTTCGGCGACGGTCCGGAAGAGCGACCCGAAGTCGTTGCCCGGCAGGTCGGTGTGGCACACCCACACCGGCTGGTGCTCGCCGTGGACCTGCCGGACGGCCTCGACGGCCACCGACATCGGTGCCAAGGAGTTCTGTCCCTCGGAGGCACCGTAATCGACGACGGTGACCACCCCGGCCGGGCCGAGCGGCGCAGAGGCCGCGGCCTCCCGGAGCAGGTCGAGACCGAACGCGGACGACGCCGCCTGAGCTGAGGCGTTGGCGTTGTAGCGCCCGCCGCCCTCCATCGCGGTGGACATGGCGAGGGAGGCTAGCGCGGCCGGCCCACCGGCCGCGCCTCCCACGACGGGAACCGTCGACGTCGACGGACTGCGTCGGTGCCCGGGAGACGGCCACCGTGCTCTTCCCCGCGCCGGGCGCGCCCGCGACGACCCGGACGTCAGCGGTCACGCAGCCGCACGTGGTGGCGCTCCAGGTCGTCCATCCGGTCGACGCCCATGAGCGCGAGGGTGCGCTCCATCTCGGCCCGCACGATGTTCAGCATGCGGGTGACCCCGGGCTCGCCGCCCGCCATCAGCCCGTACATGTAGGCCCGGCCGAGGACCACCGCCTGGGCGCCGAACGCCTTCGCCGCGACGATGTCGGCGCCGGTGGTGACGCCGGTGTCGAGGAAGACGCTCGCCCGGTCGCCGACGGCGTCGACCACCGAGGGCAGCAGCTCGAGCGGCACCGGCGCGCGGTCGAGCTGGCGGCCGCCGTGGTTGGACACGACGAGGCCGTCGGCGCCGAGGTCGACCACGGCCCGGGCGTCGTCGACGTGCTGGATGCCCTTGACGATCAGGTGGCCGGGCCACTGCTCGCGCAGCCAGGTGACGTCCTTCGCGACCGCGGTGGGGTCGAACATGTGCGTGACGAGGTCGGCGACCGTGCCGTTCCACGAGTTCAGCGAGGCGAACGTCAGCGGCTCGGTGGTCAGCAGGTTCGCCCACCACGCCGGGTGGCGGGCCATGTCGACGAGCGTCCGCGCGGTCAGCGACGGCGGGATGGTGAGCCCGTTGCGGTTGTCGCGCAGCCGCGCGCCGGGCACCGGGGTGTCGACGGTGAGGACGAGCGTGTCGTACCCGGCCTTACGGGCCCGCTCGACCAGCTCGCCCGAGGCGTCGCGGTCGCGCCACAGGTAGAGCTGGAACCAGTGCCGGGCGAGCGGTGCCTCGTCGCGGAACTCCTCGATCGACGTGGTGCCCATGGTCGAGAGCGCGTACGGCACCCCGGCCGACTCGGCCGCCCGCACCACGGCCCGCTCGCCCTCGTGGTGGGCCATGCGCGTGAAGCCCGTCGGTCCGAGGATCACCGGCATCGTGGCGGACTGGCCGAGGATCGTCGTCGAGGTGTCGATGGTCCCGACGTCGCGGAGCACCCGCGGCGAGAACTCGACCCGGGAGAACGCCTCGCGCGCCCGGCGCAGGCCGATCTCCTGCTCGGCGGCCCCGTCGACGTAGTCGAAGACCGCACGCGGGGCGCGCCTGCGGGCGGCCTCGCGGAGGTCGGCCACGCTGTACGACGACTCGAGGCGCCGGCGGGTCGGGTCGAGCCGCGGCCGGCGGACCCGGACCAGCGGGGCGAGGTCGCGCGGGCGGGGCAGCTGGCGGCGCATCAGCGGACCCGGGTGCGGGCGGCAGGAGCGGGCACGGGGACTCCTTCGTCGCGGGAGTCCCCAGCATGACCCACCGGGCCGCTCCCGGCACGGGTCAGCGGGCCGGTTCCCGCTGGAACACGAGGCTGACGAACGCGACCGCGGCGATCACCGCGACGATGACCGAGAAGGTCACCCCGGCCGCCACCAGTCCGAACGCCGCCGACGCGATCCCCTCGCCGATCACCGGGATCGAGATCGCGACGTAGAGGACGAGGAAGAAGCTCGACGCGACCTCGCTGCGGCGCTCGGCGGGGGAGCCGGCGTTGACCGCCCCGAGCCCGGCGCGGAACGACATCCCCTGCCCGACGCCCGCCACCACGGCCCCGGCGAGGAGCAGCCACAGCGACGCGGTGGCGATGCTCAGCCCGACCACCAGGATCCCGACGACGAGGCCCGCCGACCCGACGAGCAGCGCCGGCCGCTCGGCCAGCCGCGACGAGGCGACCTGCCCGATCGTCGAGGCCCCCAGCAGCGTGAACACGACGAGGCCGGTCACCAGGTGGTTGGAGATGTGCAGGACCTGCGCGACGAACGAGGGCGACACGGCGGTGAACAGCCCGAGCACGGCGAACCCGGCGAAGCCCGCGATGGCCGCCCGGACGAACACCCCGCGCACCTCGGCCGGCACGCCCAGGCGCTGCGGCGCCCAGTGCACCGGGCCCTCGGGGACGTCGACCGGCTCGGCGACGAACCAGAGCCCGACCGCGGTGACCAGCACGAGCCCGATGTGGACGAGGTAGGGCAGGTCGAGGGGAAGCGGTGCGTACTCGGCGAGGGCGCCGGCCACGACGGGCCCGAGCCCGAGGCCGAGCATGTTCACGCAGGCGGCGAGCAGGCTGTAGCGGGCCTGCTTCCCCGGCGGGGCCAGGTCGACGAGCATCGCCGTGGCGGTCCCGGTGAAGATGCCGGCGGAGAGCCCGGAGAGCACGCGTCCGACGAACAGCGCGGTGAGGCTGTCGGGGACGAGGAAGACGGCACTCGAGATCACCGCGAGGGCGAGGCCGGGCAGCAGGACCGCGCGGCGCCCGATCTGGTCGGAGAGCCGGCCGGTGAAGATCAGCGCGGCCGCGACGCCGACCGCGTAGGCCGCGAAGATCAGCGTCACCATGACGCCGCCGAACCCCAGTTCCTGCTCGTAGAGGGGGTAGAGCGGGGTCGGGAGCGTGGCCCCGAGCATCGTCACGAGGAAGGCGACGGCGACGAGTCCCGCCGCGACGGGTCCGCGGAGACCCTGCTTCCGGGACGTGGCGTCCGTCGACGAGCTGATGGCGGGCCTCCGTCGGTCGTGCCCCAGTGGGTCCGACGACCGTTGTTCCCGCTACCGATCGGTCCTACGCGCTGGCGGTCTCGTCCTGCTGGTCGAGGCTGTCGAGCACCGAGAGGAGCACCGAGGCGCCGACGGCCTCGGTCCAGCGGGGGCGGGGGCGGTCCTGCGGGGCCGGGACCGCCACCAGGTCCCGGCGCCAGTCCGCGCGGGCAACCCGGCCACTCTGCGTCCCGAGTGCACTCACCGGAGACCACCTCGATCCGCTCGTCGCCATCGCCGTACCGCTTGTCGTGGGTGTATCCGAGGAATGGCCCGGGTTCCCCACCGGGAAACCCGCTGGTCCCCCGGTCGGGTGAGCGTCCGATCAGGTGGACCCGCCACCGGCGCGACGCGGGCCCGCTCGTGGACCTCGGGGGAGGATGTCCGGCGTGACGGAAACCGCGTACGACGTCGCCGCCTTCCGGGCCCGCTTTCCCGCGCTGAGGAGCGGCTACGCCCACTTCGACGGGCCGGGCGGGTCGCAGGTGCCGGCCGAGGTCGGCCGCGCCGTGGCCGAGACCCTCACCGCGCCGATCGCCAACCGCGGCACGGTGACCCCCGCCGAACGGTTCTCCGACGGCATCGTCGGGACGGCCCGGCAGGCGATGGCCGACCTGCTCGGCGCGGACCCGCGCGGGATCGTCTTCGGCCGCTCGATGACGCAGCTGACCGTGGACCTCGCGCGGACGCTGGCCCGGGGCTGGGGTCCCGGCGACGAGGTGGTGGTGACCCGGCTCGACCACGACGCGAACGTCCGCCCGTGGATCATCGCGGCGGAGCGGGCCGGGGCGACGATCCGGTGGCTCGACCTCGACCCGGCCACCACCGAGCTCGACGACGTCGCGACCGTGCTCTCCGCGCGGACCCGTCTGGTCGCGGTGACCGGCGCGTCGAACCTCGTCGGGACCCGGCCGGACCTGGAGCGCATCGCCGGCCAGGTCCGGGAGACGGGGGCCGTGTTCGTCGTCGACGCGGTCCACCTGACCGCGCACGCGCCCGTCGACCTGGCCGCGATCGGCGCCGACGTCCTGCTCTGCTCGCCCTACAAGTTCCTCGGGCCGCACTGCGGGGTGCTCGCCGCCGCCCCCGGGTTCCTCGAGGGCCTGCGCCCCGACAAGCTGCTGCCCTCCACCGACGCCGTGCCGGAGCGCTTCGAGCTCGGGACGCTGCCCTACGAGCTGCTCGCGGGCACCACGGCCGCCGTCGACGTCATCGCCTCGCTCGGGGACGGTGCGACGCGGCGGGACCGGCTGGTCGCGGCGATGACCGCGGTCGAGGCGCACGAGGACCGGCTGCGGGCGCGGATCGAGAAGGGGCTCACGCGCCTCGACGGGGTGGAGGTGCTGAGCCGCGCAGCGCACCGGACGCCGACCCTGCTCGTGCGCGTGCCGGGCGGCGAGCGCCGGGCGTACGAGCTGCTCGCGGAGCGGGGCGTGTTCGCCCCCGCCGGGTCGTTCTACGCGATCGAGGCGTCCCGGCGCCTGGGGCTCGGCGACACGGGCGCGCTGCGGATCGGGCTCGCGCCCTACTCCGACGACGAGGACGTCGATCGGCTGCTCGAGGGGCTGGAGCACGTGTGCCGGACCGCATCCAGCTGAGGCGCGCCAAGGGCTGGCGCAAGCCCGAGGAGGCGATCACGGTCGCGCGGCCGTCGTCGTGGGGGAACCCGTTCAGGCTCGGGGAGGACGTCGAGGTCGACGGCGGGACCGTCCCCCTCGACCGGGAGACCATGATCGCGTTCTACCGCCGGTGGCTCGCGGAGCGCCCGGAGCTGATCGAGAAGGCGCGCGACGAGCTCGCCGGGCACGACCTCGCCTGCTGGTGCGCCCCGGACGACCTGTGCCACGCGGACGTGCTGCTGCGGGTCGCGGCGGGAGGAATGCCGTAGTCGACTACGGCAGACGTCGGGCCCGGACCGGCTCACGCTCCGGTGACATGAGCCCTCTCCTGCGCCGCCCGCCCGTCGCCGTCGGTGTCGTCCTGAGTGATCGGCGGGTTGTTCTCGATCCTCGCGTTCACCGACGCCTCGGCGGCGACGGGGTCGATGGTGGCCAACATCGTCTACCTCGTCGCCACCGTCGTCGCGCTGGTGCTCGTGCTGCCCGCGCTGCGCGCCCGACGGGCCGGGGCCTCGACGGCCGTCGCCTGAGCCGGACGCCGCAGCCGCGCGTGGTCGGACGCGCGGATGCGCCGGTTTCGTCCTGTTCCCGCAGGTCAGGGGGCCGGGCTGTTCGCCGACCGTGACACGCACGACACATCGCCTTCCCAGAGTGAGGTGCCAGCACCCCGCTCGGAGGGATCGCGATGACCACCACGGCTCCACCCACCACCTCGCCGCCGCAGCAGGACGGGCGCCTGGCCGGCAACGCGCTCGGCCTCCCGTCGGTCCTGTTCTGCATCGTCACGGGCGCCGCGCCGCTCACGGCCATGCTGTTCAACGTCCCGGTCGCGGTGAACGGCGGCGGGTGGGCCGCGCCCGCCGCGTTCGGCATGGCGACGGTGGCGCTCACGATCTTCTCGGTCGGCTACATCGCGATGTCCCGGCGCGTGACGAGCGCGGGCGGCTTCTACACGTTCGTCAGCCGGGGGCTCGGCCGCGTCGTCGGCGTCGGGTCCGGCCTGCTGATCGCGCTCTGCTACATGATCTTCGCCGGCGCCGTGATCGGCGTGATGGGCTACTTCGCGGCGTCGACCGTCGAGACCTTCACCGGGGTCGCGCTGCCCGCCTGGCTCTACATGGCGCTCGGGCTCGCGGTGATGAGCACGCTCGCGTGGTTCCACATCGAGCTCACCGCGAAGGTCCTCGGCGTCATGCTGGTCGGGGAGGTCGTCGCGCTGATCGTCCTCGCGGTCGCGATCTTCGCCCAGGGGGGCGCCGAGGGCTTCTCGGCCTCGCCGTTCGACCCGACGCAGGTGTTCTCCAACTCCGGCGCCCTGCAGATCTTCGGGACGACCGCGGCCGGCATCGCGCTGTTCGCCGCGTTCTGGTCCTGGGTCGGCTTCGAGATGGCCCCGAACTACGCCGAGGAGTCGCGCGACCCGCACCGGATCGCCTCGATCGCGACCTACGGCTCGGTGATCGGCCTCGGGATCTTCTACATGATCGTCTCGTACGCCTTCGTCACCGGCTGGGGGCTCACCGGCAGCGTGCAGGCGGTGTCCGACCAGCTGAACGGCACCTACGCGTCGGCGTTCTACCCGCTCTCGGACCGCTTCGTCGGCGGCTGGCTGACCGCGGTCCTCGAGGTCCTCGCCGTCACGAGTTCCTTCGCCTGCGCGATGGCCTTCTACAACACCGCGGCGCGCTACCTCTTCGCCCTCGGCCGCGAGGGCGTCCTCCCGCGGGTCCTGTCGCGGACCACGAGGCACCACGGTCCGGGCACGGCCGCGATGACGACCACGACGCTCGTCGGGCTCTACGTGCTCGGCTTCGTGCTCTACGACCCCTCCACCGAGGCGGCGCTCACCAAGCTCGGCACCTGGTCCCCGCTGCTCGGGGTCCTCGGCATCCTCGCGGTCCAGGCCCTCGTCTGCGTCGCCATCGTCCGCTACTTCCTGACGACCGCCCGGGACGGCTTCCACGTCGTGTCGACCCTGCTCGCGCCGGTGGTCGGCTGCGCCGCGATAGTCGGCGCCTGCTACCTGCTGATCGACAACCGTGCCGAGCTCGCCGCCGCCGAGGGCGTCCCGTTCATCACCCTGCTGCCCTGGGTGCCGGCGCTGATCTTCGTCGCCGGCGTGGTGGTCGCCCTGGTCTTGCGCGCCCGTCGCCCCGCCGTGTACGCGGGACTCGGACATTTCTCCCTCACCGACCCGGAGCTGGACGCACCTGAGGAGGTCGTGGCATGACCGCGCTCGACGAACCCCGCACCGAGGTGGCCCACCCGCTCGAGCCGCTGACGGCCGACGAGGTCGCCGCGGCCTCGACGATCCTCAAGGAGGCCCGCGGGCTCGGCCCGACGGCGCGGTTCGTGTTCGTGCACCTGCACGAGCCGTCGAAGGCGGCCCTCGCGTCGGGCGGGGCGCTGCCCCGCGAGGCCGAGGTCGTGCTCTACGAGCGCGGCGAGAGGATGCTCTACGAGGCGGTCGTGTCGCTCACCGACCGCAGCGTCGTCGACTGGCGGGCCCGCCCCGGGGTGCAGGCGCCGGTGATGGCCGAGGAGTTCTTCGCGACCGAGGAGATCGTCCGCGCCGACCCCCGCTGGCAGGAGGCCATGGCGCGGCGCGGGATCACCGACCTCGACCTCGCCATGATCGACCCGTGGGCCTCGTCGTGGACCGCCCCGAAGGACGACCCCTCCGCCCGGCGCATCGTCCGGCCGCTCACCTGGATGCGTTCGGCGCCCGGTGAGCACGGCTACGCCCGGCCGGTCGACGGCCTCGTCGTGACCGTGGATCTCGACGCCCGCCAGGTCGTCGAGGTCGACGACCACGGCATCGTCGACCTCCCGCCCCACCCGGCGAACTACGAGCAGCCCTGGATCCACGACCCCGCGAACGTCCCGCGCGTGGAGACCATCCGCGACGACGTGAAGCCGATCGAGATCACCCAGCCCGAGGGGCCGTCGTTCACCGTCGACGGTCACGCCGTGAGCTGGCAGAAGTGGCACCTGCGGATCGGGTTCACCCCGCGCGAGGGCCTCGTCCTGCACGACGTCTCCTACGACGACCGCGGGCGGCGCCGGCCGGTGCTGCACCGCGCCTCGCTCGCCGAGATGTACGTCCCCTACGGCGACCCGGCCCCGACGCACCGGTTCAAGAACGTCTTCGACCAGGGCGAGTACGGCGTCGGGTGGCTCGCGAACCCGCTGACCCTAGGCTGCGACTGCGTGGGCCACATCCACTACTTCGACGGCGTGGTGAACGACCAGGACGGCGGCGCGGTCGTCATCCCGAACGCGGTCTGCATGCACGAGGAGGACACGGGCATCGCGTGGAAGCACACCGACTTCCGCACCGAGGCCGTCGAGGTGCGCCGCCGGCGCCGGCTGGTGATCTCGTCGATCGTCACCGTGGGGAACTACGAGTACGGCTACTTCTGGTACCTCTACAACGACGGCCTGATCGAGTACGAGGTCAAGCTGACCGGCGTCATCTCCACCGGGGCCATCGCGGTGGGGGAGGTGCCCGAGTACGGGACGCTCGTCGCACCCGGTCTCTACGGCCCCAACCACCAGCACTTCTTCTGCGTGCGCCTCGACATGACCGTCGACGGGCCGGCCAACACCGTCGTCGAGATCGACTCCGTCCCGGTACGCCCCGGCCCGGCGAACCCGCACGGGAACGCCTGGGTCACCCGCCGGACGCCGATCACCCACGAGGCCGAGGGCGCGCGGGACACCTCGCAGGCGACCGCGAGGTTCTGGAAGATCGAGAGCACGACCGAGACGGGGCCGACGGGCGCGCCGACGGCCTACGCCCTCATGCCCGGCTCCACGGTGCCGCCGATGTACTCGCCCGACGCCCTGTTCGCGCCGCGCTCGGGCTTCACCGAGCACACGCTGTGGGTCACCGCGCACGACCCCGAGCAGCGCTTCGCCGCGGGCGACTACCCGCTGCAGGCGCCGCGCAGCACCGGGCTGCCGACCTACCTCGACGGCGACCGTCCGCTCGAGGGCTCCGACGTCGTGGTCTGGTACACCTTCGGCGCCCACCACGTGGTGCGGCCGGAGGACTGGCCGGTGATGCCGGTGTCGACGATCGGCTTCATGCTCCGGCCGACCGGGTTCTTCGACGGCAACCCCGCGCTCGACCTGCCGCCGAGCTCGACCGGGGCCTGCCACTGACCCGCCGGGAGGATCGGGATGGCCATGGACGACGCGGGGCCCTGGAGCGACTTCGCGGTCGCCGCGGCGGGCGCGTTCGCCGCACTGGCGGGCCTGCTGTTCGTCGCCATCTCGATCAACCTGCGGATCATCGTCGAGTCCCCGCGCATCCCGGGGCGGGCGGCCCACGCGCTCGTCCTGCTCTCCACGCCGATCGTCGTGTCGCTGGCCGTGCTGATCCCGCAGGGCCCGGGGGCGCTCGGGGTCGAGCTGCTGGTGGTCGCCGCCGTGGTGGGTCCGGCCCTCGGATGGCTTTCCTCGCCGGGGCACCGGCCGCCGCACACGCCCGTGGTGGCGTGGTTCGCCGCGGTGGCCCTGCCCGCCCTCGTCCTCTCGGTGAGCACGCTGCTCGCGGGGATCGGCGTCCTGACGACCTCGCTCGGCGGGCTCGCGTGGTTCCCCGTCGCCGTGGTTGCAGGACTGCTCGGCGGGCTGTTCAACGCCTGGGTCCTGCTGGTCGAGATCATGCGCTGATCGGGCTACGGTGCGTCCCCGACACCGGGGGGTGGCTCGATCGTGGGGAGTTCGGCGGCGCGGGGCGGGGTCCTTCGTACGACGGGGCAGCCTCGCCGTGTGACGGGTGTGGCGGCTGTGGTCCTGGTGGGTGCCCTGCTGGCCGGGTGCGGGGGCGCCCCCGCGCAGGCACCGCCGCCGCCCGGGGCCGCGGCGGCGCCGGCCTCGTCGTCGGGACTCCCGGCGTTGGTACAGAAGGTCCTGCCGACGGCCTACGAGCGGCTGGCCGCCACGGCCGACTCCCTCGACCCGGCCGCCGGGTTCCCGCGGTCGGTGCAGCGCGGCGCCACGACCTGGACCACCGAGCCGGTCCGGGGCTGGACCGTCGGCTTCTTCGCCGGCGAGCTGTGGCTGGCCCGGGGGCTCACGGGCGACCCGGCCTGGACCGCCCGCGCGCAGCGCTGGACGGCGCCGATCGCCTCGCAGGTGACCCGCACCGACACCCACGACCTCGGGTTCGTCGCCGAGTACAGCTTCGGCTCCGAGCAGCGCGCGACCGGGAACGGCGGCGCCGAGGTGGTCACCGCGGCCCGCTCGCTGGCCACCCGGTACTCGCCGGCGGTGAAGGCGGTGAAGAGCTGGGACACCGACACCGAGCCCTTCACCGAGGAGCCGGTCGACGGCCGCGGCGCCTGGCGGTTCCCGGTGATCGTCGACAGCCTCATGAACCTGCCCCTGTTCGACCAGGCGGCCGCGCTGCCCGGCGGCGACCCGGCGTGGCGTGACCTCGCCACCCAGCACGCCCTGACCGTGTCGCGGACCAACCAGCGCCCGGACGGCAGCATCGCCCACGTCGCCGCGTTCGACCCGGCGACCGGGGCCTTCCTGAAGCGGGACACGTGGCAGGGCGCCACCCCCGAGTCGACCTGGTCCCGGGGGCAGGGCTGGGCCGTCCACGGGTTCGCGGCGCAGGCCCGCGCGTCGGGGAACCCCGAGCTCCGGGCGGCCGCGGTGCGGGCCGCCGACTGGTGGCTCGCCCACACCGCACCCGGGCAGCGCGTGCCGGCCTGGGACTTCTCGCTCCCCACCGCGGAGCGCGACTCGTCCGCGGCCGCCGTCGCCGCGTCGGGCCTGCTCGACCTTGCCGACCAGACCGGCGACCCGCGCTACCGCGACGCCGCCGCGCAGACCCTCGACGAGCTGGCCGCGAAGCACGTCGCGCCGACCGGTCCCGCGCTGCTGACCGACGCGGTGGGCAACTTCCCGGACGGCGGGGAGATCGGCGGCGGTCTGGTCTACGGCGACTACTACTTCCTCGAAGCGGTGTCCCGCGCGTCGTAGGCGGTGCGCGCCAACCTCACGTCGCCGGTCGACGCCGGCGGATCAGCCCTCGCCGCAGTACCCGTCGCCATCGCCGTCGCGCTCCCCGGGGAGGCAGGGGTGTCCCGAGTTCCCGGTCCGACGGCGGGTGGAGCCGCTGCTGCTGCTGTCGTCGTCGCTGTCCGTGTACCGCGTCTGCGGAGCCGGCGTGGAACGTCGGGCGAAGTGGTTGTCGCAGGCGAGCCCATCGGCGTCGGGGTCCAGGTGCTCCTGGCCGCCTGCGTCGAAGGCCGACTGCGCCTCGAGCTGAGAGGTGAAGTCGGTGCACTCGTAACGGACCACTCGCACGGGTGCAGCGGCGGAGCTGGGGGACGACGTGGTGGACGTCGTCGAGGGCACGGTGTACGCGGGGCGCGCGACCGGATCGTCCGGGCCACCCAGACACGAGGCCGCGAGGCCACCGATCACCAGGACGATGGCCAGCAGGCAGCCGCACCCCTTTGCCGTGTCGCCATTCTGTGCCTGTGCCACCGAGCCGTCCTCTCCCCGACCTCGCGCCGCCAAATGGCGCGTGAATCCGATCGAGATCGTGGACCCAGCCGTTACGTTCCCTTGACCTTCTCTCGTCGGACTTGTCCTTGAGTCGACGCGCGCGAGGGGCCGCACGCACTCCCGAGCGACGACCTCGCCCGCCTGCTGGGCCGTCCGGCCCAGCCGTGGGCGCAGGTGGACGACGACGCGGTGCGGGCGGCCCCCGTCACCCCCTGACCAGGGCGTCGTTCCGCTCGACGGCCGGGTTCGGCGGTACTGTCCGGTTCGTGTCCGCCGTGCCCGGTTCGGCCCCCGACGCCCCGGCGTTCCGGGGCGTCCTGCTCGTCTACAACCCCAACAGCACCGGGGGCGGCGAGGGCAAGGCCCAGACCCTGGCCCGCGAGCTCAAGGAGCAGGCTCCCGACCTCGACGTCGAGATGGTCCCCACCGAGTACGCGGGGCACGCCCGGCGCATCGCGGAGAGCGCAGCGCGGACCTACAAGCCGCTCGTGGTCTCGGTGTCGGGCGACGGCGGCTACAACGAGGTCGTCGACGGCGCGATGGCCGCCGGGGACGGGCACCACACCGGGACCGTCGTCGCCGTCACCTCCGCGGGCAACGCCAACGACCACCGCCGCGTCACCCGCCGCCGCCCGCTCGCCGAGGCCATCGCCGCGGGCAACGTCGAGTACCTCGACGTCCTGCGCCTGACCATCGGCGACCACGTGCGCTACGCCCACTCCTACATCGGCCTCGGCATCACCCCGGTCGTGGCGCTCGCGCTCGAGCGCGGCGGCAAGGGCTCGCTGCGCGAGCTGTGGACCACCGGCCGCGAGTTCCTCCACTTCGCGCCCTTCGAGATCGAGCTCGAGGCGTTCGAGGGAGGGTCGCGCGACGGCGTCGGGGTCGGGGACTACCTCGGCCGGCGCCGCTACGACAGCCTCATCGTCGCGAACCTCTCCGAGATGGCGAAGTACGCGCGCCTCTCCGACGGCGACCCGGCCGACGGCCGCTTCGAGATCGTGTCGATCCCCCACCGCGGCCGGTTCCGGCTGCTCCTCACCGGGCTGCGGGCGGCCTGGAAGGGCCTGGGCTGGCAGCCGAGCGCGCGGCGCCTGCGGTTCCGCACGCTCGACCAGGAGCTCCCGCTCCAGCTCGACGGCGAGGTGATCATGCTCCCCACCGACACCCCGGTGACGATCGAGATGGTGCCCGGCGGGCTCGCGACGGTCCGGTGAGCGCGGCCGACGACCTCGCGGCGGCCCGCGACCTCACCCGGACCCGGATCGCCGCGCTCGAGGCGCAGGTCGCGGGCATCGTCGAGACGGCGTCGGCGAGCTCGGGCGACGACGAGCACGACCCCGAGGGCCAGACGATCGCCTACGACCGCGCGCAGGCCCAGGCCCTGCTCGAGGGGGCGCGCCACGACCTCGTGGAGATCGACGCGGCGTTCGCCCGGCTCGACGCCGGGACCTACGGGGTGTGCGAGGTCTGCGGGCGCGACATCCCCGGCGAGCGCCTGGAGGCCCGGCCGTCCGCGCGCCGGTGCGTGCGGCACGCCTGACCCGCGGTGTCAGCGATGGCACGTCGCTGACACCGGACGTCAGTCAGGCGCCACGCTCGTTCCGGCCCCCGGCTGTCAGCGATGGCACCTCGCTGACACTCGGTGTCCGCGATGGCACGTCGCTGACATCCGGGCCAGCAGCTCACGGACGCCGGAACGGCACCCCGGCCTCGCGCGGCCCCTTCTCCCCGGCCGCCGCGACGAAGCGCTCCTCGGCCCGCGCCGCCGCGTCCGACTCCAGCCCGGTGGGCCCCAGCAGCGCCGCGACCGGGGCGAGCAGCTCGGCCGCGGCATCGTCGGGAAGGGCCGTCAGGCGCAGGCGCGGGCGCATCCAGGCGCTGAGGCGCTCCTCGTCGGCCTTGGGCAGCACCACGTCGGCGACCCAGGTCGGTGCCAGCGCGAGGTCGTCGAGCAGCAGGCCCGCGAGCACACGCCGCAGGCGCGACACGCCGGTGCGGTAGAGGTCCTGACGACGGATCCGGTTGCGCAGCATCCGCGCGGCGCCCACGTGCAGCAGGCCGGTGCCGAGGGCGGGCACGGCGTCGGGGTCGATCCACCACGCGTAGAGCCCGGGGGCGCCGGGCAGTGCCGCGACGGTCTCGTCGAGGTCGCCCGGCGGGGCGCCCAGCACGGCCGCGGCCTCGTCGGGGGTCACGGCGCCGAGTCTGCCCGACGGGGCCGCAGCGACCGCGCGAGCAGGGCCGCCCCCAGGGCCGCGACCGGCACGATCACGAGCCCGGTGCCCACCGTCGAGGCGTCGGCGACCGCCCCGATCACCGGGGGCGTGGCGAGGAAGCCGAGCCGCGCGAGGAACCCGACGACGGCGATCCCGTCGCCCGGGCGCACCCCCGGCACGACGCCCGCCGCCGAGAAGGCGAGCGGGAAGAGCGTCGCGACCCCGAGCCCGGCGAGCCCCCACCCGACGATCGCCGCCACCGGGTGCGCCACGAGCAGCGCGACCGCCAGCGACAGCGCCGCCACCAGGGCGCCGACCCGCGCCACCCGCACCGGCCCGAAGCGGTCGACCACGCGGTCGCCGCCGATCCGGCCGGCGGTCATGAGGACCTGGAAGGCCACGAAGGGCAGGCCCGCGACGAACGCACCCGCGCCGAGGTCGTCGCGCAGGTACACCGCGCCCCACGAGGCCGACGAGTCCTCGACCGCCCCGGAGCACACCATCAGCCCGGCGATCGCCAGCAAGGCCAGCAGGGCCGGCCGCGAGCGCAGCACCGCGAGAACGTTCCCCGACGACGAGGCGTCCCCCGCCCCGTGCGGGGGGTCGGGCACCGTGGAGACCCACGCGACCCCGGACGCCACCACCAGGACCGCCGCGACGGCCGCGAGGTGCCAGCCGACGGGCACACCGAGCCCGGCGGCGGCCGCCCCGAGCAGCCCGGCGCCCACCGCGGCGACGCTCCAGGTGGCGTGCAGCCCGTTCATGATCGAGCGGCCGTAGCGCCCCTGCACGACGAGGCCCTGGGCGTTCATCGCCGCGTCGGTCCAGGCGTCGGTGACCCCGAGGACGAACAGCGCCGCGGCGAGGGCCCACCATCCCGGCGCCAGTGCGACGAGGGGGAGCAGCAGCGCCCCGAGCAGGGACACCGACGCCGCGACCCGCCCGCTGCCGAAGCGCGCCAGCAGCGGCCCGGCGAGCACCCCGAACACGAGCGCCGCCCCCGGGAAGGCGGCGATGGCGGCCCCGAGCGCGGCGTTGGAGAGCCCGAGCTCGTCGCGGATCTGGGGGAAGCGCGGGACGAGCGAGTTGTAGGTGGCGCCGTTGACCGCGAACAGGGCCATCACCGCACCGCGGGCGCGGCGGTCGACGACCGCCGTCACGCCGGTCCCCCCGTCGCCCCCATCAGAAGGCGTACCGGATCGCCAACCAGGGCGCGTGGACCGCGACGAGCTCGCGGAACCGGGCGACGGCGCGCCGCTTCACGTCGACCCGGTAGCGGACGTTGTCCTGGCCGTTCTGCGACGTCTTGCGCTCCTGGGCCTCCGGGCGCCAGAGCACGTCCTCGGCCTTCGGGTGCCAGCCGAGGTTGACCTCGTGGAGGCCCTCGTTGTGGGTGAGCAGGATGATCTCGCACGCGGCCTGGGCGCGGGCGGCCGGCGAGAGCGTGGCGGAGAGCTGGTCGAGCAGCGCCGCCCACCGGCTCTGCCAGCCCTCGCGCAGGACCACCGGCGAGAAGTTGAGGTGGACCTCGTAGCCGGCGGCGAGGAAGTCGTCGACCGCGCCGATGCGCTCGTCGATCGAGCTGGTGCGCAGGTCGAGCAGGGTCGCGTCCTCCTGCGGCATCAGCGAGAAGCGCACGCGGGTGCCGCCGCGCGGGTCGAGGTCGAGCAGGGACCGGTTGACGAACTTCGTCGCGAACGATGCCTTGGCGCCCGCCAGGGAGCGGAAGTGCGCGATCGCGTCGGGCACGGCGTCGCTGACGAGGGCGTCGACGGAGCAGTCGGAGTTCTCGCCGAGGTCGTAGACCCAGTCGACGGGGTCGCACTGGTTCGGTTCGCCCTTGGGCCCGGTCCGGGCGAGGTGGCGGGACACGGCGCGCAGGACGTCGTCGACGTTGGTGAACACCGTGATCGGGTTGGCGTAGCCCTTGCGGCGCGGGACGTAGCAGTAGGCGCACGCCATGGCGCAGCCGTTCGCCGACGACGGGGCGATGAAGTCGGCCGAACGCCCGTTGGGTCGGACGGTGAGCGACTTCTTCTCCCCGAGCACCAGGTTCTCGGCCTTGACCCGCACCCAGCGCGCGACGTTGCCCTCGTTGCCGTGCAGCTCGGGGATCGCCCAGTGCGACGCGACCTCCCGGACCGCTGCGTCGGGGAACCGCGCGAGCACGTCCTGGCCCCGCATGCTCGCCAGCGAGGCGGGCTCGGCCCAGATCGTCCGGATGTCGAGGAGCCGCTCGCGCAGGTCGCCCGGCGCTACTCCCATGTGTCCGGGCGCCGCGCCACCGCGTAGGTCTCCTCGACCGCCGCCGGGGTCATCCGCTCGCCGCGGGTCCGTAGCGCCCGGCCGAGGTCCCCGGGCCGGGTGACGATCACGCCGCGCGGGCGGCTGTGGGTCACGATCGTCGCCCCCACGACGACGATCACCGGCGTCACCGGGGGCGGGTTCAGCAGCTCCTGGGCGCCCGCCGCGAGGGCGATCGCCTCCGCGATGCGGTCGTGCACCTCCTCGCCGATGGTGCGGATGCGCGCGAGGTCGACGTGCACGCCGTCGACCTCGAGCCCGGAGGTCGACGTGTGGACCTTGCCGCCGGGCTGGTGGCGGTCCTCGAGGACGAACACCCCGCCCGGGCAGAGGACGAGGTGGTCGATCACCACCCGCTCCGAGCCCACCGTCATGTCGATGCCGTGCAGCATCCGCCACCGCGCGGTCCGGCCCAGCCGGGACGAGACCGGGGCCTGGATCTCGCGGCCCAGGGACTGCGCCACCGTGATCCGGGCGTCGGCCTGCAACCGCAGCGACTTGTCGAGCTCCCGGTCGCCGGCCGCGCGGGCGCGGGCGGCGGACCGGGCGAGCCCGTGGTCGGGCATGTGGCGGGCGAGGTCGCGCCCGCGGGCGAGGCGGCGGTCGGGGGCCGCGGCGCCCCGGGAGGCCGCCTCGGCGTGGGAGACGGTGTCGTCGAAGGCGTCGGCCCGGTAGCCGTCGGCGGAGTCGGCCGACCAGCCGCCGGCCGGGGCCGCCACCCCCGCCTCGATGGCGCGGGGCGCCGGGGTGGGCGGGGCCGCGGGCGTCTCCCCCGTCGGGGGGTCCGTCAGGCGGGGGAAGCCGAGGGTGTCGCTGAGGCGGGACGTCATCCGCGTCCGCCGGCTCGGCGTCTCCACGGGGGCGCCCGTGGGCCCGAACCCGGGGAAGGGCGACGCGCCGTGCCGGGCGAGCCACTCGTCGAGCTCGGCGATGAAGGTGTCGCGGAAGGCGGGGGCGACGTCGGACACCTCGCCGGTGCTGAGGTCGTAGGTACCCAGGCGGGAGCCGTAGGGGGAGGTCACGACGATCTTGTCGCCGCGGCCGAGCCGGCTGCGCTTGGCGGGCATCAGGCCTCCCGTGCCCGCTGCTCGTCGAGCCAGCGGGTGATGTTGTCGTGCTCGACGCTGGTCAGCTGGCGCACGCCGTCGACGACGGCGGACTCCAGCAGGGCCCCGGCGAACGGGATGGTCACCGTGACGTCCACGTCGACGTCGAGCTGACAACCCACCGGGCGGGGCTCCACCGTCATCGTGCCCTCCGCCCGCACCGGCGCGAGCGGGACCGCGACCTGCACCGTGCCGGCGCAGCGCTCGTCGGACACCTGCCACCGCTCGGTGCGCCGCAGCTCGAGGCCGCCGGTGAGCAGCCGGGCGAGCGCGGGCGGGATCTGCCCCGCGGGGACGGGCTGGCGGACCACCACGACGATGCGGGAGCCCGACACCTCGTGGCGCTCGACCTCGCCCCCGCCCCCCGCGTCGAGCCGCGCCCGGTGGAACCCCGGGTCGGCCAGCGCGTCCGCGAAGTCGGCCACGTCGTGGGGGTAGCCCCGGCTCGCGTGGAGTCGCTTGGTCACGATCGGCCATTCTGCTACGGCGGCGCGGACCGCGACGGCCGATCCCGTCCATCCGGAGAAGTGCACACTGGACGACGTGTCGGGAGATCGTGGGGGCGCCGCCACGATCCTGCACGCCGACCTCGACGCGTTCTACGCCTCGGTGGAGCAGCGCGACGACCCCGACCTGCGAGGACGCCCGGTGCTCGTCGGCGGCGGGGTGGTCCTCGCCTGCAGCTACGAGGCCAAGCGGGCCGGCGTGCGCACCGCGATGAACGGGCGCCAGGCCCGCGCGATCTGCCCCGAGGCGGTCGTCGTGCCGGCCCGGATGGAGGCGTACTCGGCCGCCAGCAAGGACGTCTTCGCGATCTTCCGCGACACCACCCCGCTCGTGGAGGGCCTCTCCGTCGACGAGGCGTTCCTCGAGGTCGGGGGGCTCGCGCGCCTCGTCGGGACACCGAAGGACATCGCGGCCCGGCTGCGGGGGCGGGTGCTCGCCGAGGTGGGGCTGCCGATCACGGTGGGCGTGGCCCGGACGAAGTTCCTCGCGAAGGTCGCCAGCGGGGTCGCCAAGCCCGACGGCCTGCTCGTGGTCGACCCCGACCGGGAGCGGGAGTTCCTGCACCCGCTGCGCGTGGAGCGGCTGTGGGGCGTCGGCGCCGTGACGGCGCGCAAGCTGCACGGGATGGGGGTGCACACCGTCGCCGACGTGGCGACCCTCGGCGAGCAGGCCCTCGTCTCCCTGCTCGGCCCGGCCGCCGGGCACCACCTGCACGCCCTGGCCACGTTCTCCGACCCGCGGCGGGTCACCCCGGGCGTGAGCCGACGGTCCATCGGCTCGCAGCGCGCCCTGGGCAACCGGCGCCGCTCCGCCGAGGAGCTCGACACGATCCTCGCGGGCATCGTCGACCGCCTCGCCCGCCGCCTGCGCGAGGGCGGGCGCACCTGCCGGACCGTCGTGCTGCGCCTGCGCTTCGGCGACTTCACCCGTGTCACGCGCTCGCACACGCTGCGCACCGCCACCTCCCGCACCGACCCGATCGACGACGCCGCGCGCACCCTGCTCGCCGAGGCGATGCCGACGATCCACGACCGCGGCATCACCCTGCTCGGGCTCTCCCTGGCCAACCTCGACGGCGAGGGCCGCGAGCAGCTCGAACTGCCCCTCGCCGAGGACGCGGGGGAGCGGACCGCGCTCGCGGGCGGTCCGGCAGCCGAGGACACCCGCGACTCCGCGGCGCTCGACCGGGCCCTTGACGCGGTCCGGGCCCGGTTCGGTGCGGCGTCGGTCGGCCGGGCGACCCAGCTCGGGCGCGACCCGGGGATCTCGGTGCCGGTGCTGCCCGAGCACGAGTGACCTACCTGGCGGTGACCAACCAGACCGCGGAGTCGTAGGCGACGCCGGCGGCGCCGCGGTGGGCCGCGAGGTCGCCCCGCAGCCGCTCGAGGGCCCGCTCGCGGTCGTCCGCGTCCAGGCCGCCGAGGAGCGCCGCGTGCTGCACCTCGAGGTGGCGGGCCGCGTCGTCGACGTCCTCGCCGAACCACATCGACCCCACCCGGGGCTCGACGACCACGTCGACGAAGCCGGCCGCGGTGAGGACCGCCTCCGTCCGTGCCGGGTCGGAGAGGCCGAACGGGCTCGGGCCCTCGTCGGGCGGGAGCGCGGGGGCACCGAGCGTCTCGAGCACCGAGACGAGCCACGGGTTGGCGGCGCGCGACTGCCAGACGAGCAGCACCAGCCGGCCGCCGGGGCGCAGGGCGCGGCGCAGATTGGTGAACGCCGCGACCGGGTCGGCGAAGAACATCGTGCCGAAGTGGCTCACGACGAGGTCGTAGGCGTCCTCGCCGAGGTCGTCGGTCTCCGCGTCGGCCACCCGGAAGGTGACGTCGGCACCCCCGGCCCGGGTGCGTGCGAGCTCGAGCACCCGGTGGGACAGGTCGATCCCGGTCACCGACCCGGCCCGGCGGGCGATCGCGAGGGTGAGCGCGCCCGGGCCGCAGCCGACGTCGAGCACCCGGTCGGCGGGGCCGGCGTCGACGGCCGCGAGGTAGGCCTCGTCGTAGTCGGCCACCCCGCGCTCGAACCAGTCGGCGAGCACGCTCCACAGGTCCCCGGCGGGGCCGTCCCAGGCCCGTCGCTGGGCCGCCCGGAGTTCCTCGGGATCCGCCACGAAACCCCCTCTGCGGTGTCTCTCTCTGAGACAACGGGACAGCTCTCTACCCGTCTCCGACGTCGCCATAACCCTCTGACCTGCGACGAACGGTCTCCGGACCGAGTTCAGTGGGCATGTGCAGCATCTGCACATCGAAACGGTGATGTTGACCACACGGTTTCCGCCGCGTTCAGTGAGCCACGTCCCACCGGGCAGCACCGGCCCGGCGCGGACCACCACCACCGGGCTCCGACACCACCGGGCCCGCGAACCGGACCGCTCGTCCGGACACGACCGCAACGACCGGCGGGAGGAGGCGCGCGATGACCGAACGGACCCAGCCGGGACGCTCCCTCAAGACCGCCGCCGAGGCCCTCACCGCCCTGCGCTTCCTCGCGTCGGCGCCCGACGGGATCACCGCGGACTCCCTGGGCGCCGAGATCGGCAAGAGCGCCGCGACCGCCCGCTACCTGCTCAACACCCTCTGCCAGGAGGGCTACGCCCGCCGCGAGGGCCCGGCCGGCACCTACCGGCTCAGCGACGCCCCGCCGTGGGGCGACGCCTGGGGCACCTGGGAGGAGACCGCGGAGCCCACGCCGGAGCCGACGCCGGCGGACGGGCCGACCCCGGACGCCGCCGAGGAGACCGCCGACCTGCAGGTCGTGCGCCCGCTGCGCCGCGAGGACGACCCGACCTCGCGCTACGAGCTGCCCGAGAGCCTCGCCGACGCGGTCACCGAGCTGTACTGGCGGACCCGCCAGCGCTCGTACCTGGCCCGCTGGGACGGCGAGTCGACCGTCATCGTCGACGCCCGCGGCCACCAGGGCCTCGCCCGCATCCCCGACCTGCGCGAGCGCATCCCGGTGGCGCAGGCCCACGCCCTCGCCGTGACGAAGGCGCTGGTCGCGACCTCGAGCGAGATCGAGGAGCTGCTCCTCGCCCAGCCGAGCCGCACGGCGTTCACCGCCACCACCATCACGACGACGCCGGGGCTGGAGCGCGAGCTCGCCCGGGTGCGCCGCGACGGGATCGCGGTCGACCGCGAGGAGTTCGCCGAGGGCTTCTGCTGCATCGGGGCGCCGATCGTGGCCCCCGACGGCCGGGTCGCCGCCAGCATCGCGGTCTCCGTCCCGGCGCGCCGGTTCGCCCACGACTCCGCCGCCCTGACCACCGCGGTCCGCGAGGTCGCCGCCACCGCCATGCGCGAGTGGCGCGAGCGGGCCGCCACCGACCACCGGGGCGAGCACGAGCGCGAGGAGGTGAGGCGCGCGTAAGAGGCACCGGGTCGGTCCGAGAGGGCGCGACCCGCACGCGGCGCCGGCGACCGCCGGGCCGCACAGCAGTTCCTATCGAGGAGGAAGTCGCATGAGCCGTCAGAGTTTGGCGAAGGCTCACCAGAAAATCCAGGAACTCTCCTGGGAGCCGCAGTACCACGAGCCGTACATGAAATACGGCACGGACTACACGTTCAAGAAGGCTGCCAAGAAGGACCCGCTGAAGCAGGTCCTCCGCTCCTACTTCCCCATGGAGGAGGAGAAGGACAGCCGCGTCTACGGCGCGTCCGACGGCGCGATCCGCGGCAACATGTTCCGCCAGGTGCAGGAGCGCTGGCTGGAGTGGCAGAAGCTCTTCCTGTCGATCATCCCGCTGCCGGAGATCTCGGCCGCGCGCTCGATGCCGATGCTGTTCCAGGCGGTTCCCAACCCGGAGCTGCACAACGGCCAGGCGATCCAGATGATCGACGAGGTGCGTCACTCGACGATCCAGCAGAACCTCAAGCGCCTGTACATGAACAACTACATCGACCCGGCGGGGTTCAACAACACCCTCCGGAACTTCCACTCGGACTACTGCGGCACCATCGGCCGGCAGTTCGCCGAGGGCTTCATCACCGGTGACGCGATCACCGCGGCCAGCATCTACCTGACGATCGTCGCCGAGACGGCCTTCACGAACACGCTGTTCGTGGCCATGCCCGGTGAGGCGGCCGCCAACGGTGACTACCTGCTGCCGACGGTGTTTCACTCGGTCCAGTCCGACGAGTCGCGCCACATCTCGAACGGCTACGCCACGCTGCTGATGGCGCTGTCGGACGAGGACAACCGCCAGCTCCTCGAGCGCGACCTCCGCTACGCGTGGTGGAACAACCACCGCGTCGTGGACGCCGCGATCGGTACGTTCATCGAGTACGGCACGAAGGACCGCCGCAAGGACCGTGAGTCCTACGCGGAGATGTGGCGTCGCTGGATCTACGACGACTACTACCGCGCCTACCTGCTGCCGCTCGAGAAGTACGGCCTGGTGATCCCCCACGACCTCATCGAGGAGTCGTGGAACCAGATCTGGAACAAGGGCTACGTCCACGAGGTCGCGCAGTTCTTCGCCACCGGTTGGGTCGCCAACTACTGGCGCATCGACGGCATGACCGACGAGGACTTCGAGTGGTTCGAGTACAAGTACCCGGGCTGGTACGACCGGTACGGCAAGTGGTGGGAGAACTACAACCGCCTGTCGCGGCCGAACGGCCACCACGCGATCGTCGCCGAGGACGTCGACTACGTCTACCCGCACCGCTGCTGGACCTGCATGGTCCCCTGCCTGGTGCGTGAGGACATGGTCGTCGACAAGGTGGACGGCCAGTGGCGGACGTACTGCCACGAGGCCTGCCGCTGGACCGACGCCGTCGCGTTCCGTCCCACCTACGAGGGTCGCGACACCCCGAACATGGGCAAGCTCGTCGGCCACCGCGAGTGGGAGACGCTGTACCACGGCTGGAACTGGGCCGACGTCATCCAGGACATGGGCTTCGTCCGGGACGACGGCAAGACCCTCACGGCGCAGCCGCACCTCGACCTCAACCCGAAGAAGATGTGGACGCTCGACCACATGCGGCGCATGCCGCACGTGGCCAGCCCCAACGTCATCCTCAACGAGATGAGCGACTCGGAGCGGTCCGCGTTCGTGGCGGACTACAACGCGCAGGGCCCGGCCGGACGGCCGGCGGGCGCCAAGTCCTGATCTGACGGACTGAGTTCTACCCGCGGGGGGCCGGTGACACCGGCCCCCCGCGGTCTCCGCCGACCGACGTGACGATTCCGCGGCGGCGTTTCTTGCATCAGACGCAATTCCGGCTCCGGCGGAGCTGTGCCCGACATCCCCCTCCCCCAGGAGTCAGCAGATGGGCGACAAGCACATCGTTCGGTTCGAACCCGTGGGCATCGAGATCGAGGTCGACGAGGACCAGACGATCCTGCGCGCGGCGTTCGAGCAGGGCGTCCAGCTCATGCACGGCTGCAAGGAGGGCCAGTGCGCGGCGTGCAAGTCCTTCGTCCTCGAGGGCGAGGTCGACGACATCGAGCTCGACAGCTACTCGACCTTCGCACTGCCCGACATGGAGAAGGAGGAGGGCTCGACCCTCCTCTGCCGCGCCCACGCCTACAACGACCTCACGATCGAGCTCCTCAACTACGACGAGGAGGTCCTGCGCTCGGGGCTCCCGGTGCGCAAGGGCACGGTGGAGGTCCTCTCCAACGAGGCCGTCACCCACGACATGCGCCACCTCGTCGTCCGTCAGGTGGCCGGCGACGACATCAAGTTCTTCCCCGGGCAGTACATGGACTTCATCCTCCCCGACTCGGGGGAGAGCCGGTCGTTCTCGATGGCGAACACCCCGAACCGCGAGGGCGTGTTCGAGTTCATCATCAAGATCTACCCCGACGGGCTCTTCTCGCAGTTCCTGAAGAACGACGTCCAGGAGGGCGACAAGATCGAGGTCGAGGCGCCGTTCGGCACCTGCACCCTCCGCGAGGGACGCACCTCCGACATCGTCTTCGTCGGTGGCGGCGCCGGGATGGCGCCCCTGCTGGGCCTGCTCCGGGGCCTCGCCGAGAAGGAGACCGAGCGCAAGACGGTCCTCTACTACGGCGCCCGCACCAAGGACGACCTCTGCTTCGAGGACGAGCTCCGGGCCCTCGAACAGAAGCTGCCCGGCTTCCGCTACCACCCCGTGCTCTCCCACCACGACGGCGAGGGCTGGGACGGCCTCACCGGCATGGTCACCGAGGCGGTCCGGGAGCAGGAGTCCGACCTGAAGGGAAGGGATGCCTATGTGTGCGGGCCGCCGCCCATGGTGGACGCGGCGATCGCACTGCTGAATCAGCGCGGGGTCGACGAGCGAAACATCTTCTTTGACAAGTTCACCACCACCGGAGAGCCGGAGGAGTAGGGCGACACATGACGACCACCGAGAACAGCGCGAGAAGCGTACCGAAGCCGCAGTTCACCGACGCCGAGGCCGGGGCGAAAGAATTCCCCGACTCAGGCCCGTCGGCCCGGCGCTACAACTACTACAAGCCGGCCAAGCGCAAGCAGACCCACTACGAGGACGTCACGGTCGAGGTCCAGCCCGACCCGCGGCACTACCTCGCCCAGGGCTGGATCTACGGCTTCGCCGACGGTTCCGCCGGATACCCGCTCAACTGGACCAAGCTGAAGGCCTGGGGCGTCGACAACCCCGAGCCCGACCGCGGGCCCGGGTCCGGCGGCAAGCCCGTGGAGGACTGGCCGGCCCACGGCTGGCACGAGTTCCGGGATCCCAACGAAGAGTGGGACCTCACGATCTTCCGGAACAACGCCAACGTCGAGCGGCAGATCACGGCGAACGTCGAGAACGCCCGCAACGCGAAGGCGTTCGACCAGTGGAGCCCGAACTGGGTGCGTTTCGTCGAGCGCCACGTCGGCGCGTGGATGCACATCGAGCACATCTTCGGCCTGTACGTGTTCGCCGCGTGCAACCGCTCCGGCCCGACGAACATGCACAACACGGCGATGGCCGTGAACAGCGCGCACAAGATCCGGTTCGCCCAGGACCTCGCGCTCTACAACCTCACCCTCTCCGAGGAGATCGAGGGCTTCGACGGCACCGCGCACGTCGAGGCCTGGAACAGCGACCCCGAGTGGCAGGGCGTCCGGAAGGTCTGCGAGTCGCTCACCGCGATCGAGGACGACTGGGCGGAGATGATCTTCGCGACGAACCTCGTCTTCGAGCCGCTGCTCGGTGAGCTGTTCCGGTCGAACCTCGTCCAGCAGGCCGCCCCCGGCAACGGCGACTACGTGACCCCGACCGTCATGGGCGCCGGCGAGTACGACTACTCCCAGCGCGACCTGCGCTGGACCCAGTCGTGCATGGGCCTGCTCACGCAGGACAAGGAGTTCGCCGACCACAACAAGCAGATCATGCAGGGCTGGCTCTCCAAGTGGGTGCCGCCGTGCCTGGACGCCGCCCGCAAGATGCAGCCCCTGTGGTCGACGCCCGACAACAAGCCTCCCCGTTTCGAGGAATCCCTCGACCGCGCCAAGAACCGCTTCGCCGGCATTCTCAGCGACCTCGGCCTCGACGCCCCGAAGGAGCTCAACCAGTGACCCAGTCCCCCACTCGCGCCAGCTTCGGCGGCGAGAGCCCGTTCAAGGTCGACAACAGCGAGTCCGGCATGGCCGGCGTGACGCTGATGAACAACCAGATCGGCGTCGTCGTGGCCGAGGTGATGGACCGCCAGGAGAACGTGACGGTCACCCACCTCCCCGCGATGATCCGCGTCGACTGCAAGGGACGCATGGATTTCGTCTACGACGAGATCTCCGAGGCCCTCGGCGAGGAGGAGGGCTTCTACGACGCCGCCGAGTTCGAGGAGAACATGTCCACGCACTACGGGAAGATGGTGCACATGGACGACCGGACCGTGATGTTCGGGAACATGGAGGAGGCCGCCGAGTTCATCGGCGACATGCTCCCGCCCGTGGTGAACCAGTCCTGATCTCCTGATCCCCCGACGTCGGGTCGTCGCCCGTTCCTGTGTCGCGGCAGGAGCGGGCGGCGGTCCCGGCCCCCGCATTTCCGTACTGACATCCCGAGTCTCGAACGCTGAGGAGAAGAGAGTCCATGGCCAAGGAACTGCGATTCGGCGCCGACGCCCGCCAGGCCCTGCAGGCCGGAGTGGACCAGCTCGCTGAAGCGGTCAAATCGACGCTCGGCCCGAAGGGCCGCAACGTCATCCTCGAGAAGATCACCGGCACCCCCGAGGTCACCAACGACGGTGTGACCATCGCGCGGGAGATCTACCTCAAGGACCAGTTCGAGAACATGGGCGCGCAGATTCTCAAGGAAGCCGCCGTCAAGACGAACGACGTCGTCGGTGACGGCACCACGACCGCGACGGTCATCGCCCAGGCGATCGTGCGGGAGGGCCTCAAGGCCATCGGCCAGGGCGGCAACCCGGTGCTGGTGAAGCGCGGCGTCGACATCGCCGTGCAGAAGATCGTCGACCACCTCTCGACCGTGGCCCACCCCGTGGGCGACGTGGAGTCGCTCTCCCGCGTCGCGTCGATCTCGGCGAACGACGACGAGAACATCGGCCGCGTGGTCGCCCAGACCCTCGACGTCGTGGGCAACGACGGCGTCATCACCGTCGACGACGGCCCCCGGCACGGCCTGCACGTGAACTTCGTCGAGGACTTCGAGTTCATGAACGGCTACGTCTCGCCGTACCTCGTCACCGATCCGGGCTCCATGCTCGCGGTGCTCGACGACCCCTACATCCTCTTCTGCGCCGAGAAGATCAGCGACGTCCGCTCCCTCATGCCGATGCTCGAGCGGATCATGCGCGAGCCGCGCCCGCTCGTGATCATCGCCGAGAAGGTCGAGGGCTCGGCCCTGCAGATGCTCGTGCACAACCACGTGAACGGACACCTCAAGGTCACCTGCATCCAGGCGCCCGGCTACGGCGAGAAGCGCGTCCACCTCCTCGAGGACATGGCGGCCCTCTGCGGCGGCAAGGTGCAGTCGAAGGCCTCGGCGTTCTCCATCGAGCAGATGGGCGTCGAGCACCTCGGCCGCGCCACCCAGGTCCGCGCCACGAGCGAGCAGACCGTCATCATCGGCGGCGGCGGCGACCCGGCCGCCCGCGAGGTGCGGGTCTCCCAGCTGCGCACCGAGATGGACCGGGCCACGATCGGCACCGACGAGGACTGGTTCTCCGAGCGCATCGCCCGCCTCTCCGGCAAGGCCGCGATCCTCGAGGTCGGCGCCCCGACGAACGCCGAGCTCAAGGAGATCCGCCACCGCGTCGACGACTCGCTGCAGGCGACCCGCGCGGCCATGGCGGAGGGCATCGTCGCCGGCGGCGGCTCGGCCCTCCTGCACGCCGAGAGCGTGCTCGACGGCATCGAGCTCAACGGCGACTACCGCACCGGCCGCGACATCGTGCGGGCCTCGCTCTCCGAGCCGGCCTTCCTCATCGCCACGAACGCGGGCTACGACGGCCACGACGTGGTCAAGCAGACCCGCGACATGGCCGTCGACGAGGGCTTCGACGCCCTCGAGGGCCGCTTCGGCAACATGATCGAGCTCGGGGTCATCGACCCCCTGCGCGTGGTGCGCTCCGCGCTGCAGAACGGCGCCTCGGTCGCCGGCCTGATCCTCACCACCAACTCGCTGGTGGCCGAGGAGCAGACGCCCTGGAACAAGGCGCTCATGACCGAGTACGGCCCCCTGGACGAAGGCATCCCCCAGCCCTCGCCCGACGCCAGCACGCCCCAGTCGATGGGCCTCGGCCCGTCGGTCGGCTGACGACCACCTACCGACCGGAAGGAGCACGAGCGTGAAGGCCGTGCGGGTGCACCAGTACAAGTCGGACCCGTCGATCGACGACATCGCGGAGCCGAAGCTGCAGGGCCCCCTGGACGTCATCGTCAAGATCGGTGGCGCGGGGGTGTGCCGGACCGACCTGCACATCGTCAACGGGGACTGGGAGGCGATCCAGAACCCGGACCTGCCCTACGTCATCGGGCACGAGAACGCGGGCTGGGTCCACGAGATCGGCGACGCCGTCGGCAACGTCAAGGTCGGCGACACCGTGATCCTGCACCCGCAGCCCTCGTGCGGCCTGTGCCTGGCGTGCCGCGCCGGCCGCGACATGCAGTGCAGCGGCGACGCGTTCTTCCCCGGCCTGTCGAACAACGACGGCGGGATGGCCGAGTACCTGCGCACGACCGCGCGGGCCTGCGTGAAGCTCAACGCCGACACCAACCCCGCCGACGTCGCGGCTCTGGCCGACGCCGGCATCACCGCCTACCACGCGGTCCGCAAGGCCGTCCCGTACCTCTACCCGGGCACCACGGCCGTGGTGCAGGGCGTCGGCGGGCTCGGGCACATCGCGGTGCAGGCCCTGGCCGCGCTGACTGCCACGAAGATCATCGCGGTGGACCGCAACCCCGCGGCGCTCGAGCTCGCGAAGCAGATCGGCGCCGAGGAGACCGTGGTCGCCGACGGCAACCAGGTCGAGGCGGTCACCGAGCTGACCGGCGGCGGGGCCACCGTGGTCTTCGACTTCGTCGCCGAGGGCGGCGCGGAGATCGACGCCTGGGCGATGACCGCGCCGGCGGGCTACTGCTTCGTCCTCGGCTACGGCGGCGAGTTCAAGGCGCCGACCCTCGACTTCGTCGCCGGCGAGAAGAACGTCATCGGCAACATCGTCGGGACCTACAACGACCTCGCGGAACTGATGGTCCTGGCCCAGGCCGGGAAGGTCACCCTCCACACCGTGCAGTACCCGCTCGAATCCGCGCTGGAGGCCCTGCACGACCTCGACGCGGGGAAGGTCCGGGGCCGGGCGATCCTCGTCCCCTGAGAACTGCCAGCACGATCCACCACCACAGATCGCCGGAGGAATCCGCCATGTACGAAAAAGACGGCGAGAAGTACTTCATCGTCGACTCCCACATGCACTACTGGGACGCCTCGCCCGCGAACTGGGTCGAGGGCGCCGAGCAGTACGCCAAGGGCTGGATCGAGTGCTTCCACGCCTACCAGGGGCTCGGCCCGGCCGAGACGCACCAGCCGATCGAGGAGTTCCAGAAGGTCTCCGAGGAACAGCTGATGCGCGAGGAGTTCGAGGAGGGTCACGTCGACGTCGCGATCTTCCAGTCGACGTACCTGCGTGAGTGGTACAAGGACGGCTTCAACACCGCCGAGCAGAACGGCGCGCTGTTCGAGAAGTACCCGGAGAAGTTCCGGGTGAACACCCGCTTCGACCCGCGCGACGGCGACGCCGGCATGCGCGAGTTCGAGGAGGCGACGAAGCGCTACGGGGCCACCGGCGCGAAGCTCTACACCGCGGAGTGGAACGGCGACTCGCGTGGCTTCAAGCTGACCGACCCCGAGGCGTACCGCTTCCTCGAGCGGGCGCAGGAGATCGGCATCAAGAACGTCCACGTCCACAAGGGCCCGACGATCTGGCCGCTGGACAAGGACGCGTTCGACGTCTCCGACGTCGACCACGCGGCCACGGACTTCCAGGGCCTGAACTTCATCGTCGAGCACGTGGGCCTGCCGCGCATCGAGGACTTCTGCTTCATGGCGACGCAGGAGCCCAACGTCTACGCGGGCCTCTCCGTGGTCATCGGCGGCCTCATGCACGCCCGCCCGCGCTTCTTCGCCAAGGTCATGGGCGAGCTGCTGTTCTGGGTCGGCGAGGACAAGATGACCTTCGGCTCGGACTACAACATCTGGACCCCGAAGTGGCAGGTCGAGGGCCTCGTGGACTGGGAGTACCCCGAGGGCCACGACTTCGACGACTACCCCCGTCTCGGCACCGAGGGCAAGAAGAAGATCCTCGGCCTCAACGCCGCGAAGCTCTACGACATCGACGTGCCCGCCGAGTGCCAGGTCTCCTCGACCCCGGCCGCTCCGGACGCCGCCGAGCTCGTCGAGGACCGGGCGGTGGCCCAGGCATGAGCATCTCCTTCCTCACCCGTCCGGCGGCCGAGGAGGTCGCCGGGCGGGTGTGGGAGGCGTTGCGCACGGTGCGCGACCCCGAGCTCGACACCGACGTGGTCTCCCTCGACTTCGTCGGCGCGGTCGAGATCGACGAGACCGACCGGGGTCGGGTCGCCCGGGTGACGCTGCGCCTGCCCACCTACTTCTGCGCCCCCAACTTCGCGTTCCTCATGGTCGCCGACGCCTGGGACGCCGTGTCGACGGTCGAGGGCCTCACCGACGTCGAGGTCACGCTCATCGACCACTTCGCCTCGGACGCGATCAACACCGGCGTGGCCGCGCGCGCCGGGTTCGTCTCCTCGATGGCCGGCACCGAGATCGGCGAGGCCGTCGACGAGCTCCACGACCTGCGGCGCACCTTCACCGAGCGCGCCCTCATGGCCGGCACCGACCTCGTCGTCCGGCCGATGATGCGCGACGGCGCCACCCCGGAGCAGGTCGCGGGCATGACCCTCGGCGAGGCGCCCGCCTCCGACGACCTGCGCCGCCTGCGCGAGCGCCGCCGGGAGCTCGGCATCCCCTCCGAGGACTCCGACCCGCTGGTGGTCGACCCGAGCGGGCGCACGGTCGGGGTCGAGGCCCTGCCGCTGCACCTGCGCAAGGCCCGCTCCTACCAGGTCGGCGTCGACGCCAACACCAGCATCTGCCGCGGTCAGCTCGCCGTCCGCTACGGCGTCTGACGGGGGCCGCCGCCGCGACGGCGGAGGCCCCGAGCACCCCCCGAAGGAGCGACACCATGACCGGTCTGGCACCGAAGAGCGTGCGGCGGGTGGGCTCGCCCGCCGCGGCCGCGCTCGCGGACCTCGCCGCGATCTTCGACGACCTGCAGACGGTGCTGCTGTGCTGCGAGCGGCTCGTCTCGGAGCTCCGGCCGGGCGTCGGCAAACAGTTCGACGAGACGGTGGTCGAGGCGCTGTGGACCACCGCGCTCATCTCCTACTCCCGCTGCTTCGCCGGCGGGGAACGGGGGATGGGGCTGACCGAGGACGACATCGAGGGCCTCGAGCTCAAGGGTGAGAAGCTCGCCTGGCACCGGATGCTGCGCAAGCTCAAGAAGCACTTCGCCGACCCGGCCGCCAACCCGCGAGAGGTCTTCACCGTCGGGGTGGCCGTGAACGACGGCGTCCCCGCCGGCGTCGCGATCACCTCCACCCGCCAGGAGCCCGTCGACGAGCAGACCGTCCGCCAGACCGGGGCCCTGGCGTTCGCGCTCTCCAAGCTGGTCGACGGCCGCATCGCCGAGCACCAGGCCACGGTGCTCGAGGGCACCCAGGCCCTCACGCCCAAGGAGCTCGACACCCTCGACGAGATCGAGGTGACCGGGGACGGCGCGCCGCCGCCCGGACCGGAGGCCGACGGGACGGGGGCGTCGTCGTGACGGAGGGCAAGGGCACCGGGGACGAGTGCTTCAACCCCTGGTCGGTCGTCCACCTCGTGTTTGACCACCTCTCCGCGCAGGGACTGCACCCGGTGCTCGGGGAGATCGGCGACCCGTCGGTGCCGGCGGGCGAGCTGCTGAAGGCCCTCGGCATCGAGCCGGGGGACCCGTCGTGGGCGCGCGGCCAGGACCCCACGCAGATCCAGGACCAGCTCGCCGAGCTCCGGTCGCTGTTCGACCCCGTCCAGGGCGAGGGCGGGCGCTGAGCGATGGAGGAGCTCCACCTCGTCACGCTCGTCGTGCACCGGGTGACCCGGGAACCGCTCGCCGTGCTCGCCGACCCCGAGGAGGACCGCTGCCTCGTGGTGGCGGTTCGCGCCCCGCAGGCGGAGATCATGGCGGCGGGCCCGCACCCCGCCCGGGACGCCGACACCCGGCTGACGCAGGACGTCGTCGCCGACCTCGCGACCGCCGTGGGGCGCCGGCTCGCCCGCGCGCACATCGACGACCTCGTCGACGAACGCTTCCGGGCGAGCCTGGTGCTCGACGACGGCACCGCCGTGGACGTCCGTCCCAGTGACGCGCTCGCGATCGCCGTGCGGGACGCGCTGCCGATCTCGGTGGCCGATCACGTGATGGAGGTCGCGGGCCAGTCGTGGCGCGACTTGCAGGGGGACAAGCCGCACCCGCAGAGTGTCGAGGTGGACGAGATGCGGGAGTTCCTCGATCAGGTCACGCCGGACGACTTCCGCGCCGGAGACGACGAACGCTGATGCTCCGTCGTCCGCCCGTGATCCTCGCGGGCCCGGCCTTCATCGCGTCCGTCGCCTACGTCGACCCGGGCAACGTCGCGACCAACTCCGTCGCCGGGGCCACCTCGGGCTACGCGCTCGCCTGGGTGGTCGTCGGCGCCGGCCTCATGGCGATGCCCGTGCAGTACGTCGCCGCGAAGGTGGGCATCGCGTCGGGCCGCAGCGTCCCCAGCGCCGCCCGCCAGAACATGGCGAAGCCGACGCGCGTGTTCATGTGGCTGCAGGCCGAGGTGGTCGCGATGGCCACCGACGTCGCCGAGTTCCTCGGGGCCGCCGTCGGGCTGCAGCTGCTGTTCGGGCTCGGCCTGATCGAGTCGGGGATCATCACCGCCGCGGTCTCGTTCGGCGTGCTCGCCCTCCAGCGCCGCGGGCACCGGCCCTTCGAGATCGGCATCGTCGCCTTCCTCGCGTTCATCGTCGTCGGGGTGGCCTTCCAGCTGTTCTCCGTCGGCGTCGACCCCGGGGCCGCGGCCCTCGGGCTCGTCCCCGGGCTCGACGACTCGACGCAGCTCGTGCTCGCCGTCGGGATCGTCGGTGCCACCGTGATGCCGCACGCCATCTACGCGCACTCCGCGCTCACCGCCGCCCGGGCCCGCGGCACCGGCCGCGAGGGCCGTGCCCGGCTGCTCGGGTTCCAGCGCACCGAGGTGGTGGTCGCGCTGACGATTGCCGGGCTGGTCAACCTGTCGATGCTGCTCGTCGCGGCCGGGGTGTTCGCCGGGACCCCGGTCGCCGAGGGCGTCGACGGGCTCGAGGCCGCCCACGCCGGCCTCGGCCAGCTCGCCGGCGGCGCGGTGGCGCTGGCGTTCGCGGCGACCCTGCTCGCGAGCGGGCTGTCCTCGGCGGCCGTCGGCACCTACTCCGGCCAGGTGGTGATGGAGGGCTTCGTCGACGTCCGGCTGCCGCTGGTGGTGCGCCGCACCGTCACCATGCTGCCCGCGCTCGTGCTGCTCGCCATCGGCACCAGCCCGACGACGGCCCTGGTCGGCAGCCAGGTGGTGCTCTGCTTCGGCATCCCGTTCGCGCTCTACGCGCTGATCCGGGTGGCCCGCGACCGGTCGCTGCTCGGGTCCGAGGCGATCGGCCGCGGCATGACGACGGTGCTGGGGGTCGTGAGCGCCATCGTCGTGACCCTCAACGTGGTGCTGATCGTCGACACGTTCGCCTGAACGCACGCACCCGTCCGCCGGGCTCGGTGTCTCGGATCGAGACGCCGGGGAGGTTCACCGAGAGCTGTATCACCTCTAGCATCGCCGTTTGCGCATTCATCGACGCCGACCGGTGCGCGCGGGGCGAGGTGGCCGATGGACGAACACGCTGTCGCGGACCTCCACCGCGCCCGGGAGCGCTACCTCGGTGACCGCACGCTCGACCGGCAGGCCCTCGTCCGGCCCGAGATCGTGCAGTCCTGGGAGCGGTCCCTGCGCGCCGGGGTCGACGCCGACTCGCTGACGCTGCCCTTCGACCCCGACCTCGACTTCGACGGCAGCCTCGTCCACTGCGCCCGGCCCGTGCTCGACGACCTCTCCGAGCGTCTCTCGGGGATGTCGGTGGCCGTGGTGCTCTCCGACGCCGACGGCAACGTCCTCGACCGCCGGGTCGGCGAGGGCGAGCTGCGCAACCGGCTCGACGCGATCTCGCTGGCCCCCGGCTTCAGCTACGCCGAGGAGTTCGCCGGCACCAACGGCGTGGGGACGGCGCTCGAGGGCGGGACGCCGGCGATGGTCATCGGCGCCGAGCACTTCACCGACCGGCTCCGCGCCTTCGCCTGCGCGGGCGCCCCGGTCCACCGGCCCGGCGGGGCCCTCGCCGGCATCCTCGACGTCACGTGCCTCGCCACCGAGGCCAACGACCTCATGCGCTTCCTCGCCCAGCAGGCCGCCCGGGACATCGAGGAGGTGCTCCGCGAGCGGGGGAGTGCCGGCTCGCAGGCGGTGATGGGCGCCTTCCGGGCCGCGTGCGCCCGCGTCCGGGGCCCGGTCCTCGCGCTGGCCGACGACTTCGTGATCGCCAACCGCGCGGCCCACGACTGCCTCTCCGCGGGCGACCAGGACCTCATCGCCCGCTACGCCGCCGAGTACCGCCGCCAGGGCCCCGCCGAGGAGCGGGCGCTGCTCGACGAGGGCCCGGTGCGGCTGCTCCTCACGCCCGTGCCGCCCGAGCGGCCCGCCGGGGTGGTGGTCGAGGTCGTCCCGAGCTCGAGCACCCTGCGCCTCGCAGGCGGCGCCGGGCTCCCGCGGACCGTCACGGTCTCGCCGTCGCCGAACTCCACGTCCCCCCGGGAGCGCCCGCTCGCCGGGCTCGCCGGGACCTCGCGCTCGTGGCGCTCCACGAGCGCGGCCCTGCGCACGGCGGCCATCGCGGTCCGCAGCACGCTCGTGCTCGGCGAGACCGGCGTCGGGAAGGCCAGCGCCGTGCAGGCGGCGCACCGGGAGGTGCGGCCCGCGGCCCGCCTCGTCGTCGTGGACGGCGAGGGCGCCGACGCCGCCGAGGACCTCGCGACGCTCACCGAGGACCTCGCCGAGCCCGTCACCGTCGTCGTGCGCCGGCTGCAGGCCCTCGACGAGGACGGGACCGAGGCCCTCGCCGGGCTGCTCGCGGACGTCCCCCCGGACGTGTGGGTGGTGGGCCTGGTGACGGGGGAGGCCGTGCCGCCCGGGCGGCCGGTGCGCGAGGTCCTGGGCGGGTTCGCCGGGTCGCTGCTGGTCGAGCCGCTGCGCCGCCGCCCCGAGGACGTGCCGCTGCTCGTCGACGCGCTGCTCGCCCGGCTGGCCTCCGGCCGGCGGGTGCGGTGCACGCCCGAGGCGCTGGCGATCCTGGGCGGCGCCCGCTGGCCCGGCAACACCGCCCAGCTCCACGACGTGCTCCGGCGCTCGCTCGCCGCGCGCCCCGCCGGCGACATCGAGGCCGGCGACCTCCCTGCCGAGGTCGCGGTGCACGGGACCCGCCGGCGCCTCACGCCGCTGGAGACCGCCGAGCGCGACCTCATCGTCTCGGCGCTGATCGAGGCGCGCGGCAACCGCGTGCAGGCGGCCGCGGCGCTCGGGATGGGCCGGGCGACCCTCTACCGGCGCCTGCGGGCCTTCGGCATCACCGACGTCGGGCGCTGAGCCGGCCCGGTCGCCGGGCCCCGGCGCGCTCCGGCGTGGTCCGCCGTCCCCGCACCAGGGGGCGCTCGCCGGCCGGCGCGGCCTGGTCCTCGGGGTCGGACCCCGGGGCGGTGCCCGCCCACTCGCGCCGGGCCCCGTCGGCCACGGCGACGACCGCGGCGACGAGCTCCTCGGTGTGCGCGGCGAACCGGCGCGACGAGCACGACAGGCCCAGGGCCACCGTCGACGTGCCCGACGGGGCGGTGATCGGTGCCGCGACCGTGGCGAACCCGCGCGCGTACTCCTCGACGTCGACCGCCCAGCCCTGGGCGGCGACCCCGGCGAGCTCCCGCGCCAGCCGCTCCGGGCAGGTGACGGTGGCCGGGGTCAGCGCGGCGAGCTCCTCGTCGGCGAGGGACTCCCGGTAGGTCGGGGACGCCGCGAGCAGCACCTTCGTGAACGCCAGGGCGTGCGCCCGCTCCGGCGGGACGTGCGCGTCGAGGCCGGGCAGGCGGGCGAGTCCCTGGTGGCCGCGCACGTCGCACACGCTCGCGACGAGCGTGCCGGTGCGCCGGACGAGGTAGGTGCGCTGCCGGGTGCGGCGGTAGAGCTCGGTGACGGCCTCGGCCATCACCGCCCCGGGGGCCGGGTCGCCGGGGGCCAGGTCGACCGGTTCGGCCACGTCGGACGGCGCCCAGGCCCCCCAGGGCGGGGCGGTGGGGAGCCGGCAGCGGCCCGTCTCCTCGTCGCGGAACGCGAACCCGGCCTCGCACAGGGTGTTCACCATGTACCGGGCCGTGGCGGAGCTCTTGCCGAGTCGCTCCCCGATCTCGGCCGGCGACAGGCCCTCGGGATGGTCCCCGAGCAGCCGCAGCGCCCGGAGGACCATCGCCGCCGTCTTCAACGACCGCGCGCCCGACGTGTCCCCGCTCACAGGGGCGACTCTAGGGACCGCGGGTCCCGGCGCCTGTCTCACTTCGGGACACGTCCCGATCTCTCGGGGTGACCCCGAGGCGATCCCGGGGTCGGGCACGGATGGCGGGCGCCGCACGTTGGGAGAACGTGGGGACGTCCCCACGACACCGACCGAGAGGAACACGCCATGGCCGTCCTGACCCGCCCGCGACAGGGAGCCTGGATCGGCGGGGTGTGCGCCGGACTCGCCGAGCGCTTCGGCCTGTCGGCGAACGTCGTCCGCCTGATCTTCGTGCTCTCCTGCATCCTGCCCGGGCCGCAGTTCATCATCTACATCGCGATGTGGGTGATCATGCCCCGCCGCTGACACCCCGGCCGCTGACGTCCCGTCGGGCCGGGTCGGTCACCAGAGGTGGCCGGGGAGGTCCTTCGTCAGGTGGCTCAGCTCTCCCCGGGTCGTCGCCGCGTAGGCCGCGGCGACCCGGTCGTCGTACTCGACCGCGCTCAGCCGGCCGTGCTCCATCGCCCGGGCCAGCCGCTCCACGACGAGGCCGCGCTCGGCGTCGGACGCCCGCACCGCGTCCCGGGCGGCCTGCTCACCCTCGACCATGACCCCATTCTGCCCGGGGCCGGTCCGGCCCCGGGGCGGCCGACGCGACGGCCACGGGCCCGGCGACCGCGGCGAGGCGCAGCTTCGTCTCGTCCTCGCTGTCGGGGGCGGCCGTCATGATCACGATCTTCTGCTCGGAGTCGCCGTCGGTCAGCGTGTCGCAGCTGATCGCGACGGGTCCGACCGACGGGTGCTCCACCGTCTTGGCGTCCTCGCGGTGCGCCCCCACCGTCCCCCGGGCCCAGAGCGCGGCGAACCGCTCGTTCCCGGCGGCCAGCTCGTCGATCAGCCCGGCCAGGCGGGGGTCGTGGGGGAACCGGCCGGTGGCCCGACGCAGGTCGGAGACCACCGCGACGTCGGTGGCGTCCGGGTCCTCCTCCATCACCGGGCACGCCGCGAGGTGGGCCGGCCCGCCGTCGACCGGGAACCGGTCGCGGGCGAAGTTGCGCAGCCGGGGCGGGGACGCCATCGGGTCGCCCAGCAGCGCCGTCCAGGTCCGGTTCCACCAGATCAGCTGCCAGTCCGCGGCGAACACCGCCACCGGCACGTCGTCGAGCCGGGACAGCACGCGGTGCACGCCCGGGGTGATGTGGTCGGAGATCAGGCCCGTCGCCGGCGGGACGAGACCGGCCAGCCGGTAGAGGTGGTCGCGCTCTCCCACCGTCAGCTGCAGGGCCCGCGCCAGGGAGCCGACCACCTGCGCCGACGGCGACGTCGCGCGCCCCTGCTCTAGGCGCACCACGTAGTCGACCGACAGGCCCGCGAGGTCGGCGAGCTCCTCGCGGCGCAGCCCGGCGGTGCGGCGGGCCCGGCCCACCGGCAGGGCCGCGGCGGACGGGGGCAGCCGGTCGCGCCACGTGCGGATCGTCGCGCCCAGCCCGGACCCCGGTGTCGTGGTCATGGCTCCATCCTCGTCCCCGCCACGACCGCCACGGTGGTACTGCCGTTCCTACCGTCGAGGGGTCCCTGGTCGACGGTCCCGGCCGCGCGCAGCATCGGTGCCATGACGATCACCTTCATCACCGGGGCCAACAAGGGTCTCGGCCGCGAGACCGCCCGCCGCCTCGTCGAGCAGGGGCACACCGTGCTGCTCGGCGCCCGCGACCCCGAGCAGGGCGCCCGCGCCGCCGAGGACCTCGGCGCGCGGTTCGTCCGCATCGACGTCACCGACGACGCCTCCGTCGCCGCCGCGGCCGCCGACGTCGCCGGGCACGAGGGGCGGGTCGACGTCCTCGTGAACAACGCCGGCACCGTCGGCCCCGCCACCGACCCGACCGCCCTCACCGGCGACGATGCCCTCGGGGTCCTCGACGTCAACGTCGCCGGGGTGGTCCGCACCACCACCGCGTTCCTGCCGCTGCTGCGCCGCTCGTCCGACCCGGCGATCGTCAACGTCTCCAGCGGCATGGGCTCGCTGGCGTACACCCACGACCCGGCGCGGGCCGAGTCGCACGTGGTCGCGCCGCTCTACACCGCCTCGAAGGCGGCGCTGACGATGCTCACCACGCAGTACGCGAAGGCGCTGCCCGACGTCCGGGTCAACGCCGTCGACCCCGGCTACACCGCCACCGACCTCAACGGCCACAGCGGCCCGCAGACCGTCACCGAGGGCACCGACGCGGTCGTCGCCCTCGCGAGCGAGCAGCCGGGGGCCGGCACCGGGCGGTTCGTCGACCGCGACGGCGAGATCGCCTGGTCCTGACCCCGCGTCACCCGACCCGGGAGGCGCGGTCGAGCAGGTAGGCCCGCTCGGGCGCGGAGAGCGTGCGCCGCGCCGCGTCCCGATACAGCTCCGCCGCCTCCGCGGCCCGCCCGGCGGCCTCCGCGAGGTGGGCCCGCACCGCGGGGAGCCGGTGGTGGGAGCGCAGTGCCGGCTCGTCGAGGGCGTCGAGCTCGGCCAGGGCCGCGTCCGGCCCGTGCACCTCGCCGACGGCCACGGCCCGCCCGAGCCGGGCCATCGGGTCGGGCCACAGCGCGACCAGGGCGTCGTAGAGCGCGAGGATCTGCGCCCAGTCGGTGTCCTCGGGCCGCCCGGCCTCGGCGTGCACGGCGGCGATGGCGGCCTGGACCGCGTAGGGCCCCGGGACCCCGTCGCGCAGGACGCCGGTCACCAGCGCCGTGCCCTCCGCGATCATCGAGGCGTCCCAGCGCGTCCGGTCCTGCTCGGCCAGCGGGACGAGGCCGCCGTCGGGGCCCACCCGCGCCGGGCGCCGGGCGTCGGTGAGCAGCATCAGGGCGAGCAGGCCCGCCGCCTCCCCGGCCTCGGGAGCCCCGTCGAGCGCGCCGAGCAGGGCCCGCGTGAGCCGCACGGCCTCGTCGGCCAGCTCGCCGCGGTGCAGCGCGTCGCCCGCGCTCGCGGTGTGGCCCTCGGTGAACACCAGCGACAGCACGGCGAGGACGGCCGGGAGCCGCTCGCGGAGCTCGTCGTCGTGCGGGGTGGCGAACCGGCGCCCGACCTCGGTGAGCTTCGCCTTCGCCCGGCTGATCCGCTGCGCCACGGTGGGCTCCGGGAGCAGCAGGCCCCGCGCGATCTCGGCGGTCGTCAGGCCCCCGACGGCGCGCAGGGTGAGCGCCACCTGGCTCGGGACGCGCAGGGCCGGGTGGCAGCACAGGAGCAGCAGCGCGAGGGTGTCGTCGCCGGGGACGGGCTCGGCCGGCGGGGGCTCCCGGCGGGCATCGTCCTGCTCCCGGCGCCGCCGCGCGGTGTCGCGGCGGTAGTGCTCGACGAGCCGGCGGGTCGCCGCGGTGACGAGCCAGCCGGTGGGGTTGGCGGGCAGCCCGTCGGCCTCCCACGTGGTCGCCGCGGCGAGCAGGGCCTCCTGCACCGCGTCCTCGCAGGCCCCGAAGTCCTGGTGGCGCCGGGTGAGCACCCCCAGCGCCGTCGGGGCCGCGTCGCGCAGGGCCTCGACGACGGGCCGGCTCAGATGTCCCACCCGCTCGTGTCGAGCACCGGGCGGACCTCGACGAGGCCCCACACCGCGTCGGGCACCCGGGCGGCGATCTCCTCGGCCCGCGCCGCGTCCTCGACGTCGACGAGGTAGAAGCCCGCGAGGTGCTCCTTCATCTCCGCGAACGGGCCGTCGGCCACCACCGGGGAGCCGTCAGCGGTGGAGACCCAGCGGGCGAGCCCGGGATCGGCCAGCCCCTCGGACACGACGAGCTCGCCCGACCCGGTCAGTTCCCGGCTCAGCGCCAGGTGGTCGACCCCGAACGCCGCCCGCTGCTCGGGGGTCAGCGCCTCCCAGCGCTGCGCGAAGTGGGGGTTCGAGTGCAGCAGGATCATGAACTTCACGACGACGGTCTCCCTCGGGTGCGTCCGCGGATTGTCTTCGCCGGACTGTCGAGGCGGCACCCCCCGGTCTCGACACCGGGGCATGACCACGATGCGGACCACCGACACCCGACCCGACCCCGACCCCGCTGCCGTCCTGGACGTGCTGGGGGAGCACCACGCCGCGATCGCCGCCGGCGACGCCGAGCGGGCGTTCGCCGTCCTCGCCCCCGATGCGGTCGTCTACAACCTCGCCCCGCCGCTGATCGCGGGCACCGGCTCCCGCGACACGGACGTCGAGGGGATGCGGCAGTGGCTCGCCACGTTCACCGCGCCGCCGCGCCTCGCCCACCGCGACCCGGTGGTGCACGTCGACGGCGACCTGGCCCTCGTGCACACCCTCACCTCGATGACCGCCCAGGCGCAGCAGGGCGGGGAGTTCACGCTCTGGTTCCGGTCGACCTACGGGCTGCGCCGGACCGCGGACCGCTGGCTGATCGTCCACCAGCACGAGTCGGTCCCCTTCCACATGGACGGCTCGTTCCTCGCCGCGACCGGGCTCGAACCCTGAGCGATCCAGGACTCGTGCGGCGGGCGGGTGAGGAGCAGGCTGGGAGACGGAAGACACCGTCGTCGTCCGGAGCCCGCCCATGCCGTCCATCCCGCCCGATCCCACCCCGCTGACCCGCGAGGAGCAGGCGCTCCTGGCCGCCATCGCCGCGCACGAGCACCGCGTCGACGCGCGGTTCGCGACGGCGCTGGCGGCCGGGGTCGCGCCCCGGTCCCGCCGCCGCGGGCCGGTGCTGCTCGTCCTCGCGCTCGTCGCCGTGGTGGCCGCACCGCTCGTGCTGACCCTGGCGTGGCTGCTCGCGATCGCGGCCGTGGCGCTGCTCGTCGTCGTCCCCACCGCGCTGGTGGTCTGGTCGATACGCCAGGGCCGCGTCGACCCCGACGGGATCTAGGCCTCCCGGAGCGTCTTGAGGGCCTTCGCGATCCGCTGCTCCGAGATCGCCCCCGAGGTGCCGACCTCCTGGGCGAACCGGCTGACCCGCAGCTCCTGGAGCATCGCCGCGACCGCGTCCCAGCCGTCCCGGTCGAACGTGCGGGGCTCCCCGGCCGCGACCTGGCGGCGCTGCCGGTAGTCGGCCTCGACCGCGTGGATCTCCGCCATCACCTCGGCGTCGCGGCGGGGCGCCGTCGGGAGCTTCTCCAGCCGCTTCGCCGCCGCCCGCAGCCACCGGGCCACGTCGGGCAGGCGCGTGACCCCGTGCCGGGAGACGAAGCGCCCGCCGACGAGCGCCGTGAGCTGGGCCCGGACGTCGTCGAGCGCCGCGTCGAGCAGTCCGCTGCCGGGCCGGCCGGCGAGCTGCTGCAGGGCGAGACGGACGGCGCCCGCCTCGGCGAGGACCGCCTCCGCGCGGGTCAGCACCTCCGCGGCCCCCGCGGGCAGGCGGGCGGCGACGTCGCCGCGGAGCTTGTCGAAAGCCGCCGGGGTCCAGGCCGGGCCCTTGAGGGCGACGACGAGGCCGTCGATCGCGGCCATCACGCAGTCGTCGGCGAGGTCGTTGACGTCGCGGTAGTCCGACTCGGACATCGCGCTCTTGAGCTGGAGCACCGCGCGGTTGTCGAGGGAGCGGGTGAGCGAGCGCGCCGGGGAGGAGACCGAGCGCAGCAGCAGGCGCCGGGTCCCGCCGCGCATCGCGTCGCGGGCCTCGAGCGGGCAGTCGAAGACGCCCACCCCGACGGTGCCGCCCTCGTCGACCAGCGCCAGGTGGGCCGTCACGGTGCCGCCGGCGCGGGACTGCTCGCGGGTGCGCGGCAGCTCGCCCACCTCGGCGAACGAGGTCAGGCCCCGTCGCTCCAGTCCGTCGGCGACCTTCGCGACCGCGGCCCGGGTCTCCCGGGCGTAGCGTCGGCGCAGGGCGTCGAGGTCGCCGCCCTCGCCGATCGTCCGGCCGTCGTCGTCGGTCACCCGGAAGGTCAGCCGCAGGTGCGAGGGCAGGCCGGCGACGTTCCAGGCGTCGACCGGCACGTCGAGCCCGGAGAGGCGGCGGACGGCGTCGGAGACGGCGCGGAGCAGCGGCTCGCCCTCGGCAGGTCGCCCGTCGGCGGCGAGGCGGGCGAGCAGGGCCCGGGCGGTGTCGGGTGCCGGGACCAGCGAGCGGCGCAGCAGCTTGGGCAGCGAGCGGACCAGCGAGGTCAGCATCTCCTCGCGCAGGCCCGGCACCTGCCAGGCCAGGTCCTCGGCGCGGACCTGCCCGAGGACCGCGAGCGGCACCGTGACCGTCACGCCGTCGGTGTCGGCGCCCGGCTCGAAGGCGTAGGAGAGCGGCAGCGTGAGCCCGCCGGCCTGCCACTGGTCGGGGAACGCGCGCTCGTCGGGCGCCTCGTGGGCGAGCAGGGTCGCCGGGTCGAGGTCGAGCAGCGTCGGGGTGCGCCGCTGCTCCTTCTGCCACCAGCGGTCGAAGTGCCGCACCGAGACGACCGAGGCGGGCACGCGCTCGTCGTAGAACCGGTAGATCGTCTCCTCGTCGACGAGCAGCTCGCGGCGGGCGCGGCGCTCCAGCTCGGCGACCCGCTCGATCTCGGTTCGGTTCCGCGCGACGAACGCGTGGCGGGTGGTCCAGTCGCCCTCCACCAGCGCGTGGCGCAGGAACAGCTCGCGGGAGAGCTCGGGGTCGATGCGCCCGAACTCGACGGAGCGGTCCATCGCCAGCGGCACCCCGAACAGCGAGACCCGCTCGGTGGCGACCGCGCTGCCGCGGCGCTTCGACCAGCGCGGCTCGGAGTAGGTGCGGGTGACGAGGTCGCCGGCCGCCGCCTCGGCCCAGGCCGGGTCGATGCCCGCGACGGTCCGCGCCCAGAGCCGCGAGGTCTCGACGAGCTCGGCGGCCATGACGAACGACGGCGGCCGCTTCGCGAGGTTCGAGCCCGGCCAGATCGCGAACCGGGCGCCGCGCGAGCCCTCGAACTCGACGATCGGACGGCGCTTGGGCTTCGGGGCGCCCTGCTTGGGCTTCGCGGGCTCGGGAGCGATCCCGAGCTGGGACAGGAGCCCGGTGAGCAGCGCCTGGTGCACCCGGTCGGCGACGTCCTTGGTGATCTCCCGCCCGGGCTCGTTGCGGGTGAGGCCCAGCTCGTCGGTGAGCTGGCGCAGCTGCGCGGCGAGGTCCTGCCACTCGCGGATGCGCAGGAAGTTGAGGTACTCGGCCGCGCACTGCTTGCGGAACCGGCTCCCGGAGAGCTCCTGGCGCTGGGTGCGCACGTGCTCCCAGAGGCGCAGCCAGGACAGGAAGTCCGAGCGCGGGTCGCTGAACCGGGCGTGGGCGGCGTCGGCCTCGGCGGTCTTCTCGGTCGGGCGCTCGCGCGGGTCCTGGGCCGAGAGGCCCGCCGCGATCACCGTGACCTCGTGCACGCAGCCCAGCTGGTCGGCGGCCAGGATCATCCGCGCGATGCGGGGGTCGACCGGCAGCCGCGCGAGGTTGCGACCGATGTCGGTCAGCCGGGTCGCGTCCTCGTCGACGATCGCGCCGAGCTCGGTGAGCAGCCGGACGCCGTCGCGGACCGCGCGGGTCTCGGGCGGGTCGACGAACGGGAACTCCTCGACCGGCCCGAGCTTCGCCCCGGCCATCTGCAGGATCACCGACGCGAGGTTGGTCCGCTGGATCTCGGGGTCGGTGAACTCGGGGCGGGCGTCGAAGTCGTCCTCGGGGTAGAGCCGGATGCAGATGCCGTCCGCGACGCGGCCGCACCGGCCTGCCCGCTGGGTGGCGGACGCCTGGGAGATCTTCTCGATCGGCAGCCGCTGCACCTTCGTGCGCTGGCTGTACCGGGAGATGCGCGCGTAGCCGGGGTCGACGACGTAGCGGATGCCCGGCACCGTCAGCGAGGTCTCGGCGACGTTCGTCGCCAGCACGATCCGCCGCCGGTTCGACGCACCGGGCTCGAACACCCGGTGCTGCTCCGCGCTCGACAATCGCGCGTAGAGCGGGAGGACGTCGAGCGGGTCGGTGGGCCGGTCGGGCAGGGCGTTGAGCGCGTCCGCCGTGTCCCGGATCTCGCGTTCGCCGGCGAGGAAGACCAGCACGTCGCCGCCCGGGCCCTCGCGGCGCAGCTCCTCGACCGCCTCGACGATGCCGTCGAGCTGGTCGACGCCCTGGCCCTCCTCGTCGGTCAGCGGCCGGTAGCGGACCTCGACGGGGAACGTGCGCCCGGAGACCTCGATGATCGGCGCGTCGCCGAAGTGCTTCGAGAACCGCTCGGGGTCGATCGTCGCCGAGGTGATGACGACCTTGAGATCGGGCCGGCGGGGCAGCAGCTGGGCGAGGTAGCCGAGCAGGAAGTCGATGTTGAGGCTGCGCTCGTGGGCCTCGTCGATGATGAGCGTGTCGTAGCGGCGCAGCAGCCGGTCCTGCTGGATCTCGGCCAGCAGGATGCCGTCGGTCATCAACTTGACCAGCGTGTTCTCGCTGGCGCGGCTGGTGAAGCGCACCTGGTAGCCGACGACGTCGGAGTCCTGCGTGCCCAGCTCCTCGGACACCCGCTCGGCCACCGTGCGCGCGGCGATCCGCCGCGGCTGCGTGTGGCCGATCGTGCCGCGGACGCCCCGGCCGAGCTCGAGGGCGATCTTGGGCAGCTGGGTCGTCTTGCCCGAGCCGGTCTCCCCGGCCACGACCACCACCTGGTGGGACTCGAGGGCGGCCTTGATGTCGTCGACCCGCGCCGAGATCGGCAGCTGCTCCGGGTAGGAGACGGTCGGCACCGACGCCTGCCGGCGCTCGAGGCGCTGCTCGGCCCGCCCGACGTCGGCGGCGATCTTCTCGAGGGTGCCCGCGCGCTTGTCCTCGTCGGGAATCCTGCGGGCACCGTCGACCCGCCGGGCGAGCCGGTGGGAGTCGGCGTCGCCGAGGGCGCGCACGCGGCGCTGCAGCTCGGGCAGGTCGATGGTCGCTGTGGTCACTCCGGTCCCGGGGTCGAGCGTGTGGTGGGGGTCGACCTCCCATTGTCCCCCGTCGCGCGAGTGGGTTCCCCGGTGGCGTTCACAGGATCACCTTGAAGCCGACGTGCGAGGCCGTGAAGCCGAGCCGCTCGTAGAACCGGTGCGCGTCCCCGCGCTCCACGGCACTCGTCAGCTGCACCAGCCCGCACCCGCGCCGGCGGCACTCCTCGACGGCCCACCCCACCAGCCAGGCCCCGAGCCCGCGGCCCCGCCACGACCCGTCGACGTGCACCGCCTCGAGCTGTCCCCGCAGCATCCCCCGCCGGCCGAGCCCGGGCAGCAGGGAGATCTGCAGGGTCCCGACGATGCCGGCGGCCTCCGTCACGACGACGAGGAGCTGGTGCGGGTCGGCGTCGACCGCGGCGAAGGCCCGCTCGTAGTCCGCGAGGTCGCCCTCGGTTCCGTCACCGCGCGCGGCCGACACCGGGTCGGCCCCGAACAGGGCGGCCAGTGCGGGGACGTCCCCGGAGACCGCCCGACGAACCTTCAGCGAACGCCCAGCCACCTCACAGCGCGCGAGGACCTCGTCCGACATATTGTCCTTTCAAGTGTTCCGGCGCCGTCGCCGGGTAGCCCGGCGTCTCCACCACCTCGGAAGGACCACCATGGCCCACACCACCGGAACCGTGCCCGCGCAGCGCACGTCCGACCCGATCCTCACGACGTTCCGCGTCTTCGCCGTGCTGACGGTGGTCACCCTGCTGTGGCAGTTCGTGACGGCGGGAGAGTTCATCGGGCCGGCCGGCGACGAGTCGTGGGAGGCCCCGCACGCCACCGGCGCGATCGTCCTGCACGTCGTCGCCGGGATCACGACGATCGCCGCGTTCGCGCTGTGGAAGCTCCGCGGCGCGGCCCTGTGGCCCGCCGTCACCGCCCTCGTCGTGTTCGTCCTGTCGTTCGTCCAGGCCTACTTCGGCATGAGCTCGACGATGTGGATCCACGTCCCCGGCGCCTCGATCCTGACGATCGGTGCGGTGGCCGTCGCGGTCGCCGCGTTCCTGCCGGTCGCCCGCGGTCGCTGAGCGACCCGTCTAGCCGCGACGCCGGGCGCTGATGACCCCGGTGTTGAAGCCGGCGAGGTGGAGCCCGCCCGCGAACCGGGCGTGCTCCACCTTGAGGCAGCGGTCCATCACCACGGTCAGCCCGGCCTCCTCGCCCCGGCGGGCCAGGTCCTCGTCGTAGAGGCCGAACTGCGTCCAGAACGTCTTCGCGCCGGCCTCGATCGTCGCGTCGAGCACCGACGGCAGGTCCGCCGGCTTGCGGAAGACGTCGACGAGGTCGATCGCCACGGGCACCTCGGCCAGTGACGGGTAGACCGGCCGGCCGAGGATCTCCTCGGCGTGCGGGTTGACGAAGTAGACGTCGAAGCCGGTGCTCGAGAGCAGGTAGGTGGCGACGAAGTTCGACGCGCGGGCCGGGTTGGGCGAGGCGCCGACCACCGCGACGGTCCTCGTCGAGCGCAGGAGGTCCTGGCGCTGCAGTGCGGTGGGCCCGGTCCAGGTGCTCATCAGAGGTCCTTCGTCGCGGCGGTGAGGGCCTGGTCGAGGTCCCAGAGGATGTCGTCGACGTCCTCGATGCCGACGCTGATGCGGATCAGGTCGGGCCGCACCCCGCCCTCGCGGAGCTGGTCCTCGGAGAGCTGCTGGTGGGTGGTCGAGGCCGGGTGCAGCACGAGCGTGCGGGCGTCGCCGATGTTGGCGAGGTGGGAGCACAGCTGCACCGACTCGATGAAGCGGCGCCCGGCGTCGCGACCGCCCCGGACCCCGAACGCGAACACCGCGCCGGGGCCCTCGGGCAGGTAGTGCTTCGCGCGCTCGAAGTGCGGGTGGTCGGGCAGCCCGGCGTAGCGCACCCACTCGACGCGGTCGTCGGCGTCGAGCCACTCGGCCACCCGGCGGGCGTTCGCGACGTGCGCGGCCATCCGCTGCGGGAGCGTCTCCACGCCCTGGAGCAGCAGGAACGCCGAGTGCGGGGAGAGCGAGGCGCCGATGTCGCGCAGCTGCTCGGACCGCAGCTTCGTCAGGAACCCGTACTCCTGGAAGTTCCCCCACCAGGTCAGTCCGCCGTAGGAGGGGATCGGCTCGGTCATCTGCGGGAAGTGGCCGTTGCCCCAGTCGAACCGGCCCGACTCGCAGATGACGCCGCCGAGGGTGGTGCCGTGACCGCCGAGGAACTTCGTCGCCGAGTGGATGACGATGTCGGCGCCGTGCTCCATCGGGCGGCACAGGTAGGGCGTGGCCGTCGTCGCGTCGATGATCAGCGGGAGGCCCGCGGAGTGCGCCACCTCGGCGAGCGCGGCGACGTCGGTGACCTCCCCGGAGGGGTTGGTGACGAGCTCCGCGAACACGAACCGGGTCTTCTCGGTGATCGCCGCCCGGAAGTCCTCGGGGTCGTCGCCCGACACGAAGGTGGTCTCGACGCCGAAGCGCCGCAGCGTGACGTCGAGCTGGGTGACGGTGCCGCCGTAGAGGCTGGCGGCGCTGACCACGTGGTCGCCCGCCCCGGCCAGGCACGCGAAGGTCAGGAACTCCGCGGCCTGGCCCGACGCGGTGGCCACCGCACCGATCGCCCCCTCGAGGCTCGCGACCCGCTCCTCGAAGGCGGCGACGGTGGGGTTGGCGATGCGGCTGTAGATGTTGCCGTACTTCTGCAGGGCGAAGAGGTTGGCGGCGTCGGCGGTGTCGGTGAAGACGAAGCTCGTCGACTGGTAGATCGGCACGGCCCGGGCCCCCACGGCGTCGTCGGGCACGGCGCCGGCGTGCACGGCGCGGGTCGCGAAACCCCAGGGACGGTCAGCCTTCTCCACGTCCGCCGTTCTACACGCCGGGACCCGGGGAGTCAGTGCGACCGGGTGGGCGTCACCGCCGCGCGGCGAAGTACGCGTTCGACGGCTTCTGGAACAGGAACACCAGATAGGCGATCAGGGCGAGGCCGGCCAGCACCTGCAGCACGGCGGCGAAGCCCCCGCCCGCGACCGGGAGGGCACTGACCAGGGACGCGACCCCGGTCCCGAGGGCACCGAGGATGCCGAGGACCGCGAGGATCGCGGTGGTGATCCGGGCCCAGTTCGCCCCGGCGCGCATCTTGAGGCCGAACCAGGCGAACAGCGCGATCACGAGGACGCTGACGACGAGGCCGACGATCGAGGCGACGCCGGAGGTCGACTCGACCGTGGCGAGGAGCTGGGGGTCGGCGGGCAGACCGAGGCTCTCGAAGTAGGCGGCGTAGTCCTCGGGGCTCGGGGGGAAGACGACGCCGAGGATCTGCCCGAGGAGGTAGAGGGCGAGGGCGCCGATCCAGCAGAAGAAGGCGGTGCGTACCGACGACGGCTCGGTCGGGGCCGCACCGCCCCAATTCGACTGCGGGGCGCCGTACCCGGGCCCGTCCTGCTGGGGCGCGGGCTGCTGCCCGTACTGCGGGGGCTGCTGGCCGTAGCCCGGCTGCTGGCCGTAACCCGGCTGCTGCCCGTAACCCGGCTGCTGCCCGTACTGGGGCTGCTGCTGCCCGTACTGCTGCTGTCCGTACTGCTGCTGTTGGCCGTAGCCGGGCTGCTGCTGCCCGTACTGGGGCTGCTGCCCGTAGCCCTGCTGCGGCTCGCCTGGTCCGAACGGTGCGTTCACACGGCGTAAGCTACGTCACGCGACGGGTTCCCGGGTGCCCTTCTCGTCCGTGGTGCCCGCTTCGTCGACGATCTCCTCGTGGGCCTGCTCGATCATGCTGCGGACGGTGTCGTCCTTCGGCTCGCTCATGCCGACGGCGTACCCACTCCCACGGCGTCCGGACCATTCGGGCGTCATCGTCCCGATCCGGACCGGCCCCGGACGATCGTCGGGAAGGCCGTCAGTCCAGCCCCAGCCGGGACGCGACGACCTCGTCCATGATCTCGTTCGTCCCGCCGCCGATCCCGAGGATGCGGGCGTCGCGGTAGTGGCGCTCCACCTCGATCCCGTGCAGGTAGCCCGCCCCGCCGTGCAGCTGGACGGCCTGGTCGACCACCCAGTCGCAGGCCTCGACCGCGGTGTTCTTGGCCATCGCGAGCTCGGCGACGAGGTCGCCCGAGGCGTCGCCCGCCTCCCAGCGCGCGAGGACGTCGCGGACGTAGGTGCGGGCGACGGTGGTCACCCGGGCCATGCGGGCGATCCGGTGCCGGACCACCTGTCGTGACGACAGCGGTGCGCCGAAGGTCTCGCGCTGCTTCGCCCAGGCGATCGTCAGGTCGACGCAGCGCTGCGCGGTCGCGTAGGCCTGCACGGCGAGCGAGAGCCGCTCGGAGCCGAAGCGCTCCATGATCTGCCGGAACCCGCTGCCCTCGGCCCCGACCAGGTGCGACGCCGGCACCCGGACCTCGTCGAACGAGATCGTCGCGGTGTCCGAGCAGTGCCAGCCCATCTTCCGCAGGCGTGTCCGCGAGACCCCGGGCCGGTCGGTCTCGACGACGAGCAGCGACACCCCGCGGTGCCCCGGCCCGCCGGTGCGCACCGCCGTGGTCACGTAGTCGGCGCGGGTGCCCGAGGTGATGAACGTCTTGGCGCCGGTCACCACGTAGTCCTCGCCGTCGCGGACCGCGCGGGTGGTGATCGCGGCGACGTCGGACCCGGTGCCGGGCTCGGTGATCCCGAGCGAGCCGATCAGCTCGCCGCGCAGCGTGGGCCGCACGAAGCGGTCGACGAGGTCGGGGGAGCCGTGCAGGGCGATGTGCGGGGCGGCGATGCCGTGGGTGAACAGGCCCGCGCACACCCCGCTCGAGCCGCCGGCGAGGATCAGCTCCTCGGCGACGAGCGCCGTGTCGGTGTGGTCGCCGTCGCCGCCGACCGCCTCGGGGAAGCCCAGGGCGAGGAGGCCGAGCGACCCGGCGGTGCGGTGCAGCGAGCGCGGCAGCTCGCCGGCGTCCTCCCAGGTCTCGAGGTGCGGCACGATCTCCCGCTCGGTGAAGCGGCGGACCATCGCCCGCAGCTCCCGGCGCTCCTCGGTCCGCCACGGGCTCGTCACGTCCGCCACCGCCGTCATCGCGACACCGCCGCGGCCGACCCGGCGAACTGCTCGCGCAGCACGCGCTTGAGCAGCTTGCCGGTGGCGTTGCGGGGCAGCTCGGTCACCAGCTCGACGCGGCGGGGCGCCTTGAAGTGGGCGATCCGCTCGCGGGCGAACGTGATGAGCTCCGCGGGGTCGACGTCGCCCTCGGGCACGACGACGGCGAGCACCGTCTCGCCCCACTGCGGGTCGCCGACCCCGACCACGGCCACGTCGGCCACGCCCGGGTGCCGGTGCAGCACCTGCTCGACCTCCACCGGGTACACGTTCTCCCCTCCTGTGATGATCATGTCCTTCCTGCGGTCGACGAGCGTGACGAAGCCCTGGTCGTCGCGGGTCCCGAGGTCACCGGAGCGGAACCAGCCCTCGCGCAGGGCCTCGGCGGTCTCGTCGGGGCGGCCCCAGTAGCCGGCGAACACCGTCGGGCCGCGCAGCACCAGCTCCCCGACCTCGCCGACGCCCACCTCGGTGCCCGCCTCGTCGACCAGTCGGGCGTCGACGTGCATGAACGGGCGCCCCACCGAGCCGGCGTGCGCGACGACGTCGGTGGTGTCGAGGAACAGGGCCGCGGGGGAGAGCTCGGTCATCCCGAAGCCCTCGGTGAACGTCCAGCCCAGCGCGAGGAACCGCTCGATCACCGTCAGCGGGCACGGCGCGCCGCCGGAGATCGCCCAGCGCAGGGCGGGGAGGGAGCGCTCGTCGAGATCGGGCACCCGGGTCAGCGCCGCCCACATCGCGGGCACGAGGAACTGGGTGGTCACGGCGTGGGCGGCCATGAGGTCGAGGAAGCCCGCGGGGTCGAAGGACGGCACCACGACGACCGTCCCGCCCGCGTAGAGCAGCGGCAGCGCCGAGAGCCCGAGCGCCCCGATGTGGAACAGCGGTGCCGCCGCGATCGTCACGTCGCTCGACGCGATGCCCGGCCCCGCGGAGAGCATGTTCACCGCGTTCCAGAGCATGTTGTCGTGGGTGAGCACCGCGCCCTTCGGCCGTCCGGTGGTGCCCGAGGTGTACATGATCACGCAGGGCTCGCCGCCGCGGCCGGCCTCGGGCTCCCGTTCCCGACGAGGGTCCGTGCCCGGCTCGGCGCCGAGGTCCACCGTGTCCACCCCGGGGTGCTCGGCGAGCGCGGCGGCGGCGAGCCCGGCGAACGCCGCGGAGTGCACCAGCAGGCGCGCCCCGGAGTCGGCCAGGACGTGGACCACCTCGGCGGGCGCGAGCCGCATGTTGACCGGCACCGCGATCGCGCCGAGCCGGGCGACCGCGAAGAGCCACTCCAGGTACGCCGTCGAGTTCTCCCCGAGCAGCGCCACCCGGTCGCCCGGCCCGACCCCCCGCCCCGCGAGGTCGTGCGCCCGCGACCCGACCCGCCGGTCGAGCTCGGCGTAGGAGGTCCGGGCCCCGCTCGGGCCGTCGATCAGGGCCACCTTCTCGGGGGACCGCTCCGCCCGGCGGGCCACCCAGGCCCCGATGCCCTCGTCCACTCCGGCTCTCCCGCCCTCGCGTGATCTCGACACTCTGCCCGGCCGGGCGGGCGGTCACCAGGGGCTCAGGGGCGGCGCGACCGGCGCCTCGACACGGCGGACCGCGGGGGCAGCGCGCGCATGTGGTCGCGCACCGGCTCGAGGAGGCCGATCAGGGTCCGGGAGTCCTCCCGGGAGAGCGGGTCGAACAGCATCCGCCCGACGACCTCCTCGTGGCCCGGCAGCACCTCCGCGATCAGCGCCCGCCCGGCGTCGGTGATCGTGACGGTGACGCCGCGCTCGTCGTCGGGGGAGGGGGTCCGGGCGACGAGGCCCGCCTTCTCGAGCAGGCCCGCCTGGTAGGTCAGCCCGCTGCGGCTGTGGACGATCGCGTCGGCCAGGTCGGTCATGCGGTGGCTGCCGGTCGGCGACTGCGCGAGCCGCATGAGGACCTGGAACCGGACGAAGGTCAGGCCGCCGTCGTCGTGGAGCTGCTGCTCGATCGCGTGGCGCAGCAGTCCGGACACCTCGACCAGGGCGAAGTAGGCGCCGAGCTGGACCGGGTCGACGGAGTGCGGCGGGTCGGGCACCGCCCGAGTCTACTTGCTTCGAGTTCGAAGCATCGCTAGCGTCACGGGCGCTTCGAGTTCGAAGCAGACGAGACGCTGGAGGACGCGACGTGAAGGCAGTGCGGTTCCACGAGTACGGCGGCCCCGAGGTGCTCCGGTACGAGGACGTGGAGCAGCCCGTCCCGGGTCCGGGCGAGGTGCGGGTCCGCGTCGCGGGCACGACGTTCAACCCCGTCGACGACGGCATCCGCGGGGGCTACCTGCAGGGCCCCTTCCCGGTGACGCTGCCGCACGTCCCGGGCATCGAGGTCGCCGGGACGGTCGACGCCCTGGGCGAGGGCGTGGACGGCCTCGAGGTCGGCGAGGCGGTCGTCGGGTTCCTGTCGATGGTGGCCGACGGCGCGGCCGCGGAGTACGTCGTCACGCCCGCCGAGGTCCTGACGCGGGCGCCCGCGGACGTCGCGCTCGCCGACGCCGCCGCACTGCCGATGGTGGGTCTCACCGCCTGGCAGGCCCTGGTCGACGAGGCGAAGCTGACGGCCGGGCAGCGCGTGCTGATCAACGGCGCGGGCGGGTCGGTCGGCGGGTACGCCGTGCAGCTCGCGAAGCACGCCGGCGCGCACGTGATCGCCACCGGCAGTCCCCGCAGCCGGGACGGCCTGACGGCGGCGGGCGCCGACGAGGTCGTCGACCACACCGCCGGCGACGTCGCGTCGGCCGTCGACGAGCCGGTCGACGTCCTGCTCAACCTCGCTCCGGCCGACCTGGGCGCACTCGTCGGCCTCGTGCGCGACGGCGGCGTCGTCGTGAACACCGTGGTGCAGACGCCGGCACCCGCCGACGAGGCGCGCGGCGTGCGCGCGGTGGGCGTGTTCGTCCGCAGCGACGCCGAGCAGCTGGCGCACCTGGTGGCGCTGGTCGACCGGGGCGAGCTGCACGTCGACGTGGCCCGGCGCGTGCCGCTGGCCGAGTTGGCGGGCGTCCACGCCGAGGCCGACGCGGGAACGCTGCGCGGCCGGGTGGTCGTGGTGCCGGAGGCCGCTCAGCCGGCGTAGGGGCGCACCGGGAGTCCCGGCGGCGAGACGTCGGAGACCTCGGCGACGAACACCGCTCCGGCGAGCGGCTCGTCGTCGGGATCGATGTCGCGGGACGAGGTGGTGACGTAGAGGCGGGTGCCCCCGAGCGCGCAGGCCGTCGTCTGCGAGGCCGGCACCTCGACCACGGCGTCGAGGACCCCGTCGGCGGTGTAGTGCCGGACGGCCCCGCCGGTGAACAGCGCCACCCAGAACCCGCCCGCGGCGTCGGGAGTGAGGCCGTCGGGGTGCCCGACGCCGTCCTCGATCGTCACCACCGGCCGGCGCCCGGCGGTGCGGCCGCCCGCGAGCGTGATCCGGTCGATCCGGTGGGTGGGGGTGTCGACGTGCAGGGCGGTCCCGTCGTCGGCGAACGCCAGGCCGTTGGGGATCGTCAGCCCCTCCTCGACGACCTCGACGGTCCGGTCGGGGCGCAGCCGGTACAGCGTCCCGACCCCGGACCGCTCGTCGTAGGCCATGGAGCCGCAGAGGAAGGCGCCGTCCGGGTCGGCGCCGCCCTCGTTGAACCGGATGTCGGGGTCGCTCCACAGGGCCCCGCTGGACCATTCGACCTGCATCGACGCGTCCAGGAGCACGAACTCCCGCTCGGTCGCGACCACCCAGCCGCCCCCGACGCGCGGCCGGAACGCCGCGGCGACGTCCCCGACGTGGTCGCGGCGCACCGACCCGTCGCCGGCGAGGGTGACGACGTCGCCGGCGAGCATGTCGACGCAGCGGAACCCGCCGTCGTGCCAGACCGGGCCCTCGCCGTGGCCGAGGATCGGGTCGGTCAGGGCGGTGGCACGCAGAACGGTCGGCACGCCCGGCACCCTAGGTCGTGCCGGGTCGGCAGAGCATGATCGTCGGCCCGAGGAGGATCCGGACGCCGAGCGTCCGGGCCCTCCTCGTTCCGACGATCTTGCGTCGCGAGGTCAGGCCGACCGGCGCCGCAGCGCGAAGTAGACGAGCCCCGACACCACGAACCCCACCTCGAAGGCGATGTCCCCGACCGTCGGCACCGCCTGCGCGACGAGCCCGGTGAAGGACGTCTGGTTCGCGAACAGCACGATCGAGACGACGATCCCGGACAGCATCGCCACCGGCCCGGCGACGTTGCGGTGCGAGGTGTCGAACAGCAGCGCCTCGCCCGACCCCCGGCGCAGCCACCGGTCGACGAACACGACGGCCAGCCACGGCCCGATCCAGTAGGCGATGATCAGCAGGAAGCCCTCGTAGGCGTGGCCGGCGTCGGCGAGCCCGAACAGCGCCACGACGAAGCCGAGCACCCCGAAGACCCCGACGGCGAGCGCCCGCCGCAGCGTCAGCGGCAGCCGGATGCCGAGCGCGACGAACGACATCGAGCCCGAGTAGATGTTGATCGCGTTCGCGGCCACGGCGCCGATCGCGATGCACAGCAGCGTCAGGGCGGCGAGCCAGCCGGGGAGGTTCGAGGTGAACACGCCGGTGGGGTCGTCGAGCGCGCCGCCGCCGATCCCGCCGATGGTGGCCGACGCGGCGCCGACGGTCTCGAGGATCACGCACGGGACGAACACCCCGAGCCCGGCGGCCCAGCCGACGGCCCGCGGGCTGGAGTCGGCGGGCAGGTAGCGGGTGTAGTCGGTGGCGTAGGGGTTCCATCCGGCCGCGTAGCCGAAGGTCGCGCCGACGGTGAGCAGGAAGCCCGCGACCGTCCCCGCCGGCTGGCCGCCGGTGGGCGTGAACGTGGTGTCGACCTGCGTCAGGATCACCACCGAGGTGATCGCGAAGACCACCGCGAGCACCGGCAGCACGACCTTCTCGAACCCGTGGATCAGGTTGTGCCCGAGCAGGGCCACCCCGATCTGCACCGCGGCCACGATCAGCAGCGCCACCCAGCCCGGCATCCCGGTGAGCGTCGAGAGCGCGAGCGCCCCCGAGACGCTGTTCACCGCGAACCAGCCGATGCCCCCGACCACCGCGTTCAGCCCGGCGGGCAGGGCGTTCCCGACGAAGCCGAAGCCCAGCCGGGAGAGCACCATCATCGGTACGCCGGCGGCCGGGCCCCGCGCGGAGAGCAGGCCGTGGGTCAGCGACCCGAGCGCGGTCCCGACGAGGATGCCGAGGAACGCGCCCCAGAACCCCAGCGAGAACGCGCCCACCGCGAGGACGCCGACGAAGATCGTCGCGAACTCGAGGTTGGGCGAGCACCACGTCCAGAACAGCTGACGGGGCCGCCCGTGGCGTTCGGCGAGCGGGATGAACTCGGCGCCGCCGGGTTCGACCGCGACGACCTTGTCGCCGTAGACACCGTCGCGGACGACGACGTCGGCTGGTTCCTCGATGACGGACATGGGGTCCCCCTACGGCGAGACGGTGATGGCCGCGAGCTTGTCGGCGAGGTAGTCGGCCGCCCGGACCGGAGGCGCGGCGGTGCGCCCCAGCGGGGGACCGAGGGACTCGACGACGGTGTCGGGGTCCAGCTCGTAGAAGAAGACGAGGCTGACGAGGTCCTCGTCGGGCGCCGAGGCCTGCGGTGGCAGCACCCGGTGGCGGGTGGAGCGCCAGCGTTCCCCGGTCCAGCGGGCCAGCAGGTCCCCGACGTTGATCGTGAAGGCGCCCTCGACGTACGGCGCGTCGACCCAGGTGCCGCCCATGTCGACCTGCAGACCGCCCGCGCCCGGTTCTCGGTCGAGCACCGTGAACGTCCCGAAGTCGGTGTGGGCCCCGATGCGGAACTGGCCCTCGGTCGGTGGCCCGGTCTCGGTCAGCGGCGGGTAGCGGTTGACGTTGAGCGTGTAGCTCGGGTGGCCCGTGTGCCGGGTGAAGTGGTCGGTGGGCAGGTCCAGCCCCACGGCCCCGATCTCGAGCAGCCGGTCGGCGAGCGCGCGCATGCGGCCCATGTGCCGCTCGAGGGTGGCCTGCAGCGCCGGCACCTCCGAGGGCCAGGCGTTGGGGGCGAACCAGACCGCGTCGACCGCGGGGTCACCCGAGGGCACGTCGGCACCGACGGTCCACGACTCCTTGAGGTCCGGCGGCCCCGCCACGCCCTCCGCCGCCGCGTTGGCCTCCGCGCCCGGCCCGAGGTAGCCGTGGCCACCGACCGCCACCGCGTGGCGCTGCTTCACCTCGGCGGGCAGGGCGAAGAACTCGCGCGCGGCCGCCCGGGCCGCGCGCCGCTCCTCGTCGGGAACGCCGTGGCCCGTGACCAGGAGGAAGCCCGACGTCCGCAGGGCCTCGTCGAGAGCCTTCCCGACGATCTCCGTGGTCCCGTCGGCGATGTCGACCAGCGGGATGCTCACTCCGGCCCCCCGATGTCCTCGAGCCACGTCTCGGGCTGCTCGGCGGCGAAGCGGGACATGAGGTCGGCGCACTCCGGGTCGTCGAGGAGGGTGACGCGCACGCCGTGCTCCTCGAGCCAGGCGTGCTGCCCGCCGAACGTGCGGGCCTCCCCGACGACGAGCGCCGGGATGCGGAACTGGCGGATCAGCCCGGCGCAGAAGAAGCAGGGCGAGAGCGTGGTGACCATGGTGGTGCCGGCGTAGTCGGGGCGGCGGCCCGCGGCGCGGAAGGCGGCCGTCTCGCCGTGGGTGGCGGGGTCGCCGTCCTGGACGCGCCGGTTGTGCCCGGCGCCGAGGAGCTCGCCGTCCGGACCGAACAGCGCGGCGCCGACCGGCACTCCGCCCGTCTCGTAGCCGGTGCGGGCCTGCGCGAGGGCGACCGCGAGCATCTCCTGGGGCACGGGGTGCAGCGTCATACGTCGCATCCTGCGGGAGGTGACGCGACGGTTAAGTGTGGGCGCCCTCGTCGAGGAGTCGCGCGATCGCGTCCGCGACGGCGTCGGGGCGGTCGAGGGTGATCAGGTGCCCGGCGTCGTCGAGCAGCACCGGGTCGGGCGCCCCGAGCCGGTCCGCGAGGTCCCGCTGCACCGCGATCCACCGGTCCCGGCCACGCCCCGAGCCGGCCGACCCGACCAGCAGCCGCACCGGCACCCCGGGCGCCCCGCGCTCGCGGTGCCAGGCCAGGACCCCGGCCTGCAGCGGCCCGTGCCCGAACCAGGCGTCGAGCGTGGTGGTCGCCCAGGCCCGCGAGGCGTAGACCGCCCGGACCGCGGCGGGGCCCATGCGGTCGCGCCGGCGCACCGAGGTCGCCCGGACCCCGAGGACGCGCAGCCACGGACCGACCAGGGTGGTGACCCCGGTGGCGAGGACCAGCTCGGCCACCGCCCGCCCGAGGTCGCTCAGGGGGGCGGGCGCGAGGCGGACCGACTGCTCGTGGGAGGCGTCGACGAGCACCGCGCCCGCGCATCCCGGGTCGGTGTAGAGGAGGGACTGCACGTGGAGCCCGCCCGACGAGTGCCCGACGAGCAGCAGCGGCCGCTCCGCCGCGGCCACCCGCGCGGCGAGCCGGGCGGCGACGGCCTCCGGCGTCCAGTCCTCCCGGCTCCGCAGCGGCGGGGCGTCGGCGGGGTCGACCACGACGACCGCGACGTCGGCCGGCAGCGCCTCGACGACCGCGTCCCACTCCCCGGGCGTCGAGCCCAGCCCCGGGACGACGACGACCGTGCGGGCCCTCACCGGGGAGCCCGCACCCACCGCGACCCGCGCAGCACCACCAGCCCGATAGCGATCAGGACGCCGGACAGGGCCAGGACCTGCACCCGCTGGACGTACCCGACGACCGGGTCGAGCCCCAGCCCCACGGTCTCCTCGAGCACCACGAGCAGCCCCGGCAGGACGACCAGCGGGAGCCCCACCAGCAGGGCGCCCTCGAACGGCGACGCCGGCTGGTGGGCGCTCCGCCCGCGCGACCGGGCCACGGCCAGCAGCACCACCGCGACGATCGCGGCCGCGTTCGAGACGAAGCTCGACACCTCGTGGACCCCGAACGCGAGCACCGACCGCGACGCCTCGGCCGCGGCGCACACCGCGTCGGCCGAGGGCGCGCAGGTCATCGGCGCCGCGACGTCGAGCAGCGTGGCCACGCCGAAGAGGCCGAGCGCGACGCCGGCCCAGCGCACCGCGGCGACCCGGGCGCCGCGCGCCACGTGCACGGCCGCGATCACCACGACGAGCCCGACGACCGCGTCGACGACGCGGAAGACCGTGTTGTGCGGCTGGTCGAGCGCGGCGAGCTCGCTGACGTAGGAGCGGGCCGGGTCGAGCCGCGTCCCCAGCAGCGGAGTCACGAGGAACGCCGAGTAGACGACCCCGGCCACCACCGTGGCCGTCCCGATCGCCCGGTCCGCGGTCGTCACGGTCCGGGCCACAGCGCTCCGCACCCGGTGAACCTATAGACCCCCCGCCACGGATGGGTGACGGCGCCTCAGGAGACGGCGGCCGCAGCCCGGTCCGGCTCCGGCAGCTCGGCCCAGAATGCCGTGAGGGCCTCGGCGACCGGCGCCGGCGTCTCCTCCGGCCACCAGTGGCCCACGCCCTCCAGGTGCACGATCGACGCGCCCGCCTCGCGCGCCGCCCACTCGTGCTGCACCACCGTCCCGCTGGCCGCCTCGGCGTCGTCCAGGGCGATGAGAGCGAGCCCCGGACGTCGTGCGGCGTCCGGGAGGAGCCGTCCCGCCTCGGCCATCGCCGGCTGCCGTGCCGACCGCAGCAGCTTCAGGACGCTGCGCCCCATCTCGGGGTCCATCCCCGCCGCGACCCGCTCCGCCATGCGCCCGGTCATCCCGAGGGCCGCCGACACCGCGAGGCGCTGCTGCAGGTCGCCGCCCCACAACTGCTGCACCGAGGCCTCCCCCGGGCCCTCCTGCTGCCACACCTGGGCCCGCGGGTGCCAGGCGTAGTCGGGCGCGAACACGCCGAGGGCGTCGGAGGCCCAGCTGCGGACGAGGTCCGGACGGCTCATGGCCAGCGCCGCGACGTGGATGCCGCCCCAGTCGTGGCCGACCAGGTCGACCGGAGCGCGGAACAGCTCGAGCTGGGACGCCAGCCACTCCCGGTACGCCGTGGCCGACGAGTCGAAGCCGCGGGGCGCCGGGACGCCGAATCCGGGCGGGGACAGGACGACCGCGTCGGCCCGGTCGAGCTCCCCGATGAGCGACCCCCAGACGGCCGCGGACTCGGGATTGCCGTGGACGAGGACGAGCGGAGTTCGGGGCACGGGGACCACCTCTCACTTGCTTGCTGGGTAGCACACAAGTATCAGAGGTGGCCCGGGAAGTCCAGGTAGGCGGGTGCGTCGAGCGACCTAGACGGTGGCCAGGGCCGGGCCGAGCGACAGGCCGCCGTCGAGCACGAACTCGGCGCCGGTGGCGAAGGCGGCGTCGGGCGAGGCGAGGAAGAGCAGGAGGCGGGACACCTCCTCCGGCTGCGCCAGACGCGGGACGGCGAACGGAGCCGGCGAGTACGAGTCGATGATCGGCGCCGCCCCGTCGCCGCCCGGCGCCGTGATCAGCGGCGTCTCGACGACTCCGGGGTGGATCGCGTTCACGCGGACACCGTCGCGGGCCAGCTCGAGCGCGGCCGTCCGCGTCAGGCCGCGCAGCGCCCACTTGCTCGCGACGTAGGGCCCGAAGAACGGGGTGCCGCCGTGCGCCATCACGGAGCCGACGTTCACCACCACGCCGCCCCCTCGGTTCCGCATGCCCGGCGCGACGGCACGGATCCCGAGTGCCGCTCCCGTGACGTTGACCGCGAACGTCCGCTCCCACAGCGCCGGGTCGGCGCCCTCGATCAGGGTCGGGGCGTGCTGGATCCCGGCGTTGTTGACCAGGACCGATACCGGACCGAACCGCTCCTCCGCGGCCCCTGCCGCCGCGGCCCACTGCCGCTCGTCGGTGACCTCGAGCGGCGTGAACAGCGCCCGTTCCCCGAGCCCCGCAGCGAGCGCCCGACCCTGCATCTCGTCGCGGGCCGCGACCACCACGGCGGCGCCCTCCTCGTGGAGAGCGCGGACGTGACTCGCGCCCATGCCGCCCGTCGCTCCCGTCACGAGCACGACCTGTCCGTCGAACCGTCCCACGTCGACCATCTCCTCGTCATCGAGGTGAGCCGATCCACTCACCTCAGGGCCAGGAGAGAACCAGGCGGAACGAGGTGAGTCAAGCGGCTCGCCTCGGGACGGCGCGGAGGGCAGGATGTGGGGATGAGCGCCGACGAATCCGCGCCGTCCGCCTCCGGCGGCGCGGCGCGCTACCACCGCGACCTGGCCGCGAGGAACCGCGAGGCGCTGGTGACGGCCGCGCGCCGGCTGTTCCTCGACCTGGGCTACGACGGCACGTCGCTGGCCAAGGTCGCCGCCGAGGCCGGGGTGTCGCGCGCGACCCTGTTCAAGCAGTTCCCGACGAAGGCCGAGCTGTTCAGCGCGATGGTCACGACCTCGTGGGCCGCCGGCGACGACGGTCCGCCGCCGGCGGTGGGGGCTCCGACGGCGGGCCTGCGCGCCATCGGCTCCCGCTACGCCGCCCTGCTGACCCGGCCCGACATGGCGGACCTGTTCCGCATCGTCATCGCCGAGCTACCCCGCTTCCCCGAGCTCGGTCGCACCCACTTCGACCTCGGGAAGCTGCCGTTCTTCCTCTCGGTTCGCGAGTACCTGCTCACCGAGCACGGGGCCGGGACCCTGCGGTTCGACGACGCCGACCTCGTCGCCACCCAGTTCCTCGGGATGATCGCCAACTACGTGTTCTGGCCCCGCATGCTGCTGCTCGACTGGGACCCGGAGCCCGCCGACGTCGCCCGGGCCGTCGACGAGGCCGCGGCGACGATCGTCGCCCGGTACGCGGTGGGCACCGACTCGGGCACGGGTCAGGCCTGACCCGCGGCCGGCGCGGTTGCGTCGGCGGGGTCGGGGGCGTCGACGTCGCCGAGGCTCCACGGGCGGACGACCGCGGCGAGGACGATGCAGGCCAGCACGAGGGCGCCGGACACCGACAGGCCGAGGGCGACGGCGTCGTTGCCCAGCAGGCCGACCAGCGGCGAGACGAGCGCCCCGACCCCGAACTGCACGGCACCGAGGAGCGCGGCGGCCGTCCCGGCGTTCCGTCCGTGGCGCGAGAGCGCGAGGGCGGGGGCGTTGGGCAGGGCCAGGCCGCACGCGAACAGCACCGCGCACATCGGGATGACGACGCCCACGAGTCCGGTGCCGACCAGCGCCAGGGCGAGCAGGACGAACGCGGCCACGGTGCCCGCGCCGATGGCGGCGACGAGGATCCGCCGCGGCTCGAAGCGGCGCAGCAGCAGGGCGTTGAGCTGCGTGGCGGCGATGAGGAAGACCGCGCCGGCGCCGAAGAGGATGCCGAACTGCTGCTCGTCGAGCCCGTACTGGTCCTGGTAGACGAAGGTCGCACCGGAGACGTAGCTGAACAGCCCGGCCATCGCGAGCCCGGCGACGAGGACCAGCCCGACGAAGGCCCGGTCGTGCAGCAGCCCCTTGTACGTGCTCAGGGTCGTCCGCACCCCGGGCCGGCTGCGCCGCGACGGCGGCAGCGTCTCGGGCAGGGAGCGCCACACGATCGGCACCAGCACCGCCCCGTAGAGCGCGAGCACGACGAACACCCCGCGCCACGACGTGATGCGCAGCAGCTCCCCGCCGAGGGTCGGGGCGAGGACGGGGGCCACGCCCATGACGAGGAAGAGCCGCGAGAGCAGCGTCGCCGCGGGTCGGCCGGTGAACAGGTCGCGCACGACGGCGAGCGCGATGACCGCGCCGGCCGCCGCGCCGAGGCCCTGCAGCACCCGCAGGACGCCGAGGACCGGCACGTTCGGGGCGACGACGATGGCGATCGACGCCAGCACGTGCAGCGCGGTCCCGATCAGCAGGGGCCGGCGGCGCCCGAAGGCGTCGGAGAGCGGGCCGAGGAGCAGCTGGCCCGCGGCCAGGCCGATCAGCGTGCCGGTGAGCGTCAGCTGCACCGCGGCCTGCGTGGTCTCCAGCTCGGCGGTGATCGTCGGCAGCGCCGGGAGGTACATGTCGATCGTCAGCGGCCCGAGGGCGATGAGCGCTCCGAGGACCAGCGCGATCCGCAGTCGGCTCGGTGGCGCCATGCCCTCCGCGTCGGCGGGGTTCGGGGCGGCCGCGGTGCGCGACCTGCGATCGAGACGGGAGGACGAGGTCACGATGGCCTTCCGGAGTGGGGCGAGCGAACAGCGGGCCCGCTGCTCCGAGGGTCCGGGGGGACAAGGCCGACATGGCGCCGGGTGTTCCGGAAGACCCGGGATGTGACCCCGGCCATCGAGGGCTGCCACCGGCAGGACACGGTTGCCGGCGAGGCGGCCGTCCCCCGGTTCACGGTCGAGCAGGGTCCTACGGCACGACGAGGTCGGTGTCGCGGGCGTCGGTGATGGCCATGTGGCCCGGGGCGTGACAGATCGCGAGCGGCGGGCGGCTCGCCATGACGGCGGCCTGCGGGGTGACGCCGCAGGCCCAGAACACCGGCACCTCGCCGGGGCGGAGGTCGACCGGGTCGCCGAAGTCGGGGCGGTCGAGGTCGGTGATGCCGAGGGCGGCCGGGTCGCCGACGTGCACGGGAGCGCCGTGGACGGCGGGGTAGCGGGACGTGACCCGCACGGCGGTGGCGACGAGGTCGGGCGCGACGGGGCGCATCGAGACGACGAGGGGTCCGCCGAGCGGGCCGGCGTCGCGACAGGGGATCGTCGTCCGGTACATGGGGACGTTGCGCCCCAGCTCGACGTGGCGGATCGGCACGCCGGCCGCGAGCAGCGCGTCCTCGAAGGTGAACGAGCAGCCGATGAGGAAGGCGACGAGGTCGTCGCGCCACGCGGCCCGGACGTCGTCGACCTCGCCGGCGGCCTCCCCGTCGACGTAGACGCGGTAGGCGGGCAGGTCGGTGCGCAGGTCGCCGTCGAACATCGGGGTGGCGGTGGCGCCGGGCTCGGTGACGTCGAGGACCGGGCAGGACTTCGGGTTGCGCTGGGCGAACAGCAGCACGTGGTAGGCGTAGTCGCGCGGGACGGCGATGAGGTTGGCCTGGGTCCGGCCGGTGCACCACCCCGCGGTCGGGGTGCGCAGGCCGCCGCGGAACAGGGCGCGGGCCTCGTGCGGGGTGTGGCTCCCGGGACTGGTCACGACGGCCTCCAGCATTGACGGATTGTTCAACGATCCTTATGTTGAGCGAACCGTACCCAGAGGAGGCCGCGATGGCCACGCCCCCCGACGGCGACGACACCACCGCCACGACCGACGCCCCGGTCCTGAACCCGAAGCGCACCCTCGCCGTGGTCGGCGCCATGTTCCTCATGGCCATGTCCGCGGCCGGCCCCGGCTTCATCTCCCAGACCGGCACGTTCACCGCCCAGTACGGCGCCTCGTTCGCCGCGGCGATCGTCGCGAGCGTGCTCATCGACATCGCGGTGCAGCTCAACGTCTGGCGGGTGATCGGGGTGTCGGGCCTGCGCGCCCAGGACCTCGCGAACAAGGTGATCCCCGGGTCGGGCTACGTGCTGGCCGGGCTGATCGTCGTCGGCGGCGTGGTGTTCTGCATCGGCAACATCAGCGCCACCGGGGCGGGGCTGAAGAACCTCGTCGGGCTCGACCCGCGGATCGGCGCGAGCCTCAGCGCCGTCCTCTGCATCCTGATCTTCACGTACAAGGCGCTCGACGGGACCCTCGACCGGGCCGTCCTGGTGCTCGGCGCGATCAAGATCGGGCTGATCGTCTACCTCGCGGTGATCACCTCTCCGCCGGTCGGCGAGGCGGCGCTGCGCACCGTGGCGCCGATCGGGCTGGACTTCCTGCCGATCCTCACTCTCGTCGGCGGCACCGTCGGCGGCTACATCACCTACGCCGGCGCGCACCGCTTCCTCGAGGCGGGCACCACCGGGCGCGAGAACCTGCGGACGATTACCCGGGGCTCGGTGAACGGCATCCTGGTCACGCTCGTGATCCGGGTGGCGCTGTTCCTGGGCATCCTCGGTGCGGTCACCGCCGGGGCGGCGCTGTCGAAGAGCGACCCCGTGGGGTCGGCGTTCGCCTTCGCGGCCGGTCCCGTCGGGCTCGCCCTGTTCGGGCTCGTCTTCTGGACCGCGGGGATGACCAGCACCATCGGGGCGTCGTTCACCTCCGGGACGTTCCTGAAGACCCTCTCGCCGTTCGTCGCGAAGCGGTTCAACCTGTCGGTCAGCGTCTTCATCGCCGTCTCGACGATCCTGTACCTGCTGCTCGGGCAGACCCCGGCGGCCCTGCTCGTGTTCGCGGGGGCGTTTAACGGCCTGATCCTGCCGTTCGGGCTCGGCATCATGCTCTGGGTCGCGTGGCGGCGCCGCGACCTGCTCGGCGGCTACCGGAGCCCTGCGTGGTTCCTCGGGATCGGGGTGGCCGCGTGGCTGTTCACCGTCGTGGCCGGCGTGCTGTCCCTCTCCCAGCTCCCGACGATCTTCCGCTGACGCCGGGCCCTCCTCGCCCGTCCGGTCCCGGCCCTGATGTCCGGTACGCCCGACCCCTCCCGTGGACGGCCCCGGTGGGCCACACTGCCCGCGATCCACCCCGGTCGCCCGGGACGTGGCGATCGCGGCGGAGGGAGCGGGACGCATGCGCAGACGGAGCTTCCTCGCGGTCGCCGGCCTCGGCGCCGTCGGCGTCCTCGCCGGGTGCGGCGCCCCGACGGGCTGGCGCTCCCCGGCCGACGGCCCCGTCCGCGCCGCCACCTACATCCCGAAGTCCTACGACGACCTCTACCCGGGCGTGGAGGCGACGCTGGACGCGGTGACCCGGGCGGGCGGCCCGTCGTTCGACCTCTACGACGGCGGCACGCTCCTCGGGGCCGAGCAGCTGCTGCCCGGTCTGCTCGTGGGCGCCGCCGACCTCGTGTTCCAGACCAGCTCCTACGTGTCCTCGAGCTTCCCCGCACTCGGGGCCATGGAGCTCCCGTTCGGCACCGAGGACTACGCCCGCCACCGACGCGTGTTCGACCCCGACGGGCCGCTGGTCGCGCTGGTGAACGACGAGCTCGCGGAGAAGGACGTCCGGCTGCTCGGCGGCATGCCGTTGACCTACGAGTACCTCTGGACCGTCGACCGGCCGATCCGGCGGCCCGAGGACGTGGCGGGGCTGCGGATGCGCGTGGCGGGCGAGATCGAGGGCGAGACGGTGAAGGCGCTCGGCGGCGCACCGGTCTCCATGGGGTCCGCCGAGGTGTTCGAGGCGCTCCAGCGCGGCACCATCGACGGGATGCTCAGCTACCTGGGCACCGTGGTCTCCCGCGACCTGCAGTCGATCCTGCGCTACGGCACCCGCTGCCACATCGGCTCCTACACCTTCGACGCCTACTGCCGGGCGAGCTGGTACGCCGCGCTCGACCCGCGCACCCGCGCCGCCCTCGACGCGGGCGGCCGGGCGCTCTACCGCGAGGGCACCGCGACGATGGTCGCGGTCCACCAGGACGACTACCTCCCGCAGGTCGTGGCGGGCGGGGTCGAGATCGTGGACCCGACGCCGGCCGAGCTCGCGGCCCTGCGCGCGGCCACCGAGCCCGTCCGGGCCCGGTGGGAGGCCGCCCTGGGGAAGCCGGCCGTGACCGGCCGGATGGCCGAGATCGTCCGGACCGCGTGAGGGAGGCGGAGATGAGCCGACCGGACACCGCGAGCGGGCCCCTCGCCGCGGCGCGGCGCGCGGTGCTCGCGACGACGCGGGCCGCGGCCGCGCTGGCCGCTCTCGTCGTCGCCGCCATGGTCCTGACCATCACCTACGATGCGCTGGCCCGGTACCTCTTCGCCGCCCCGACCGACTGGGCCTACCCGCTCAACACGGCCGCGGTGCTCGGCGCGACGGTCCTCGCCGTCCCGCACCTGTACGCCACGGGCGGCCACATCGCCCTCGACCTGATCCACCGCGGGATGTCGCCCCGCGCCCGCCGTGTGGCCGACCTGGTCACCGGCGCCGCGACGGCGCTGCTCGGCCTGGCCATCGCGGTCACGGCGGCGCGGTCGGCAGTCCTGGGCATCACGCTCGGGCTGACCGGCGCCGGCACGTTCAGCATCCCGCTGTGGATCCCCGATCTCGTGCTGGCGGTCTCCGGCGCCCTGCTGGTGGCCGCCGCCCTGCTCTTCCCGGCGCACCCGCCACCCGACGGGGCTCCGGACGTGGCGGCGCTCCCCGGCGCCGGGCCCACCACCGATCCCGACGTCGGCACCGGGACCGGCACCACCACCGACACTCTCGTGACCGGCGCGGGGCACGACGACGAGGGAGCGGGACGCTGATGGCGGACGGACTGGTCGTCGGGCTCGCCGTCGCGCTCCTAGTCGTCCTCATCGGTCTGCGGACGCCGATCTTCGTCGCGCTCGGCCTCTCGGGCGTGCTCGGGCTGCTGGTCCTGGACGGCTGGCGCGGGGTGGAGCTGCTGCCGCTCGCCCTGAACGCGCAGCTGCAGGAGTACGCCCTCGTCGCCGCGCCGCTCTACATCCTGCTCGGGGAGGCGCTCGCGGTCAGCGGGCTCGGCCGCGACCTGTTCGCCGCTGCGCACCGGTGGTTCACTCGCGTGCCCGGAGGGCTGGGGGCCTCGGCGGTCGCCTCGTCGACGGTGTTCGGGGCGATGTCGGGGGTCAGCATCAGCTCGGTCGCGGTGATCGGCCGGATGGCCGTGCCCGAGATGCTGTCGCGGGGGTACCGGCCGGCGTTCGCCAGCGGGTCGGTGGCGGCCTCCGGGGCGCTGGCCATGCTGATCCCGCCGAGCCTGATGTTCATCCTGTACTCGTCGATCACCGGTGAGAGCACCGCGGCGCTGTTCGCGGGCGGCATCGTCCCGGGCCTGCTGCTCTCCGCCATGATGATCGCCTACGTGGTGGGGCGCGCGAGCCTGCGACCGGCCGAGGCCCCCCGCGACACCGAGACCTTCAGCTGGGGCCAGCGCCTGCGGGCCCTCGGCTCCGTCGCCCCCGCCCTCGGGCTCGTCGTCCTCGTGCTCGGCTCGATCTACACCGGCTTCGCGACACCGACCGAGGCCGCCGCCGTCGGCGCGCTCGCGGCGCTCGTCATGACGGCGGTGCTCTACCGGGCCCTCGGCTGGACCGAGCTGCGGGCGGTCCTCGCCTCGACCGCCGCGGTGGGGGCGTCGATCCTCGCCATCGTCGCCGCCGCGTACGTCTTCACGCAGATGCTCGTCGTCGCCCGGATCCCGGACACGGTGTCGGACTTCGTCGTCGGACTGGACGTGCCGCCGTGGGTGGTGATGGTCGCGATCATGCTCGTGCTGCTGGTGCTGGGGTGCCTCGTCGACGCGGCGTCGCTGCTGCTGGTGGTCACGCCGATCCTCGAGCCGGCGGTGAGCGACCTCGGGTACGACCCGCTCTGGTTCGGCGTGCTGCTCGTGGTCAACCTGGAGATGGCCGTGATCACCCCACCGGTCGGGCTGAACCTCTACACCATGAAGTCGGTGGTGCCCGAGCTCGACATGGCCGAGATCTTCCGGGGGGTCGCCCCCTATCTCCTCATCGAGGCGGCGCTGCTGGGGCTGCTGATCGCCGTGCCCGAGCTCGCGACGTTCCTGCCGGGGCTCCTGATCTGAGCGACCGGTCAGGCCCGGGTCGCCCGGAAGCGGAGGTGCTGGCCGACCCGGACCTGGGCGAGTGCGTCGGTGTCGGCGTCCAGGACCACCGCGGCCACCGGGTAGCCCCCGGTCACCGGGTGGTCGGCGAGGAAGAGGGTGGGCCGGCCCGAGGAGGCGATCTGCAGGCTGCCCCGCACCACGCCCTCGCTGGGGAGCTCGGCGTCGGTGACGTCGGCCGCCCGCTCCATCGCGGGGCCCTCGAGCCGCATCCCGACCCGGTTGCTGTCGGCACCCACCGCCCACCGCGTGGAGAGCAGGGAGCGCACGGCCTCGGGGGTGAACCAGTCGTGGCGCGGGCCGAGGACGACGCGGGCCACCACGTCGCCCGCGGGCGGCGGGGCGACGGGGGCGAGGTCGGTGGCGGGGAGCTCGACGGCGTCCTCCCCGACCGGGAGCACGTCGCCGACGGCCAGGGCGGCCGGTCCGAGGTCGGCCAGGACGTCGGTCGAGCGGCTGCCGAGCACCGGGTCGACCGCGATCCCGCCCCGGACGGCCAGGTAGGTCCGGACGCCGACGGGCGGCTGGCCCAGGCGCACGACCGCCCCGGCCGGCACCCGGACCCGGCAGTGGTGCCCGACCGGGCGGTCGTCGACCAGCAGGTCGCCGGGCGCGCCGGTGGCGGCGACCGTCATCGGGACGTCGGCGCGCAGCGCCAGGCCCCCCAGGGTCGCCTCGAGGACGGCGGCGTCCTCGGGGTTGCCCACGAGCCGGTTCGCGAGCCGGGCGGCGCCACGGTCGGCGGCCCCGGAAGCGCCGACGCCGAGATCGCTGAGCCCTGGACGGCCCGCGTCCTGCACGGTCGCGAGCGGCCCGGTGGCCTCGACGACGAGCGACATCAGCCCTCCTCGTGGAAGCGGACCCGGGTCCCGGGGGTCAGGAGCGCCGGCGGGTCGCGGTCGAGGTCCCACATGCGCTCGTCGGTGCGCCCGATCAGCTGCCAGCCGCCGGGGGAGGCGCGGGGGTAGACCCCGCTGAACTCCGCGGCGAGGGCCACGGAGCCGGCGGGGACGCTGACCCGGGAGTCGGACCGCCGGGGGACGACGAGGCGGTCGTCCTCCCCGACGAGGTAGCCGAAGCCCGGGGCGAACCCGGCGAAGGCCACGGTCCAGATCTGTCCGGTATGTGCTGAGACCACCTCGGGCACCGAGAGCCCGGTGTGCGCCGCGACGTCGTCGAGGTCCTCCCCGTCGTAGCGCACCGCGAGGTCGAGGACGTCGCCCTCCACCGTCGCGTCGGACCCGCGGGCCTCGAGGCGTTCGACGATGCCCGCGGTCGCCCGGACGTCGGCCCGCGGCGCCAGGCGCACGAGCACGGTGCGGGCCCCGCGGACCAGGTCGACGATCCCGGCGAGCCGGCCAGCGGCCACCTCGTCGCGCAGGGCGGTGTGCAGCGCGGTGACCGCGGCGACGTCGTCGACCTCGACGAGCAGGCCACGGTCGCCGCAGGGCCGGATCGTCCGGGTCATTGTTCAACAATACGACAAGAGGCCTGTCCTATGCTCGACCCGTGACCGCTGCGACGAGCTGGACCGAGTCCCTGGCCCGCCAGCGCCCCCGGCTCCAGGTCGGCTCCACCGCCGAGCGGGTGGCCGACCTGCTGCGGGGCCAGGTGCTCGACGGCGAGCTCCGCCCGGGGATGCAGCTGGCCGAGGAGCCGCTGGTGGAGGCCCTCGCCGTCTCGCGCAACACCGTCCGCGAGGCGCTGCAGCGACTCTCCCGCGAACGCCTGGTCGAGCACCACCGCAACCGGGGGGTGTTCGTCCGCCGGCTCGACGGCGACGACCTGTCCGACCTGTGCGGACTGCGCCGCGCGGTCGAGGTCGGGGCCGTCCGGGAGGCGGCCCGGCGCGATCCCGACGCCGGGCTCGCCGAGCGGGTGCGCTCGGCCGCGGAGGCCGGGCGGCGGGCGGCCGCGGGCGGCGACTGGGCCGCCGCGGGCACCGCGAACGCCCAGACCCACCTGGCGCTGGCGGCGCTGGCGGGCAACGAGCGCATCGACGAGACCATGCGCCACCTCGTCGCCGAGATGCGCCTCGCGTTCCTCCTGGTCCCCGACCCCCGGGAGCTCCACGAGCCCTACGTCGAGGCCAACGTCGCGCTCGGCGGGCACGTCGTCGCGGGCCGGCTGGACGAGGCGGCCGCGGAGCTCGACTCCTACCTGGTGCGCGCCGAGCGGCACCTCCTCGACACCTACACCGCCGCGTTGGCCGCCGACCGGCCGTAGTGCTCTGCGTGAGCACCCCCGGCGGGGGTATCACGAGGTGGTGCCCGAACTCCCCGAGGTCGAGAGCGCCCGCCAGGTCCTGGAGAAGGCGCTCGACCGCACCATCACCGACATCGACGACTCCGACGAGTACGTCTGCCGTCCGCACCGCCCGGGGGAGATCGCGAAGGCGCTCGTCGGGGGCAGGCTGACCGCGGCGCACCGGCTCGGCAAGACGATGTGGTGCGAGACGGTGGACGCCGACGGCGAACCGGGTCCGAACCTCGGGGTGCACCTCGGGATGGGCGGGCGCATCCGGGTGTGGGGACCGGCCGGGGAGCGCTCCGGGGAGCTCGCGGGCGGCCTGCCGAAGAAGGCGAACGAGGAGAACCAGAAGCCCGAGTGGGACCGGGTGACCTTCTCCTTCGACGACGGCGGGGCCTTCAAGCTCTTCGACAAGCGCCGCCTCGGGCGCGTGCGCCTCGAGCCCGACCTCGACGCGATCGGCCCCGACGCCGCCGAGATCACCCGCGACGAGTTCCGCGAGCGGGTGGGCCGGGGCACGGCCCCGATCAAGGCACGGCTGCTCGACCAGTCGGTGCTCGCGGGCGTCGGGAACCTGCTCGCCGACGAGACGCTGTGGCAGGCGAAGCTCGACCCGCACACGCCCTCGGGGGAGCTCTCCACCGAGCGGCTCGACGACCTGCGGCGCGTGCTGCGGGAGGCGACGCGGGAGGCGATCAGGCACGGCGGGGTGCACACCGGCGAGGTCATCCCCTACCGGGCGAAGGACGAGGCCTGCCCGCGCTGCGGTGCGCCGATGGAACGCGGGACCGTCGGGAGCCGGACGACGTGGTGGTGCAGCGCCGAACAGGCCTGAAGCGCCTACCCTGCGGGGGCATCGTCAGGCCCCGGGACGCGCAGCGGAGCGGAGCCGGACCATCGACGCGGAGGACCATCGTGACGACCGGCCCGATCATGCTGAACACCCCGACGCCCGCGTCGTTCACGTTCAGTGAGCTCACCCCCACGTCCTTCCTCGATCGCGCGGAGTACGCGTTCGCCGAGCGACTCGCGATCGTCGACGGCGACCGGCGGTTCACCTACGCCGAGTTCGCCGACCGGTCCCGACGCCTGGCCGGGGCGCTGGGGGCGCTCGGGGTGCGCCCCGGCGACCGCGTCGCGGCGTTCGCGACCAACAGCCACGTCATGCTCGAGGCCCACCACGGGGTGCCGTTCGCGGGCGCCGTGCTGGTGCCGCTGAACACCCGGCTCTCAGCCGATGAGCTCGTCCACATCGTCACCCACTCCGGCTGCCGGCTGCTGCTCGCGACGAGGGAGCTGGCCGAGCTCGCCGGCACCGTCGCCGAGCGCACCGGGGCGACGCTGCTGGCCGAGGGCGACGAGTACGAGGAGCGGCTCGCCAAGGCCGCCCCCAGCGTCGTCCCGGTCGCCGACGAGCGCGGACTGCTCGCGATCAACTACACGTCGGGCACCACGGGCCTGCCCAAGGGCGTCATGTACCACCACCGGGGCGCCTACCTGCAGGCCCTCGCGATGGCGTTCCACGTGCGGCTCTCGCCCGGCAGCCGCTACCTGTGGACGCTGCCGATGTTCCACTGCGACGGCTGGTGCTTCCCCTGGGGCGTGACCGCGTCCGGCGGCACCCACGTCTGCCTGCGGGCGATCGACCCGGCCGAGATCTGGCGGCTGCTGCGCGAGGAGGGCGTCACCCACTTCTGCGCGGCGCCGACGGTCCTGACGATGATCGCGGACGCCGCTCCCGACGACGCCCCGGTCGAGGGGCCGCGCATCACGGTCGCGACCGGCGGCGCCCCGCCGTCGCCCACCCTGCTCGGGCGGATGCACGGGCTCGGGATGGACGTCACCCACCTCTACGGGCTGACCGAGACCTACGGGCCCGTCGTCGTGAACGACTGGCAGCCGCAGTGGGACGAGCTCGACGACTCCGAGCGGGCCCGCCTGCAGGCGCGGCAGGGCGTCGGGAACGTCGTGGCCGCCCGCCTGCGGGTGATCGACGAGTCCGGCACCGACGTCCCCGCCGACGGCGAGACGATGGGCGAGCTCGTCGTCCGCGGCAACGACGTGATGCTCGGCTACTACCGCGACGTCGCGGCGACCGCGGCGGTCAACGCCGCCGGCTGGTTCCGCACGGGCGACCTCGGGGTGATCCACCCCGACGGCTACGCCGAGATCCGCGACCGCTCGAAGGACGTCATCATCTCGGGCGGGGAGAACATCGCCTCGGTGGAGGTGGAGCGCGTGCTCGACAGCCACCCCGCGGTGGTCGAGTCGGCCGTGATCGGCGCGCCCGACGAGCGCTGGGGCGAGATCCCGGTCGCGTACGTGACCACCCGCGAGGAGGTCGACGCCGACGAGCTCATCGAGTACGTCCGCACGCACCTCGCCCGGTTCAAGGCGCCGAAGCGCATCGTCTTCGGCGAGCTCCCGAAGACCTCCACCGGCAAGATCCAGAAGAACGAACTGCGGGGACGTGAGCAGTAGCCCGGGAACGGACCACTGCTCACGACCCCTCGTCGCCTAGCGGTTCAGGCGCCGCGCCGCATCGTCGGCGGTGGCGGTCGTCCGGCCGGTCAGGGTGCCGGCGACGGCGAGGCCGCGGGCGGCGACCAGGCCGACGACCCGGCCGGTGATGCGGATGGGGTTGAGGGTCGCCGCGAGCCGGTCGAGCGGGGCGGCGGCGGCCTCGGTGTAGGCGTGGATGGTGCGCCCGGTGCGGTCGGAGGCGCCGTGCAGGTCCTGGTCGACCGACGCGCCGACCCTGGCGGCGCGGTCGGTGGCCGAGACGAGCTGGTCGCCCGCCTTGTCGGCCTCCTGCTCGAGGGTGGCCGCGGTCCGCTTGGCCGCGGCCCGGGTCTCGCCCGCGACCTCCTTGGCCGTTCCCTCGACCTGCGCGGCGGCCTGCCTGCCGGTGACGTCCGCGATCGTCGCGGCGTCCTTGGCCGCGGCCTCCACGGACTTGTCGCCCTCCGCGGCCTCCCCGGCCTGCTGGGAGATGCCGTCGGCGGCGGCCGCGGCGGTCGCGCCGACGCGCTTGCCACCGGTGCGGGTGTGCCCACGCACCTTCTTCGCGGTGGTGGACACCTCGTCGGCGACCTCGCCCGCGGTCTGCTCGACCTCGTCGGTCGCCTCGCGCACGTTCTCCTGCGCGCCGGTGGTGGTGGCCGACGCGACGATCTCGGTCGCGATGCGGCCGGTCTCGTCGGTGCCGGCGGGGACGTCGCGGGTCTCGCGCACCTCGTCGTCGGCGCCGTGGACCTCGACCGAGCCACCCTCCTCGGCCACCGCGTCGACGGCGCGCCGCACGGACTCGGCCTGCGTGGCGGTGACGTCGGTCGGTCGGTCGTCGCCGGGCTCCTTGACGGCCCAGCCGTCGTCGACGGGACGGACCTGACGGTCGGACATGTGTTCCTCCAGGAGGTGGTCGTGCACAGCTCCTCCAGGGGTGCCCGTGCGCGTCGCGATCCACCGCGAAAATCCGGAGGGCGGAACGACGACGGCCCGCCCACCCCGGAGGGTGGACGGGCCGTGGCGTCGGGCTCGGACTACTTGGCGGCGTCCTGCAGGCGACGGGCGCCCTGGTGCGCGCGGTCGGTCCCGCGGTTGGTGGCGGTGCCGACGAGGCGGAGCCCGCCGACCGTCACCACGTTGACGATGCGCCCGGTGATGCGGACCGGGTTGAGGGCGGCCGCGAGCCGGTCGATCGGGGTCGCGACGGCCTCGGTGTAGGCGTGGATCGTGCGGCCGGCGCGGTCGGCGACCCCCGTCAGCTCCTCGTCGATCGCGTCGCCCTGGCGGGCGGCGCGGGCGGTGGCGCTCTCGAGGGCGTCGGTGGCCTGCCCGGCCTCCTGCTCGACGACGGCCGCGGCGCGCTTCGCGGAGGCCTTCGTCTCGCCGGCCACCTCGCGGGTGTAGCCGTCGATCTTCTCGCCGGCCTGCTTGCCGGTGGTGCGGGTGATCGTCGCGGCGTCCTTGGCGGCGGCCTTGGCCGACTTGTCGCCCTCGAACGCGGCCTCGGCCTGCGCCGCGACACCCTCGGCACCCGCCGACGCCGTCGCGCCGACGCTCCGGGCGCCGGTCTCGGCGTGCCCGCGGACCTTCTTCGCGGTGGTGCCGACCTCGTCACCGACCTTGTCGGCCGTCTTCGAGGCCTCGTCGCCGACGGCCTTCGCGGTGACGGCAGCGCCCTCGGCGGCCGCCTCGGTGGCGAGCTCGCCGGCGATGCGGGCGGTGTCCTCGGCGTTGGCCGGGATGTCGCGGCGGGTGCGCTCGTCGCCGTCGATCCCGTGGACGACGACGGAGCCGCCGCCGTCGTTCGCGACGATCTCGACGGCGCGCGTGACGGCCTCGGCCTGGGTCGGCGTGTGGGCGCTCGAGCGGGTGGCGCCGGCCTTCGTAACGGTCCAGCCGTCGTCGGCGGGGCGGACGTGGCGGTCGGACATGGGAGATCCCTCCAGGGACTCGGAACTTCGGTACTGCGGGACCTCGACCCCCCGGCGCGAGCCGGGGAGGAGGTCGAAGACCCTCACATATGGGGTGCCCGCACGGCGCGGCGATCCACGGATCGCGGCCGTGAATGCGGTCACGCACGGCACCCGGCCCGGTGGCGCTTGACGGCCGTCGTCGTGACGTGGGTGACTCGGGTCACCCGTCGCCGACCCCGAGGTGAGTGCGTGACCACGTCCAGCCTGCCGACCTTCGCCGAGCCCTCGGTCGTCCGCGAGGACACCCCCGACGGGCGGGTGCTGCTGCGCTCCACCGAGCCGCTGCGCGAGCACCCGGTGTCGGTGGTCCACGACTTCCGCGCCAACGCCGAGGCCCACCCCGACCGGCTGCTCCTCGCCGAGCCCGACCCGGGCTGGGGGTGGGACCACGCCACCTGGGGCGAGATGCGCACCGTCGTCGACCGGCTCGCGCAGGGCCTGATCGAGCGCGGGCTCGACGACCGGCCGGTGCTGATCCTCTCGGGCAACAGCCGCCTGCACCTCGCGGTCACGCTCGCGGCAATGACCATCGGCACGCCGGTGGTCCCGGTCAGCGTCGCCTACTCGCTGCAGACGGGCGACCACACGAAGCTGCGGGCGATGGCCGACCTCGTCGAGCCCGGCCTCGTCGTCGCGGAGAACCCGTCGTTCCTCGCCGCGGTCACCGCGGTGGCGGGCCCGGGCTCGGGGCGCACGGTGCTCGTCGGGCACCAGGCGGCCGACTCGTTCCCCGACGCGATCACCCCCGACCAGCTCGTCGCGCCGGTCACCGACGAGGTCGCCCGGCGCTGCGCCGCCCTCACCCGCGACACCGTCGCGAAGATCCTGTTCACCTCCGGCTCCACCGCGCAGCCGAAGGGCGTGATCAACACCCACGGGATGCTCGCCGCCAACCAGCAGCAGATCCGCCAGGTCTGGCCGTTCCTCGACGACGAGCCGCCGGTCCTGCTCGACTGGCTGCCCTGGAGCCACACGTTCGCCGGGAACCACGACGTCAACCTCGTCCTGTCCCGCGGCGGCACCCTCTACCTCGACGACGGCCGCCCCTCGCCCGACCTCGTCGCCCGCACGGTCGAGAACCTCCGCGAGGCCCGCCCGACGATCTACCTGTCCGTCCCCGCCGGCTACGCGGCGCTGCTGCCGTACCTGGAGACCGACGACGACGCCGCGAAGGCCTTCCTCAGCCGGCTGCGCCTCGGCTTCTTCGCGGCCGCCGCCCTGCCCCAGGGCCTCTGGGACCGCCTCACCGCGCTCGCCGAGCGTCACGGGTCGTCGATGACCATGACGACGTCGTGGGGGATGACCGAGACCTCCCCGGCCGCCACCACGGCGCACTTCCCGATCACCCGCTCGGACTGTCTGGGCGTGCCGCTGCCCGGGGTCGAGATCGCCCTGGTCGCCCGCGACGGCAAGCAGGAGCTGCGCGTGCGCGGCCCGAACGTCACCCCCGGCTACCACCGGCGTCCCGATCTCGCGGAGACGACGTTCGACGAGCACGGCTTCTTCTGCACCGGCGACGCGGTCGCGCTGGTCGACGAGGACGACCCCGGCGCCGGTCTGCTCTTCCGCGGCCGCCTCGCCGAGGACTTCAAGCTCGCCTCCGGCACGTTCGTCAGCGTCGGCACGCTGCGCCCGCGCCTGCTCTCCGCCGCCGCGGGCCTCATCAGCGACGCCGTGCTGTGCGGCGAGCAGGGCGACCACGTGGCCGCGCTGGTCTGGCTGCGCCCCGAGCTCGCCGCGCGGGCCCCGCAGGGCGTTCCCGACGAGGGCCTGCGCGCGGACCTCCGCGCGGCACTGACCCGGCTCGCCGACGAGGGCGGCGGGGCCTCGCAGCGGGTGGAGCGGCTGCTGGTGCTCACCGAGCCCGCCGAGCTCGGCGCCGGGGAGGTCACCGACAAGGGCTACGTCAACCAGCGCGCAGTCCGCGAGCGGCGCCCGGCCGACGTGTCCCGCCTGCTCGCCGAGGAGCCCGACGAGGCCGTCGTCGTCCGGTGACGGCGGCGGACGGGCCTCAAGTCCGGTGAGGGGCTTTTCTCCGACGGTCGGGAGGGGGACGCTGGAGCCTCGTACGACGGAAGGACGGTGCGCCATGACGAGTCCGTACCCATCGGCGCCCCGGCACGCCGCGCCCCGCGACGAGGCCGAGCGGGGCCGCCTCGAGGAGGCGCGCACCGTGCACCGCCAGCTCTCCGGCGAGGTGACGATTCTCGAGAACTTCGACCGGCGCCTCACCCGCCAGATCCACGAGAAGCAGGAGCAGGGCCGCGACGACTACGTCCGCGAGCTCATCCAGCGCCGCATCTCGGTGCGGGCGCGGCTCGAGGAGATGCGCAGCCGCCGCGACCGCGCCGCGCAGCTCGCCGGTCTCTGACTCCCGAGCGGACGGACGGCCCGCTCGTCCGGTCCCGGGCTCAGGCCGCGGTGAGCGCCGCGGTCACCATCGCGCCCAGCACCGGGCCCGCGAGCTCGGGCGAGGTGTGCGCGGCGCTGCGCGGGGTCGAGTTCATGAGGCCGAAGGCGGCGTGCGCGGCCGTGCGGACCTCCTCGTCGCTGCGCGGCGGGCCGGTGCGGGTGATGACGTCCTCCCACACCTCGACGTAGGCGCGCTGGAGCGCCCGCACCCGGCGCCGGGCCTCGTCGGGAAGGTTGGCGAGGTCGCGGTCCTGCACGGTGATCAGCTCGGGGCGGTGCAGCGCGAAGTCGACCTGGAAGTCGACGAGGGCGCGCAGGCGCTCGTGCGGGTCGGGGTGGGCGGCGACGATGCGGCGGGCACCGTCGAGCAGGTGCTCGCTGATCCCCACGAGCATCTCGGCGAGCAGCCCCTCCTTCGACGGGAAGTGCCGGTAGATGGCCGGCCCGCTCACGCCGGCGGCGGCGCCGATCCCGTCGATCGAGGTGCCGTGGAAGCCGTTGCGGGCGAACAGGCGGGCGGCCTCGACGAGGATCTGGTCGCGCCGGCTCGTGCGCGACGGCGAGGACCAGCTGGGCCCGGCCGTCTCCACGCTCCCCATGTCCGGCAGCGTACGACTCTTGCGCGCTCCTGTGAACGCTCGCTAACGTCTCGTGTTAGTCAACGTTCACGTGGAGGTCGTCGGTGACCACGTTCGCAGCCGGGCACGCGGAGCTGGTCGACGACCTGCGCTCGAAGCTCGCCACCGTGCGGCTCGGCGGGCCGGAGCGGTCGCGCACCCGTCACGTCGAGCGGGGCAAGCTGCTCCCGCGCGACCGGGTCGACGCGCTGCTCGACCCGTCGTCGCCGTTCCTCGAGCTCTCCCCGCTGGCCGCGTACGGGATGTACGACGACGCCGCGCCGGGGGCCGGGATCATCACCGGGGTTGGGCGGATCGCGGGCCGGACGTGCGTGGTCGTCGCGAACGACGCGACGGTCAAGGGCGGCACGTACTACCCGATGACGGTGAAGAAGCACCTGCGCGCGCAGGAGGTGGCGCTGCAGAACAAGCTGCCGTGCGTCTACCTCGTCGACTCCGGGGGTGCGTTCCTGCCCGCGCAGGACGACGTGTTCCCCGACCGGGAGCACTTCGGGCGCATCTTCTACAACCAGGCGCAGATGTCGGCGGCCGGCATCCCGCAGATCGCGGCCGTGCTCGGGTCGTGCACCGCGGGCGGGGCCTACGTGCCGGCGATGAGCGACGAGGCGGTGATCGTCCGGAACCAGGGGACGATCTTCCTCGGCGGGCCGCCGCTGGTGAAGGCCGCGACCGGTGAGGAGGTCACCGCCGAGGAGCTCGGCGGCGGCGACCTGCACGCGCGGACCTCCGGGGTGGTCGACCACCTCGCCGACGACGACGCGCACGCCCTCGCGATCGTCCGCGACATCGTCGACACCCTGCCGCCCAACCCGGCGCCCCCGTGGGAGCGCCGCGAGGCGGTGGCCCCGGCGAAGGACCCGCGCGAGCTCTACGACGTGGTGCCGGTCGACGGGCGCAGCGCCTACGACGTGCGCGAGGTGATCTCCCGGCTGGTCGACGGCTCCAGGTTCACCGAGTTCAAGGCCGAGTACGGCACCACGCTGGTCACCGGCTTCGCCCGGCTGCACGGGCACCCGGTGGGCATCGTCGCGAACAACGGGGTGCTGTTCCGGGAGTCCGCGCTCAAGGGCGCGCACTTCGTCGAGCTGTGCGACCAGCGCGGCATTCCGCTGGTGTTCCTGCAGAACATCACCGGGTTCATGGTCGGGCGCGAGTACGAGGCCGGCGGGATCGCCAAGGACGGCGCGAAGATGGTCACCGCCGTCGCCACCACGCGAGTGCCGAAGCTGACCGTGGTGATCGGCGGCTCGTACGGCGCCGGGAACTACGCGATGAGCGGGCGGGCCTACTCGCCGCGGTTCCTGTGGATGTGGCCGAACGCGCGGATCAGCGTGATGGGTGCGGAGCAGGCGGCGACGGTGCTGGGCACGGTGGGCTCGTCGAGCGCCGACTCGGTCCGCGAGCAGTACGAGCACCAGGGCCACCCCTACTACTCGACGGCGCGGCTCTGGGACGACGGCGTCATCGACCCGCTCGACACCCGCACCGTGCTGGGCCTGGCCCTGTCCGCGTGCGCCAACGCCCCGCTCGACGACCCGCGCTTCGGCGTCTTCCGCATGTGAGTGTCAGCAGTGCGGCCTTGCTGACACTCAACGTCACAATCGAGCCCTGTACGGAGGGACCCCCGTGTTCTCCAGCGTGCTGATCGCCAACCGCGGCGAGATCGCGGTCCGCATTGCCGCGACCGTGCGCGCCCGCGGTCTGCGCAGCGTCGCGGTCTACACCGACGCCGACGTGACCTCGCCGCACGTACGGGCCGCCGACGTCGCCGTCCGCATCGCCGACTATCTCGACGGCGCCGCGATCGTCGAGGCCGGGCGACGGGTCGGGGCCCAGGCCGTGCACCCCGGCTACGGGTTCCTCGCCGAGAACGCGGCGTTCGCCCGCCAGGTCGCCGACGCCGGGATGACCTGGATCGGCCCGCCGCCCGAGGCGATCGACGTCATGGGCGACAAGATCAGCGCGAAGGCCGCGGTCGAGCCCGCCGGGGTGCCGCTGGTGCCGGGCTCGGGTGCGAAGGGGCTCACCGACTCCGAGCTCGCCGACGCGGCGCGCGAGGTCGGCTTCCCGGTCCTGCTCAAGCCCAGCGCCGGCGGCGGCGGCAAGGGCATGCACGTGGTGACCCGCGACGCCGATCTCGAGGACGCCATCACCGCGGCCCGCCGCGAGGCCCGCGGCAGCTTCGGCGACGACACCCTGCTGCTCGAGCGCTACGTCACCGACCCGCGCCACGTCGAGATCCAGGTCCTCGCCGACACCCACGGCGCCGTCGTGCACCTCGGCGAGCGCGAGTGCTCCCTGCAGCGCCGCCACCAGAAGGTCGTCGAGGAGGCCCCCTCGGCGGTGCTCGACGAGAAGCAGCGTGCCGCCATGGGCGAGGCAGCGGTCGACGCCGCGAAGGCGTGCGGCTACGTCGGCGCCGGGACCGTCGAGTTCGTGACGAACGCCGACGCGAGCGAGTTCTTCTTCCTCGAGATGAACACCCGCCTGCAGGTGGAGCACCCGGTCACCGAGGAGGTCGTCCGGGTCCGCGGCGCCCGCATCGACCTGGTCGCCGAGCAGCTGCGGATCGCCGCGGGGGAGCCGCTGGGCTACGCCCAGGACGACGTCACCCTCGAGGGCCACGCGGTCGAGGTCCGCCTCTACGCCGAGGACCCGGCGCGCGGCTTCCTGCCCACCGGCGGGCGCGTGCTCGCGCTGGAGTGGCCCGACGTGCGGGTGGACGCCGGAGTCGAGGTGGGCTCGGAGATCGGCAGCGCGTACGACCCGATGGTCGCCAAGATCATCGCGTACGGCCCCGACCGGCTCGCCGCGCTCGACCGGCTCGACGAGGCCCTCGCCCGCACCACCGTCCTCGGCGTCACCACCAACCTCACGTGGCTGCGCACCCTGCTGGCCGACCCCGACGTCCGCGCGGGCCGGCTCGACACCGGCCTCATCGCCCGGCTCGGGGTCCCCGAGCCGCAGGTTCCCGACGACGTCGTGATCGCCGCGGCCCTTGCCGGCCTGCTGCGCCTGCCCGACGGCGACGACGCGTTCGACACCCTCGGCGGCTTCCGGCTCGGCGGGGAGCCCGCCCCGGCGCGCTGGACGCTCGTCCCGGTCGGCGTCGAGCGCGCCGAGCCCGTCGACGTCGCGATCCGCGGCCGGGCCGACGCCGCGACCGTCGCGCTCGGCGAGGACGACCCGCGCCCGGTCGTGGGGACGGCGGCCGTGGACGGCATCGTCGTGACCCTCGACGGCGTCACCCGGCGCTACCGCACCGCGCTGACCGGCGACGGGGTCCTGTGGATCGCGCGCGACGGCGGCACGTGGGCGCTGCGCGAGCGGGAGCGGCTCTCCGCCGCCCGCACCGCCGGCGGGGCCTCCGACGGCACCGTCACCAGCCCGATGCCGGGGACCGTCACGGTCGTCGAGGTCGAGCTGAACCAGGAGGTCGACGCAGGTCAGCGGCTCGTCGTCGTCGAGGCCATGAAGATGGAGCACGTGCTCACCGCGCCGGTGGCGGGGACGGTCACGGAGCTCGCCGCGAAAGCCGGGGCGACCGTCGCGCTCGACGCGCCCCTCGTCACCGTCACACCCAGTTCGGGGGAGTAGTCATGCAGCTGTCCGAGGAGCACGAGGCCCTGCGCGCCACGGTCGAGGAGTTCGCGCAGAAGGAGGTCGCCCCGGTCATCGGGGACTACTACATCCGCGAGGAGTTCCCGTACGACCTCGTCGCGACCATGGGCGAGATGGGCCTCTTCGGCCTGCCGGTGCCCGAGGAGTACGGCGGCATGGGCGGCGACTACGTCGCGCTGTGCGTCGCGCTCGAGGAGCTCGGTCGCGTCGACCAGTCGGTCGCGATCACGCTCGAGGCGGGGGTGTCGCTCGGCATCATGCCGATCGCCCGCTTCGGGAGCGACGAGCAGAAGCAGCAGTGGCTGCCGGCGCTCGCCGAGGGGAAGGCGCTCGGCGGGTTCGGCCTCACCGAGGCCGGCGGCGGCTCCGACGCGGGGGCCACGAAGACCACCGCGAAGCAGGACGACGGCGACTGGGTGATCAACGGCTCGAAGGCGTTCATCACCAACTCCGGCACCCGCATCACCTCCCACGTCACCGTCACCGCGGTGACCGGGCGCGACGAGTCGACCGGCAAGCGGGAGATCTCGGCGATCCTCGTGCCGAGCGGCACCGAGGGCTTCACCGTGGCGCCGAGCTACTCGAAGGTCGGCTGGAACGCCTCCGACACCCACGAGCTGGCGTTCTCCGACTGCCGCGTGCCCGAGGAGAACCTCATCGGCAAGCGCGGCAAGGGCTACGGACAGTTCCTGTCGATCCTCGACGAGGGCCGGGTCGCGATCGCCGCGCTCTCGACCGGCGCCGCCCAGGGCTGCGTCGACGAGTCGATCCGCTACGCCCGCGAGCGCCAGGCGTTCGGGGCGGCGATCGGGACCTACCAGGGGATCCAGTTCAAGATCGCCGAGATGGAGACGCGCACCGTCGCGGCCCGCCTGGCCTGGTACGACGCCGCCGAGAAGATGGCGGCCGGGGTGCCGTTCACCAAGGAGGCCTCGATCGCGAAGCTGCTGTCGTCGAACGCGGCGATGGACAACGCCCGCGACGCGACGCAGATCTTCGGCGGCTACGGCTTCATGAACGAGTACCCGGTGGCCCGCCACTACCGCGACTCGAAGATCCTCGAGATCGGCGAGGGCACCTCCGAGGTGCAGAAGATGCTGATCGCCCGTCGTCTGGGCCTCTAGCCCGGCGGAGCGAACGGCACTCTCGCTCACCTAGAAGCAGCGAGAGTGCCGTTCGCTCCGGATCAGGGGGCCGACACCGGCGCCGTGTCGTCCGCCCGGGCCCCGATCCGCGTCGCCGACGTGCTCGACGCGTCGAGGGTGACCGCCCGGCCCGCCGCGAGCAGGCCGATCTCGGGCATCGCCCCGTAGATCGTCTCCCACTGGCCGGCCGACACCCGGTAGGTCTCGTGCCAGATGCCGACCGAGTCGGGAGACGACCGCGCCGCGCGGTTGAACGCCCGCCACGCCGGCAGGTGCTCGGCCTGGGCGCTGCGGGAGTAGGCCTCCAGGTGCTCGTAGGAGCGCCAGTACTGCACCACGGCCGGCCCGCCGAACATGATCCCGGAGTGGGCCTTGAGCATGCCCATCTCGGGGTGCCGCGCGAGCTCGGCGAGCATCCGCGGCATGGCCCGGAAGACGGGCAGCCAGGCGCGGACGTCGCGCCAGCGGTTGACGTGGGTGCCGATGAGGAAGACGACGAAGTCGCCCTCGATCTCGGCGCTGACCCGGGTGTAGCCGGTCATGCGTGGACCTCCTGTCGGGACCGCGACTGCTCGCGCAGGGCGAGGAAGAGCGGGAAGACGAACGCGACCGCGATCGCGAAGCTCCCGACGACGAGCAGGACGAGGGTCCACGGCCGCCATCCGAGGCGCCGGCCCTCGACCACCATGAACACGCAGGCCGCGACCCCGGCGACGAGGATGTCGACGGCGGCCGACGAGCTGGCGGCGGTGCCGAACCACCCGCCGAGGTAGTCCTCGCCCGCAGCGGCGGACGCGACGTTGAACCACCAGGTCCCGACGAGGCCGACGACGGCCAGGGCGCCGTAGACCGCGACCAGCGGCCTCATGCCGGCACCGCCACGGGCTCCTCGACGACCGCCCGCGGGGCGGAGCGCAGCACGAGTCCGACGGCCACGAGGGTCCCGACGACGAGGGCCGCGGCGGCTCCCAGCGTCAGCGCGTCCGGGGCGAGGAGCGGCTGCGCCCGCAGGGCCTGCCACACGAGCAGCACGGTGAGGCCGGTCCAGGCGCCGGCGGCGACGATCACCAGGCGGGTCCGCACCGTGTCCGCCCGCAGCACCACCACCCGCGCGGCGAGGAAGCCCAGGCCCAGGGCGAGCAGCGGGAGTGCCTGCAGCGCGTGCAGGCCGACGAAGTGCCCGATGCGCAGGTCGCCGCCGGTGGTCGACCACCCGAGCAGCGCGAGGCCCGGGCCGCCGTCGGGAACCCCGACCGCGTGCGCCCCGGTGACCGGCAGGGCGCCGGTGGCGGCCGCGGCCTCGATCTGGGCGCCCGTCGGGCTGGTCATGAGGAACGCCACGGCCATCCCGAGCAGCGAGACGGCGAGCCCCAGCCGGACCGCCCAGCCGAGCGACCCCGACAGGGCACGGTCGCGCAGGAGCAGGACCGCGATGACCAGGTTGGCCACCCAGAGCACCGAGATCGAGGTCCCCATCACCGCGTACACCGCCGCGTCGAACGCGGACGCGGTGTTGAAGTGGCTCCCTACCCCGCGCGTCACCTGCCCGACGATGGCGACCATCTCGAGCACCCCGGCGACCGCCACGACGACGGCGGCTCCGGACGCGATCCGCCGGGCCCGCTCTCCGTGCAGCAGCGAGACCATCCACGCCAGGGTCGGGCCGTAGAGCGCGAGCGACACCGAGAACTTGAGCGGCTTGGCCCAGATCGGCTGGCCGCCGAGAGTGCGCGGGTCGAGCACCAGGCCGGCGAGGCTGACGAGGACGAGCAGGATCATGGCGCCGGTGAAGACGAGGAGAGGTCGGTTCCAGGAGCGCACGGTCATCCCTCACAATGGATAGTGTTGCTGTCCGAATAAGTGGACAGTAGCGCTATCCATCAGGGCTGTCGAGAGGACGCGGACGATGAGGGTCGGCGAGCTGAGCCGGCGCAGCGGGGTGAGCGTCGCGTCGATCAAGTACTACCTGCGCGAGGGGCTGCTCCCCGCGGGCGAGCGCACCGGCCCCAACCAGGCCGACTACGGCGACGCCCACCTGCGCCGGCTGCGGATGATCCGGGCCCTCCTCGACGTCGGGCACCTCTCCGTGGTCGCCACCCGCGACGTCCTGGCCGCGGTCGACGACCCGGAGGTCCCGCTGTTCGAGGCGCTCGGCCGGGCCTCCGGGACGACGACGGCCACTCCGGAGCCGGCCGACGGTCCGGACGAGGCGTGGACGGCCGCCGAGCGGACGCTCGCCGAGCACGTGGACGCCCACGGCTGGCAGGTCTCCGACCAGAACCCGGCCTGGGACACCGCCGTCGGTGTCCTCGCCACCTACGCGCGCCTCGGCGACGACGACCTGGCCGGCCAGCTCGACCTCTACATGCGCGTCATGGAGGAGGTCGCCGAGAGCGAGGTCGCGGCCGTCGTCGACCGGGGCGACCGCGCGCGGACGGTGGAGGGCGTCGTCGTCGGGACCGTCCTCGGCGACACCCTGCTCGCCGCCGTGCGCCGGCTGGCCCAGCAGCACCAGTCGCTGAAGCTGCTGGGGGAGACGCCGACGCACCCGCGGGGCTAGCGTCGCGATCATGGCTGAGGCAAGGATCGACTTCCCGTCCCGCGTCGGCGTCTGGTGGACCAGCGACTCCTGGTCGATCGCCGACTCCGCCGCCGTCGCCCGCGATCTCGAGGGCATGGGCTACGGCTCCCTCTGGTACGGCGAGGCCTACGGGAAGGAGAGCCTGACGCAGGCCGGCGCGTTCCTGAACGCCACCGAGCGCCTCGTCGTCGGGACCGGCATCGCCAACATCCACGCGCGCGACCCGATCGCCGCCGAGAGCGGCGCCCGCACGCTGACCGCGCTGCACCCGGGCCGGTTCGTGCTGGGACTCGGGGTGTCGCACGCGCCGCTGGTCGAGCGCGGCCGCGGCGGCACGTACTCCAAGCCGCTCGCGACGATGCGGGACTACCTGCAGCGCATGGACGCGGTGCCGGAGGAGATCGAGCCCGGCGCGCGGCCGACCCGCCTGATCGCCGCACTGGGCCCGAAGATGATCGAGCTCTCCGGCACGGCCGCCGACGGCGCGCACCCCTACCTCGTGCTGCCGCAGCAGACCGCCACCACCCGCGAGGCGCTCGGCCCCGACAAGTGGGTCGTCTCCGAGCAGGCCGTGGCCCTCGGCGACGAGGAGACGGCCCTGCGCCGCGCCCACGCCCACCTCGAGATCTACTCGGGCCTGCCCAACTACCGGAACTCGTGGCTGCGCCAGGGCTTCGAGGAGTCCGACCTCGTCCGCGGCGGCTCCGACCGGCTCAAGCGGGCGCTCGTCGGGATGGGATCGGCCGAGCAGGCGGCCGCGGCCGTCACCGCCCACCTCGACGCGGGCGCCGACCACGTGCTCGTCCAGCCGCTGGGCGACTCCCCGTTCGACGACCCGCGCCCGGTGCTGCGCGAGCTCGCCGAGGTGCTCTTCTAGCGGGTGTCCTTCCGCATCGGATGCTCCGGCGGGACCTCGACGAGGACGATCGGACGGCCGTCGGGGTCGGCGATCCAGCACTCGCGCAAGCCCCACGGCTCGGTCCGGGTCCCGCGGGTGACCGGCACGCCGGCCGCCCGCAGCCCCGCCTCCTCGGCGGCGACGTCGCGGACCTGCAGCCACAGGGCGTCGGCGCCGACCGGGGCGTCCCGGGCGGAGCCCGACACCTCGAGGTAGCCGGTCCCCAGGAAGTAGACGACCCCGCCGGGGAACTCCCGCGCCACCGCGAGCCCGAGGGTCCCGCCGTAGAACGTCCGGGACGCCTCGGGATCCCGCGGGCGGATCAGGACACGGCTCGAGAGCACCTCCACGTCGGGGTGCACCTCCTTCACGATTCGGCCTCGGCGGCGATTCGGCTCCGGGCAGCGGTTCGGCTGCGGTGGCGGGGGCATCCTGGCGTCCGTGAGCGCCCCCGACCAGTCCCCACCCGATCCCCGCCGCTGGCGGGCGCTCGTCGTCTGCCTCGTCGCGGGGTTCATGACGCTGCTCGACGTCAGCATCGTCAACGTGGCGCTGCCCCCGATGCAGCGCAGCCTCGGCGCGTCGTCGGCGGAGCTGTCGTGGGTGGTCTCGGGCTACGCGCTCACGTTCGGGCTGGTCCTGGTCTCGTCCGGGCGCCTCGGCGACGACCGCGGCCGCAAGAAGATGTTCCTGCTCGCGCTCGCGCTGTTCACCCTGACGAGCGCCGCGGCCGGGTTCTCGCTGAACCCGACGATGCTCGTCGTCGCCCGCCTGCTGCAGGGCGTGGCCGGCGGGATGATGAACCCGCAGATCATCGGCGTGATCCAGCAGCTGTTCCGCGGCAAGGAGCGGGGCCGGGCCTTCGGTCTGTTCGGCGCCGTGATCGGCATCTCCACCGCGGTCGGCCCCCTCACCGGCGGGCTGCTCCTGGAGTGGGGCGGGGACATGAACGGCTGGCGGTGGGTGTTCTTCGTCAACGTCCCCATCGGGATCGTCGCGCTGATCCTCGGCACCCGCCTGCTGCCCTCCGACGTCGCGGTCGCGAAGGCCGACCGCCGCCCGCTCGACCTCGTGGGCGCGGTGCTGCTGGGCGCGGCCGTCGTCTCGCTGATGTTCCCGCTCGTGCTCTCGGAGCGGGACGTGAGCAGCGCACCGTGGTGGCTCGTCGGGGTCGCGGTGCTGCTGGGGCTGCTCTTCGTCGCGTGGGAGCGCCGGGCGCGACGCACCCACGGGCACCCGCTGGTGAACTTCGGGCTGCTGCGCACCCGCAGCTACGCCCTCGGCACCACCCTCGGGCTCCTCTACTTCGCCGGGTTCACCTCGATCTTCTTCGTCCTCACGCTCTTCCTGCAGCAGGGGCGCGGGTTCACCCCGCTCGAGGCCGGGCTCGCCCTCACCCCGTTCGCGCTCGGCTCCGCGGTCACCAGTGCGATCGGCGGCCGGCTCATCTCCGTGATCGGCAAGCCGCTCATCGTCGCCGGGCTGCTCACGGTGGTCATCGGGCTGGTCGCGGTCGACGTGGTGCTGCGGCTCGACCCCGCGAGCGTCGGCTGGGCCATCGCCCTGCCCCTGCTGGTGGCGGGCATCGGCAGTGGCTTCGTCATCGCGCCCAACCAGACCCTCGCCCTGGAGGAGGTGCCCGCCGCCGAGGGCGGCACCGCCGCCGGGGTCCTGCAGACCGGGCAGCGCGTGGGCTCCGCGGTCGGCATCTCCGCGGTCGGCGCCGTGTTCTTCGGCTCGCTCGCCTCGAGCAACGGCGACTGGTCGAGCTCGATCAGCTCCGGGCTCGTCGTGACCGTGGGGCTCGTGGTGCTCGCGCTGCTGGTGGGCGTCGCCGACCTCGTCGTCGGGCGCCTCGCGGCCCGCCGCCGGCCCGTTCCCGACGAGGCCCCGTCCCCGGCCGCCGAGGACGACGACCGGGACGGACCGGCCGTCATGGGCCGGGTGGTGCGCGTCGAGGACGGCGAGCCGGTGGCCGGGGCGATCCTCACGCTGGTCGACGAGGGCGGTCACCAGGCCGCCCGCACCGACGGCGGGTCCGACGGCGGCTACCGCCTCGTCGTCCCCGGGCCCGGCTCCTACCAGCTCGTCGCCCGGGCGAGCGGCCGCGCGCCCGAGGTCGGCCGCGTGGTGGTCGGCGCGCACGGCAGCACCTACGACGTCGTCCTCGCGCCGTCGGCCGCGGAGCACGCCCTGCTGCACTGAGTCCCTCCAGGCGCTCGAGGTCCCTACAGGCGCTTGAGCGGCGGCCGCGCCACCCCGTCGTCGCCCGCGAGCGAGGCCTGCGCGGGGGAGCGGGCCAGCACCACCACGCCGCCGAGGGACAGGACCAGGCCGAGCACGAAGGCCCAGGCCCAGCCCTCGCGGATGCCGTCGCCGAGCAGCACCAGCCCGAGCAGGCCGGGTGCGAGGGTCTCGGTGACGGCGAGGACGGCCACCACCGGGCCGACCGTGCCGCGGGCGAGCGCGACCGTGTAGAGCGCGAGCCCCAGGACGGCGTAGCCGAGCAGGGCGTAGGCGACCGGGTCGGTGACCACGGTGCGCGCGACCTCCGCGACCGGCCCGTCGAGGTCGACGAGCCGGACCGCGACGGCCGTCCCGCCGAAGGCGAGGCCCGCGATGAACGCCGTGGGCACCGCGCGCCGGCTGCGCACCGCCGTCGTGATGCCGACGGCCGTGAGGGCCACCAGCACCACGAGGATCGCGATCGTGGCGCCGGGCCCGGTCTCGGGCAGCTCGCCGGTCCGCGAGCTCCCCACCAGGAACGCGAGCCCCAGCACGTTGGCGGCCGCGGCGGCGAGGTCGATCCGCCGCAGCGGGGTGTCGAACACCCAGTGCGAGGCGATCACCGTGATCACCACCTGGCCCGAGACGATCGCCTGCACCGCGACGATCGGCATGTAGCGCAGGGCGAGGACCGTCAGCACCCAGCCGAAGATGTCCAGCAGCAGGCCGCTGAGGTAGAGCGGGCTCGTGACGACCCCCGCGGCGCGCGTGTGCCGACGGGTCGCCATCGCCTCGAGGAGCGCGGCGCCCGCATTGGCGGCCGCCGCGAACAGGGCGGCGGCCAGCCCGAGGACGAGCACGGCCACCTCCTCGCGACCGGGCGTCGCTGGCACGGCAGTCTGCCCGTCGTGGGGCGCCGTGGCGCGCCGCCACGACAGCGCGTGTCGGGGTATCCGGTGCGCGGGTCCCACGAGCGGAGGCGGCATGGCGGTCGGTATCGGCCTGGTGGTGGTGGCGGTCCTGCTCGTCGCGGGGGCGGTGCTCGCGCGCGCCCGCCGGGCTCCGGCGCCGACCGCGGTCGGGCTGGCCGTCGCGGGGGTGCTGGTGGCCGTCGCCGGGGCTCTGTTCCTGTTCGTCGCCGCCGACGAGACCCTCGACGCCACCGACCTGCCGGTCCTGTCCTGGCTCGTCGAGCACCGCACGGCCGGGTTCACGACGACCGCCGAGGTGGCCTCGCTGGCCGGCGGCACGTTCCCGACCGGGGGGCTGGCGGTGCTCGCCGCGGTGCTCCTCCTCCGGCGGGGGCTGCGGGTGCGGGCCGGCGTGTGGGTCGGCGCGGTGGTTGTGGGATCGCTCACCATCCGCGGCTTCAAGACCGTCATCGAGCGGCCCCGGCCGCCGGTCGGCACCCGCCTGGCCGTCGAGACGTCGACGTCCCTGCCCTCGGGGCACTCGCTCATGGCCGCGCTCGGCATCGGGCTCACCGTCGCCGCCGCGCTGCACCTGCTGCCCGCCGACCCGGCGGGCGGGGGCGGGCGGAAGGCGCTCCGTGGGCTGATCGTGCTGGTCGGGGTCCTGCTCGCGGGCCTCATCGGTGTCTCGCGGGCCTACCTCGGGGTGCACTGGACCACGGACGTCCTCGCCGGCTGGTCGCTCGGAGGTGCCCTCCTGGCGCTCGCGGTGGTGGTGGCCGGGGTGCTGGAGCGGCGGAGCACGGAGATCCATCCCTCGGAAGGAGTACGCAACTCGCCGGTAGGCTGACGCAGGGACGTGTGATCCACCCCGTTGGGGGACCCATGGCATCACCTGAATGCGCTGTCTAGGCTTTTCGGTGGTGACGACCACGATGGACGTCGCCGTCCGTGGTCGTCGGGAAAACGGGGGGAGCGCCGTGGAACAGGTGCCCCTCCTCGTCCTCGGGGCCGGCATCGAGGGTCTGGCGGTGGCGCTGTGCCTCGCCCACCAGGGCTTCCCGGTCCAGCTGCTCGACCGCGGCCCGGAGCCCCAGGCCGACGACGGTGACGCCTTCCCGTCGGGGGTGACCGTCCTGCGGCCGGCCGCGGCCCGCGTGCTCCACGGGCTCGGGCTCCTCGACGCCCTCGCGGCCCGCACCCTCGAGGTCCAGCGCTACCTGCACCTCGACGCGGGCAGCGGGCAGGTCATCCGCAAGGTGGAGCTCGGCGAGGTCGTCCGGGCCCGCTTCGGCTACCCGGTCCTCATCGTCGAGCGCCGCGAGCTGCGCCGGGTCCTCGCCCGGGCCTGCGCCCGCGACGAGATGATCGGGGTGCGCTACGACTGCCGCCTCGCCGACGTCGAGGACATCGGCGAGGCCGCGCTCGTCAGCCTCGACGACGGCGAGCAGTGGCGCGCCGAGGCCCTCGTGGGGGCCGACGGCGCGTCGAGCCGGGTCCGCGCCCTGCTCGACGGCGGGACCGGGGCGCTCTCCCCGACCTTCGTCGTGCGGCGGACCACGGTCGCCGCCACCGCCGGCGAGCCGGCGCACCCCGAGCTGCGGGTGTGGTCGGGCCCGACGATGCAGGTGACGCGGCTGCCCTCGCCGGGCGGCGGCGCCCAGATCGCGCTCGTGATGCGCGCCGACGTGCCGCCCGCGGAGCGCGAGTGGCTGGTCTCCCGGCTCGACCCGGAGGTGCGGCGCTGGGTGAGCGCCGTCGTGTCCCTCGAGCCCGAGCAGGTGCTCGCCCACCAGCGCCCGCTGCCGCGCTGGACCCGCCACCGCCTCACCGTCGCCGGGTCCGCCGCCCAGCCCCTGCTGCCCCACGCCGGGGAGGAGGAGAACCAGGCGCTGCTCGACGCGCACGCCCTCGGGGCCGCCTTCGACCGCTCCGACGGCCGCATCCTGCCCGGGCTCGAGGGCTACGAGACGCTGCGCGCCCCGGCCCGCGCCGCGACCGCCGCCCGGATCGCCGAGTACGCCGCCCTCGCCCACGCCGAGGGCCTCACCCGACGCCTGCGCGACCGGCTGTGGACCCGCGAGAGCGTCGACGAGGTCGCCGAGGTGGTCGGCGAGGTGTAGCCCGGGCGGCGGGTCGCGGCGCAGGATGGCGTGGTGACCGCTGCTCCCCTCGGCGTCGAGAAGGACCCCGCGTCCCTCGGCTTCGACCCCGCCCGCCTCGCCCGCATCGACACCCACTTCCGCCGCTACGTCGACGACGGCCGCCTCGCCAGCTGGCAGGCGGTGGTGGCGCGCGACGGCCACGTCGTGCACTCCTCGGAGTACGGCCGCCGCGACGAGGAGGCCGACCTGCCCGTCGAGCCCGACACCCGCTGGCGCATCTACTCGATGTCCAAGCCCATCACCTCGGTCGCCGCGCTCATCCTGTTCGAGCGCGGCGAGCTGGAGCTCACCGACCCGATCAGCCGGTGGCTCCCGGCCTTCGCGGAGCCCCGCGTCTACGTCAAGGGCTCCTCGACGGCGCCGCTGACGATCCCGAGCCCGGAGCCGATCCGGGTGTGGCACCTGCTCACCCACACCGCCGGGCTGACCTACGGCTTCCACCACGCCCACCCGGTCGACGAGCTGTACCGGGCGCGGGGCTTCGAGTGGGGCGTGCCGGAGGGGATGGACCTGGCCGCGTGCGTCGACGCCTGGGCCTCGATGCCGCTCGTCCACACCCCGGGGACGGAGTGGAACTACAGCCACGCCACCGACGTTCTGGGCCGGCTCGTCGAGGTGGTGTCCGGGCAGAGCCTCGACGAGTTCCTCCAGGCCGAGATCCTCGGGCCCCTGGGCATGACGTCCACCGCGTTCGCGTCCGACGACCCGTCGCGCACCGCGGCCCTCTACGCCCTCGGCCCGGGCCGCACCCGCGTGCGGGCCGACGCCATGGGCGAGCCCTTCCTCCGTCCGGCCACCTGGCTCTCCGGCGGCGGCGGGCTCGTCTCCACCGCATCGGACTACCACCGCTTCACCCAGATGCTGGCGGGAGGCGGCGAGGTCGACGGCGTCCGCATCCTGGGGTCACGCACCGTGGCCTACATGGGGCGCAACCACCTGCCCGGGGGTGCCGACCTCGAGCAGGTCGGCCGCCCGCTGTTCGCCGAGATGCCCTTCCACGGGGTGGGCTTCGGCCTCGGGGTGTCGGTGGTCGTCGACCCGGCGGCCTACCGGACCCTGACCAGCCCCGGCGAGATGGCCTGGGGCGGAGCGGCGAGCACGGCCTTCTGGGTCGACCCGGTCGAGCGGATCACGGGCATGTTCTTCACCCAGCTCCTGCCCTCGAGCGCCCACCCGATCCGCAGCCAGTTCCGCGCGCTCGTCTACCAGGCGCTCGTCGACTGACCCGCAGCGTGGCCGCCGCGGGCACGCAGCGTCACGAACCTGAGGAGACGAGAGGTCACCCTGAGAGAGGGCTGCACAGCCACGGCCCGCTGGGTAGCGTCCCTGCCGCCTGATGCCGGGCGAAGGACACGCAGGGAGACGGATGACTGTGACGCCGGGGCCACGACGACGACCAGCCGGACCCCACCCCGAGCGCTCGGCCGACGTGCCCGCGCCGCGGGGACCGGACGCGGGGGTGGTGTCCGGGGTGCCGGCCCAGCGCACGGCCGCGGACGTCTACCGGGTGAGCGAGGACGACGTCCACCGGGCCCGGATGGCGGTCGCCCGCAACGCCCTCGACTCCGAGGACTGCCGCGAGATGCTCGACATGCTCGGGCTCATCGGGGAGCCGGGCGAGCCGCCACCGGTCCGTCGCTGACCGTCGCCGCGCCGGTGCCGCCCGGCGCGGTGGCGGTCCGGCGGCGGGGCGGGCGGGATAGCGTCCTCCGCGCCATGGTCCAGGTACCCACGCCGCCCGTCGGGGCGCCGCGCGCCGCGCCGCGGCAGGCTCGTGCCATCGCGACCCGGGAGACGATCCTGGAGGCGGCCGCCCACGAGTTCGCGGCCGAGGGCTACCACGCGGCGTCGCTGTCGAAGATCCTCGAACGGAGCGGCGTCACCAAGGGCGCGCTGTACTTCCACTTCGCCTCGAAGGAGGCGATGGCCCTCGCGGTGTTCGACGTGATGTCCGAGGCCTTCCCCCGCGCCGTCGCCGCCTTCGAGTGCCGCCACCGCGACACCGACGTCCTGACGATGGTCGTCCACCTCGCGATCGGCATCGCCGACCTGCTGGCTGCCGACGTGTACTCCCGGGGCGGCATGCGCGTCGCCGCCGAGGGTCCCGTGGGGCAGGAACGGACGGGCTGGCCCTACCACTTCTGGGAGGACGTCTTCGCCGAGATGCTCACCCGGGCCGCCGCCGAGGGGTACCTGCTGCCCGGGGTCGACCCCCGCACGCTTGCCGTCACGGTCGTCGCGCTGGGCCACGGTCACCGGCTGGGGTCCACCGCGACCACCGGGCTGGACGACCTGCGCTCGCGGGCGGTCGCCTCGTGGGAGCTCCTGCTCGACCACCTCGCCGCCCCCGCCTGGCTGGAGCGCTGGCGGGCGGCCGGCGGGATGGCGTCGGTCCCCTCGTGGTCGACCGAGGGGGGCCCTGACGGTGCTCCGGGGCCCGTCCCGTAGAGTTCCGCTCACACCCACCGGGGCGCGAGCACCGGAAGGGGTAGGGTCCGATTCACCGAGCCCCCATCGTTCAGTGGCCTAGGACTCCGCCCTTTCAAGGCGGCAACGCGGGTTCGAATCCCGTTGGGGGTACGCGGTACTCTGAAGAAGTTCATACAGAGCAAGGCCCAGTGGCGCAGTTGGTTAGCGCGTCGCCCTGTCACGGCGAAGGTCGCGGGTTCGAGTCCCGTCTGGGTCGCACAGTCGTGCCGCTGTCTGGCCGACAAGGCCAGGTAGCTCAGTCGGTACGAGCGATCGCCTGAAAAGCGATAGGTCGGCGGTTCGATCCCGCCCCTGGCCACCTCGAGGTCAGCAGAGAAACCCACCCGGCGGACACGCCCGGTGGGTTTTCTGCTGTTCCGGCCCGTCCCGGCGGGGCCGGTGGTCCCGGCCCCGCCGCGGCGGTGTCAGCGCTGGGTCACCGTGGTGGTGTTCCTCGCGCTGTTCCAGACGATCGTGCCGCGCACGAAGTCGTTGCGCTTCCCGCCGGTCACGGCGTACTCGTCGGTGGTGGGGTAGCCCAGCGAGGAGCGCTCCGCGCCCAGCTGGACCCACTTCGTCCGGATCGCCCCGAAGATCGTGTGCGCCCCGGTGGCCGTCGACCAGTAGATCGAGCCGTTGCCGGCGAAGGTCGCGTACCGGCCCGCGCCGTCGGCGGTCGCGGTGATGTCCTTCGTGGGCTGGCCGAGCACGCTGCGCGTCTCCCCGAGGGCGATCCACTTGTCGCGGACCGCGCCGAGCAGGCCGTAGGCGGCGTTCGTCGTCGGGTTCCAGTACAGCCCGCCGCCGGCGGCGACCGAGAAGTTCGTGCCGCGGCCCCGACCGTCACCCGTGACGAACTCGTCGGTCGTCGGGAACTTCAGCACCCCGCCGGGCCCGCCGAGCGCCTTGTACCGGGCGAGGATGGTGCCGCGGACGGCGTGGGCGCCGGTCGCGGACGACCAGTAGATCGACCCGCCCGCGTAGTCCTGGGCCCGTCCGCCGGGGACGTCGTAGACCGCGCCCTTCGGGGCGCCCAGGTACGACGAGGTCCCGCCGAGCTGCTGGTGGTAGGCGGTCACCGGGTCGGCGGCCGGGGCGGCCGTGGTCGTGGTCGTGGTCGGCGGGACCGTCGTGGTCGGCGGCGGCGCCACGGTGGTCGTGGTGACCGGCGGGACCGTGGTGGTCGGCGGCGGCGGCGCGGTCGTCGTGGTGGTGGTCGGCGTGGTCGGCGCCGTGCTCACCCCGGTCGCGGCGGCGTAGCGCTGCAGCGCCTCGATGAAGTAGTAGTCGCCGAACATGATCCCGGTGTCGGCCGAGCCCGACGGCTTGTTCTGCGTGCCGTGCAGCAGCACCGCCTGGTTCGTCGTGCCGTCGGCGAGGTAGGCGGGCGTCGAGAGCGCGGCGAGGATGTCGCGGGCACCGTCGAGGTAGCGGGCCTTGCGCGCCGCGTCGGTCTCGAGCCCGGAGAGCTCGACGAGCCCGGAGGCGGCGATCGCGGCCGCCGAGGTGTCGCGGGGCTGGCCGGTGGTCGAGGGCAGCGAGAAGTCCCAGTAGGGGACCTTGTCGGCGGGCAGGTGCGAGAGGAAGTAGTCGGCCGAGGTGCGGGCCGTCGTCAGGAAGGCGGCGTCGTTCGTGTACCGGTAGGCCGTGGTGAAGCCGTGCACGGCCCAGGCCTCGCCGCGCGACCAGGTGGAGTCGTTGCTGTAGCCCTGGTGGGTGTACTTCGAGGCCACCCGGCCGGTCTTCTGGTCGTAGTTCACGACGTGCCAGCTTCCGCCGTCGGTGCGGAAGAAGTCGCGCGCGGTGGTCCTCGCGTGCGTCGTGGCGATCGTCCGCCAGGACGCGTCGCCGCCGTTCGCCGATGCCCAGAACAACATCTCCAGGTTCATCATGTTGTCCATGATCACCTGGTACTTCGTGGTGTCGGTGCGCGCGTCCCAGGAGCGGATCGCGCCGACCGTCGGGTTGTAGCGGGTGGCCAGGGTGCGCGCGGCGGTCATGACGACGGCCTTGGCAGTCGCGTCGCCGGTGAGGACGGCGTCCTTGCCGAAGGTGTTGAAGATCTGGAAGCCGACGTCGTGGCTGGTGTCGTCGGTCTTGTTCGACTCGACGCCGGCCTGCCACGCCTCCGCTCGCTGCTTGGCCACCGGGTCCTTCGTGCGGTCGTAGACCTGCCAGAGGGCGCCGGGGAAGAAGCCGCTGGTCCAGTCGGACGCCCCCGCGGTGGTCCACACCCCGTTCGCGCCCGTACGGACGGGATAGGCCGTGGTGGCCAGCCGGCCGGCGGTGGCGGCCAGCCGGGCGTCGGCGAAGGCCAGGTCCTTGCGGATGGTGTCGGCCGGCAGCTCGGCGGCCCGGGCCGGTGGTGCGGTCAGGACCTGCACGAACGACATCAGCACCGCGACCACGGCGAGCGCGGCGACTGCGGCCCATCGTCGTGCCCGACCGTCCGGTCGCGCGTCCCCCACGAACGTCCCCCGCATGACTCCCCCTCGCCGATGACCCCTTGTGTCCAACCAGTCGTGTCGATCAGCCGTGGGCGTTACGCAGGGCGGAGCACCGTCGCCGTCCGTGACCTGGGCAACGGGCGCGGTTCAGGTAGTTCAATCGTGGACAACCGAACGGTGAAGGATGGTCGGCCCTGCAGGGGTCGGCCCCGCACCACAGGAAGGTCTCCCAGACCGTGCCGACCACCGTCTCCGCTCTCGTCACCGACGGCCCCTCGAAGCCCTTCGAGCGTTCGACGATCGAGCGCCGGGACCCGAAGCCGCACGACGTCGTCATCGACATCGCGTACGCCGGGATCTGCCACTCCGACATCCACCAGGCCCGCGACGAGTGGGGCGGCAGCGAGTTCCCGATGGTCCCCGGCCACGAGATCGCCGGCACCGTCGCCGCCGTCGGCCCCGAGGTCACGAAGTTCTCCGTCGGCGACCGCGTGGGCGTCGGCTGCTTCGTCGACTCGTGCCGCGAGTGCGACAACTGCAGGGCCGGCGAGGAGCAGTTCTGCACCAAGGGCGAGGTGCAGACCTACAACGGCCGCGAGTACTCCGGCGAGCAGACCTTCGGCGGCTACTCGCAGTCGGTCGTCGTCGACGAGAACTACGTGCTGAACATCCCCGAGGGCGTCGAGCTCGACGTGGCCGCGCCGCTGCTGTGCGCCGGCATCACCCTCTACACGCCGCTGACCCACTGGGGCGCGGGCCCGGGCAAGAAGGTCGCGATCATCGGCATGGGCGGCCTCGGGCACGTCGGTGTCAAGATCGCGCACGCCCTCGGCGCCGAGGTCACCGTGCTCTCGCAGTCGCTGTCCAAGCAGGAGGACGGCAAGCGGCTCGGGGCCGACCACTACTACGCCACGTCCGACGACGAGACGTTCTCCACGCTCGACAGCTACTTCGACCTCATCGTCAACACGGTGTCGGCCGACCTGCCGCTCGAGCGCTACGTCGCGCTGCTCGCCCTCGACGGCTCGATGGTCAACGTCGGCATCCCGTCGAACCCGGGCTCGATCCACGCGTTCTCGCTGGCCAACGGCCGGCGCAGCCTCGCAGGCTCGAAGATCGGCGGCATCCGCGACACCCAGAAGATGCTCGACTTCTGCGCCGAGCACCACATCGGCGCCGAGATCGAGACCATCACCGTCGACGACGTGAACAAGGCCTACGACCGCGTGGTCGACTCCGACGTCCGCTACCGGTTCGTCATCGACGTCGCGTCGTTCGACGCCTAGCCAGGAGGCGTCGTCCGACGCTCTTCCCGACGACCAGGCCCGGTCACCTCCCCGAGGTGGCCGGGTCTCGTCGTGTCAGAGGTCGATCCCGCCCCCGTCGGCCTTCGGCACGTCCGGGCGGGTGCCGGGCGTGCCGACCGACTGCCACGACGAGTCGCCGCCGCGGCGGGCCATCCCGTCGGCCGCGGTGGCCGCCGGTCCGGTGCCCGAGCCCGGCCGGTAGCAGCGGTCGAGCCCGACGGCGTCGAGGTGGCACAGGAACCACGCCACGAACGCCGCGTCGACCGGCCCGGCGTCGGCCGGCAGCTCCGCCGTCCAGTGCCGCGCGTCGGCGTCGGCGTACACCCGCCAGGCCCGGCCCCAGACGTCGAGCAGGGTCCGGCGGCCCGGCACCGCCCGCAGGCGCTGGCGCAGCCGCAGCTCGCCGACCCCCAGCCCGAGGGTCCAGTCGGTGGCGTCGCCCCGCCGGTCGCCCCGGGCGGTGGCGAGGACGTCCCCGTCGCCCGCGGCCCGCCCGACGTCGACGAGGCGCAGCTCCACCACCGAGATCGCGCCCTCGCCGTCACGGCGCGTCACCCGCTCCTGCAGGGCGAGCGTGCGGCCCGCGACGTGCAGCACGCGTCGTCGGGAACGCCGTTCCCAGTCGAACGTCCCCACGGTCCGCCCGGCGAGCCGCACGGCCCCGGGCTCGGCGAGCAGGCTGCCCTCCGCGCGGATGCCAGCGGCGTAGCGGCACATCTCGTCGTCGTGGCGGTCGTAGCGCTGGGTCCAGCCGAGGCGGTGGGCCGGGACCATCGCGAGGATCGCGCCGATCCAGCACGCGAACCACACCAGGAACGCCGTCGTCTGGTCGGCCACCACGAACGCGGCGACGAGGGCGAGCGTGCCGAGGACACCGAGGGCCGCCGAGGTCCACCACCATCGGAGCCAGCCGCGTTCCCGGGCCCGGGCTGCGGCGCGGGCCCCGACGTGGAGGGGACCGTCGCCCGGGACGAGGGGGGCGTCGGTCGGCGGCAGGGTCGTCGGGAGGGTCATGAACCCAGCGTGACGTTCACGCTGTGTGTATGACGATCGGCCGAACGGGTGTCAGGCGCCGCGGGTCTGGAGCGCCGCCCACGTGGTGGCCGCCGCGACCCCGCCGTCGGCGGCGAGCGTCTGACCGTTGATCCAGCGGCTCTCGTTCGACATGAGGAACGCGACGACCGAGGCGATCTCGTCGGCCTCGGCGTCGCGCCCGGCCGCCGAGCGCTGGCGGGCGAGCCGGCGCGGGTCGGTCGACCGCTCCACCTCGGGCAGCTGCGGGGTGCGCACCGGGCCGGGGGCGACCGCGTTCATCCGGACGCCGTCGGGCCAGGTGAGCGTCGACGAGGCCGTCGTGTACGCGAGCACGGCCTCCTTCGCGACGTCGTAGACCGAGCGGTCGGGACGGCGCTCGCGGCACCAGCGCAGCCCGTCCTCGAACGACGTCGTCGCGAGCAGCGGCCTCAGCTCGGCCAGGTGCGCGACCCAGTGCCGCCCCTCGGAGGAGGACACGTTCACGACGGACCCGCCGCGCTGGATGCGGGGGAGGAGCCGCTCGGTGAGGTGGCGCATCCCCAGGAAGTTCACCGCGAGCACCTGCTCGGCCGGCGACGTGCCGGGGACGCCGGCGACGTTCGCGAGCGCGTCCACGCGGTCGTCGAGGCGGTCGACCGCGGTGTCGATGGAGCGCGGGTCGGCGAGGTCGCAGCGGACGTGCGCGATCTCCCGGTCGGGCGGCTCGCGGCGGTCGAGCCCGACGACGCTCACGCCGTGGCGGGCGAGGAAGAGCGCGAGCGCGCGCCCCACGCCGCTGGACGAACCCGTGACCACGAAGACGGTGCTCATGACGTCGGTCAGACTAGACGGCAGGTCTGCGGTCACCGTCGGGTGATCGAGTGCGGAGTTACCACCGCCACCCGGGTGACGCCGTCGGGTTCACGCCGGCACCAGGGGTCGTCGGGGACCCTGGAGGTGACGACGGGAGTCCTCACATGCTGCTCTTCGGGCTCGTCCTGATCGCCCTCGGTGCCGCCGCGATCGTCGCCGCGCACCGCCGCCGCGACCTCCGGTACGCCATGATCGGCGCCTCGACCTCCGAGGTCCGCGACATCGAGATCGAGCGCGAGGCGCTCGTCGAGCTGGGGACGGTCGGCGGGTTCCGGCGGATCACCGCGGTGGTCGGGCACGCCCATCCCGACGACGACGGCCCGCTGCACTCGCCGCAGACCGGCACCGAGTGCGTCTGGTGGCGCCGGACCGTGCGGCGCCCCACGGGCCAGGACGGCGGCTGGGAGACGCTGGAGGAGGAGGCCTCGGACCGGCCGTTCGTGCTGGTGGAGGAGACCGGGAACGTCGCGGTCGACCCCCGGGGCGTGGTGATCACGGCGCCGGAGCAGGTGGGCGCCCGGGACGACTGGACCGTCGACGGCATGCTGCGGCGCGAGGAGTGGGTGGTGCGCCCGGGCACCGTGCTCTACGTGCACGGCGAGGCGCACGACCGCGACGGGTCGCTCGTGCTCGCCCGGCCCGAGTCGGAGACCGACCCGTTCCTCGTCTCCACCCGGGCCTCGGGCGCCCTGCGCGACGACTCGCTGCTGCTCCAGCGCCGCTGGGCCTGGGGCGGCGGCGCGTCCGGGGTCGCCGGTGTCGCCCTGGTGGTGGCCGCCCTCCTGGGGTGAGCTCCGCTCCCGTAAGCAGTAATCCGTGCTCGGACACGGATTACTGCTCACGAGCGCGGAGCGCACCTGACGGGGGGAGACGCCCCCTCCCCGCACCGCCTGGCCCGTCCCAGACTCGTCGGGGGAGGTGGGCCCGATGATCGACACGGTGAGGTCCGCGGACGGGACGACGATCGCCCTGCAGCGGGTGACCGACGGGCCCCGGCCGATGGTGACGCTGGCCGGAGGGCCGAGCGGGCGGGCCTCGTGGGCGGCGGCCGCGGCCGGGCTCGAGGGCCGCTTCGCCGTCTGGTTGGCCGACCGGCGGGGCAGAGGTGACTCCGGGGACACGCCGCCGTACTCCTTCGAGCGGGAGTACGACGACGTCGAGGCCCTCTGCGCGTTCCTCGGACCCGGCACGGTCGTCGCCGCGCACTCCTCGGGCGCGGTCTGCACGCTCGGGGCGGCGGCCCGAGGACTCCGGGCGTCGGCGCTGGTCCTCTACGAGCCGCCGTGGCCCCTGACCGGCCGGCCCGACCAGAGCGACGTCCTCGACCGGATGGACGCCCAGGTCGCCGCCGGCGATCCCGAGGGGGCCCTCGTCACCGGCCTGCGCGAGCTCGTGAGGGTGCCGGATGCGGCGATCGAGGGCATGCGCCGGACCCCGATCTGGGCGGGCCGGGTGGCGAACGCCGCCGTGTGGTCGCGGGAGGGGCGGGAGCTCCACCGCATGCCCGAGGGCACCGCGGCGCTCGTCGGGCTCGGCGTGCCCACCCTGATGCTGCTGGGGACCGAGAGCCCGCGACACCTCCACGACTCGACGCACGCGGTGGCCGACGCGCTGCACCACGCGACGGTGGTCGAGTTGTCCGGGCAGGAGCACGCGGCGTTGCAGACGGCGCCGACTCTGGTCACCGAGGCGATCCTCTCGTACTTCCAACGGCCTAACCCTCTTGCCTGATATCACTCACAGTTGCCATTCTCGGGTCATGAGCGACCTGCACGACGATCTCGGGCTCGAGTCGTCACCGCGCGTGCCCGGCGGCGGACAGGCCCCCCGGTGGCGCGTCGCCCGGATCACCAGCCGCTTCTTCTGGATCTGGCTCGGCCTGACGCTGACCTCCTTGGCCGTCCTCGCGGCCGTACTCGTCGCCTGGGTGCGCGAGGGGATCAGCGACACCGGCATCGTCATCTTCGTCCTGCTGGTGATCCTGCTGCCGCTGCTGCTCGCGGCCTCCTACGCCGCGATCGGGGCCGCGGTCGACAGCCGCGTCGACGACGACGTGCTGGTCCACGGGGTCGGCGTCGGGGCCGCGCTCGCGACCGAGGGGTACGCCGACTGGCCGTTCACCTGGGACGGCCGACCCGCGGGGCACCTGGCGCGGCTGGGCAAGAAGGGCGCGCGCCGCCTCGTCGTCGGGACGGAGACCCGGCAGGTGGCGCCGCGCGGCGCCGGCTTCGCCCTGCTCGACGGCCGGCGGACCGTCGCCACCGCGGTCCCGAGGGCCCGCGGACCGTGGCGCGACTGGGAGATCGACGTGGCCGGGCGCCTGCTGCGGGTGCGCCAGCACGTCGCCCGGCAGCCGCCCCGCCGGACCCTGCTCGACGACCTCGGCCGGGCCTGGCGGACGAGCAGCACGCGGCGCTCGGTCGAGGCCCGCCTGCCCGAGGAGATCGGCCCGGTGGGCGCCGCCTTCTGCCTCGTCGTGCTCGCCGCGATCCGCGACACCGTGGCGCCCGTCGCCCCGCAGAACGGCTCCGGCGACTCCGGCGACTCCGGCGGCGTCGATCTCTCCGACGGCGGCTGGTCGTTCGACTGAGCCCGTATTCTGTCTCCGTGCCCCGACCGGTGATCCTGACGGTGGACGACGACCCCGGTGTGTCGCGGGCGGTGGCGCGCGACCTGCGCCGCGAGTACGGCGAGCACCATCGCATCGTGCGGGCCGACTCGGGCGAGGCCGCCCTGGAGGCGCTGCGCGACCTGGCGCTGCGCGGCGAGCAGGTGGCGGTGATGCTCGCCGACCAGCGGATGCCGCGGATGACCGGGGTCGAGTTCCTCGAGCAGGCGATGGACATCTTCCCGCGCGCCCGACGGGTGCTGCTCACGGCGTACGCCGACACCGAGGCCGCGATCACCGCGATCAACGTCGTCGACCTCGACCACTACCTGCTCAAGCCGTGGGACCCGCCCGAGGAGAAGCTCTACCCCGTCGTCGACGCGCTCCTCGAGGCCTGGCTCCGCGCGCCCGACCGGCCCACCACCGACACCCGCATCGTCGGGCACCGCTGGTCGGCGCGCTCCTACGAGCTGCGCGACCTGCTGGCCCGCAACCAGGTGCCGTTCCGCTTCCACCTCGCCGACGACCCCGAGGGGGCACGCCTCCTCGCCGCCGCGGGTCTCGGCTCCGACCGCCTGCCGGTGGTCGTCACGGGCGAGGGCCGGACGCTGGTCGAGCCGGCGGACGCCGAGGTGGCCGAGGTCGTCGGGCTCTCCACCCACGCGACGGCCGACCTCTACGACCTCGCCGTGGTCGGCGGCGGCCCCGGCGGGCTCGGTGCCGCGGTCTACGGCGGGTCCGAGGGGCTGCGCACCGTCCTGGTCGAGTCGGTGGCCACCGGCGGGCAGGCCGGGACCTCGAGCCGCATCGAGAACTACCTCGGCTTCCCCGACGGCGTCTCGGGCTCCCAGCTCACCGACCGCGCGCGCCGCCAGGCGGTGAAGTTCGGCGTCGAGGTCCTGACGACGAGGACCGTCACCGGCCTCACCGTCCGCGGCGGGGTCCGGGTGCTCACCTTCGACGACGGCTCCGAGATCGCCGCGCACGCGGTCGTCCTCGCCCTGGGCGTCTCCTACCGGACCCTCGACGACGTCCCGGGGCTCACCGAGTTCGCGGGCGAGGGCGTCTTCTACGGCGCGGCCACCACCGAGGCGCCCTCGTGCTCCGACGAGGTCGTCTACGTCGTCGGCGGCGCGAACTCCGCGGGGCAGGCCGCGATGAACTTCTCCCGCTACGCGCGCCGCGTGGTGATGCTCGTGCGCGGGGAGTCGCTCACGGCGTCGATGTCGCACTACCTCATCGAGCAGATCGCGGCCGTCGAGACGATCGAGGTGCGCACCCGCACCGAGGTGGTCGGGGCCGACGGCGAGGGCCACCTGCAGAAGCTCACCCTGCGCGACCGGTCGAGCGGCGCCGAGGAGGTCGTCGACGCCCAGTGGCTCTTCGTCTTCATCGGGGCCCAGCCGCGTACCGACTGGCTCGCCGGGATCGTCGCCCGCGACGACCGCGGGTTCGTGCTGACGGGTCCCGACCTGCCGGCGGGAAGCAACCCCGACCGGGAACCGTTGCACCTGGAGACCTCCCTGCCCGGGGTGTTCGCCGTCGGCGACGTCCGGGGCGGGTCGGTGAAACGCGTGGCCTCCGCCGTCGGCGAGGGCGCGATGGCGGTGAGCCTGGTGCACCGCTGGTTGGAGAACCGATGAACGACACCCGTGACGAGCTCGCCCCCGGATCCCTGCGCGGGCTCTTCCTCTTCGAGTCCCTCGACGAGGGCCAGCTGGCCTGGATCGGCGAGCACGCCGACGTCGTCGACTTCCCCGCCGGCGAGGACGTCTGCCGCGAGGGTGACCCGGCCAGCTGCTTCTGGGTCCTCTGCCGCGGCGAGATCTCCCTCCTGCGCCTGTCCCGCGGCGACCAGGTGGAGATCAGCCGCTCCACCACGCCCGGGACCTACGGCGGGTCCACCGAGGCGTTCGTGCCCGGCGTCGAGCAGACCTACAAGCACACGCTGCGTGCCTGCTCCGACGTCACGCTGCTCGCGCTCCCGGCCGCGGACTGGTCGGAGAAGCTGCGCGAGTGGTTCCCGATGGCCACCCACCTCATGGCCGGGATGTTCATCGGGATGCAGCGCTCCTCCACCGCGATCGGCGAGCGGGAGCGTCTGCTCGCCCTCGGCTCGCTGTCGGCGGGGCTGACGCACGAGCTGAACAACCCGGCGGCGGCCGCCGTCCGCGCCACCGAGTCGCTGCGCGACCGCGTCGCCGGGATGCGGCACAAGCTCGCGATGCTGGCCTCCGGCAAGCTCGACGGCGCCGTGGTCTCGCAGCTCGTGGAGCTGCAGGAGGAGGCGGTGCTCGGCGTCGCCACCGCGCCCGAGCTCACCGCGATGCAGACCTCCGACGCCGAGGACGAGATCGGCGACTGGCTCGACGACCACGGGGTCGACGGCGCCTGGGACCTCGCCGCGGTGCTGGTGGCGGGCGGGCTCGACGCCGAGTGGCTCGGCAAGGTCGAGCGCACGGTGCCCGACGGGACGCTCGGCGCGGCCGTGCGCTGGATCGCCTACGCCGTCGAGACCGAGACGCTGATGGGCGAGATCACCGACGCCACGGCGCGGATCGGCACGCTGGTCAACGCGGCGCGGCAGTACTCCCAGCTCGACCGCGCGCCCTACCAGCCCGCCGACCTGCGGGTGCTGCTGAAGTCGACCCTGACGATGCTCTCGCGCAAGCTCGAGGGGATCACGCTGGTCAAGGACTTCGACCCCGAGCTGCCCGAGGTGCCCTGCTACCCGGCCGAGCTCAACCAGGTCTGGACGAACATCGTCGACAACGCGGTCGGCGCGATGGGCGGCTCCGGCACCCTCACGATCCGCACCCGCCGCGAGGGCGACACCGCGATCGTCGAGATCGGCGACACCGGACCGGGCATCCCCGACGACGTCCGTCCCCGGATCTTCGAGCCGTTCTTCACCACGAAGGACGTCGGGGAGGGCACCGGTCTCGGACTGGACATCTCCTACCGGATCGTGGTGGCCAAGCACCACGGCGACATCCGGGTCCACACCTCACCCGCGGGCACGACGTTCGAGATCCGCCTGCCGTTGACCGGCTGACCTGCACCGGGGCGATTCGTCCGGTTCATCGGCGTGTCACATCTTGTTACGTACCCTAAACAAGCGGGGTAGACCGGTCCTGTCACCGACGACAGGAGGCAGTGCCATGTGCGGCATCGCTGGATGTGTGGACTTCACCCGAGACTTCTCCACCGACCGGGCCGCGGCGGCGGACGCCCGGGCGATGACGGACACGATGGCCTGTCGGGGGCCGGACGACGAGGGCCTCTGGACGGCGCCGCACGCGGCGCTCGGGCACCGCCGGCTCGCGATCATCGACGTGCCCGGCGGACGCCAGCCCATGACGCTCGACGTCGACGGCGAGACCCGGCTGTCGATCGTCTACTCCGGCGAGGTCTACAACTTCACCGAGCTGCGCGCGGAGCTCGAGCAGACGGGCCACCGGTTCCGCACCGACTCCGACACCGAGGTCATCATCCACGGCTGGCTGGAGTGGGGCGAGGAGGTCGTCGAGCGCCTCAACGGGATGTTCGCCCTCGCGATGTGGGACACCCGCGACCAGGTGCTCACCCTCGTCCGTGACCGGATGGGCATCAAGCCGCTCTACTACTACCCGACGCCCGACGGTGTGCTGTTCGGCTCCGAGCCGAAGGCGATCCTCGCCCACCCGCGCGCCGAGGCGGTCGTCGACCACGACGGGCTGCGCGAGCTCCTCTCGCACGTCAAGACGCCGGAGCACGGCGGCTACCGCGGGATGTACGAGGTGCGGCCGGGCTCCCTCGTGCGGTTCCGCCGGGAGGGCCTGACGAAGCGCCGCTACTGGCAGCTCGAGGCCATCGAGCACACCGACGACCGCGACACCACCGTCGCCCACGTCCGCGAGCTGCTCGACGACATCGTCTCCCGCCAGCTGATCTCCGACGTCCCGCTGTGCTCGCTGCTCTCCGGCGGCCTCGACTCCTCGGCGATCACCGCCCTGGCCGCCCAGCAGCTCAAGGCGCAGGGCGCGGGCCCGGTGCGCTCGTTCTCGGTCGACTTCGTCGGCTACGAGGACTCGTTCGCGGCCGACCCCATGCGCGACACCCCCGACGGGCCCTACGTGCGCGAGCTCGCCGAGTACGTGGCCGCCGACCACGAGGCGATCACGCTCTCGAACGACGACCTCATGGACGCCGACTCGCGCGCCGCGGTGCTGCGCGCCCGCGACCTGCCGCTCTCGCTCGGCGACATGGACACCTCGCTCTACCTGCTGTTCAAGGCGATCCGCGGGCGCTCGACCGTCGCGCTCTCCGGCGAGTCGGCCGACGAGGTGTTCGGCGGCTACCGCTGGTTCCACGACCCCGAGGCCGTCAACGCCGACACCTTCCCCTGGATGGCCGGGACGTCCGGGCCCCTCGACCTCTCGCGCAGCTTCTTCCGCGAGGACCTCCTGGCGCAGCTCGACCTCCCCGGCTACGTCGACGCCTCGTACCGCGAGGCGCTCGCCGAGGTGCCGCACGTCTCGACGACCGATCCGCTCGAGCGCCGGATGCGGGAGATCTGCTATCTGCACCTCACCCGCTTCGTGCAGATCCTGCTCGACCGCAAGGACCGCATGTCGATGGCCAGCGGCCTCGAGGTCCGTGTGCCGTTCTGCGACCACCGGCTCGTCCAGTACGTCTTCAACACCCCGTGGGCGCTCAAGACCTTCGACGGCCGCGAGAAGTCGCTGCTGCGCGCCGCGTCGAGGGACGTGCTGCCGGCCTCGATCGTCGAGCGGGTGAAGGCCCCGTACCCCTCGACCCAGGACCCGGCCTACGAGAAGGCCGTGCGGGGGGACCTCGCCGACCTGCTCGCCGACCGGAACGCCCCGGTGCACGAGCTCATCGACGTCGACCGGGTGCGGGCCGCGGTGGACGCCCCGAGCGAGAACTCGACGACGAGCCTCGAGGTCGACCGCGCGCAGATGGAGAACGTGCTCCAGCTCAACGCGTGGATGAAGCGCTACTCGCCCAGCCTGGTCTAGACGGAGCCGGACGCAGGGCGCCCCCCGGCCTCCGTGGGGCAGCACGGCGGCCGGGGGGCGCGGAACCCCGTGCGGCCGGGCGCGGTCGGTCGCACGGGGCGTGTGGGGGACGCGTCCCTGCGTTCGGGGTCCCGGGCGCGGATCCCTCCCGGGACGTCGATCCGTACAACGCGCCGGGGTACGGCGACGATGCGGGCGATCCGGTCCCCTCCTGGTGGCTTCGCATCACAGGGCCGAGGCGGTTCACCCGGTCGGGTCGGCCACCCGATGGGGGCACAATCGGACGGTGTGAGCACAGTGGCACCGACGGAGGTCCCGACGAGGGGCGTGGGCGGCTCGACGCCCGACGGCCCGACCGGTTTCGCAGGTCTCGCCGACGAGGAGGGCAAGCGCGTCCGGCTGCGCCGGATGAAGGTGGTCGCCACCGGCTTCCTCGTCGCGGCGGCGATCGTGTGGATCGTGTTCCTGGTCTGGGAGCGCAACGGCGGCCCGGCCTTCACCGGCTTCGTCCGGGCGGCGGCCGAGGCCGGCATGGTCGGCGCCTTCGCGGACTGGTTCGCGGTCACCGCCCTGTTCCGGCACCCGTTGGGGCTCAAGATCCCCCACACCGCGATCATCCCGCGCAAGAAGGACCAGCTGGGCGAGAGCCTGTCGGACTTCGTCGGGGAGAACTTCCTGTCGGTCCCCGTGGTGAGCGACAAGCTGCGCTCCGCCCGGATCGCGAACCGGACCGGCGCCTGGCTCTCCCGCCGCGAGAACGCCGAGCGGGTCACCGGCGAGGCCGCGACGGTGGTGCGCGGCGCGGTGGCGGTGCTGCGCGACGACGAGGTGCAGGCCGTGATCGACCAGGCCGTCACCCGGCGCGTCGTCGCCCAGCAGTGGGGCCCTCCGATGGGCAAGCTGCTCGAGGGCGTCCTCGTCGACGGCGCCCACCGCAAGGTGGTCGACCTGATCTGCGACCGCGCCTACGACTGGGTGCGGCTCAACCACGACCTCGTGATGTCCCTGGTTAGCAAGCAGGCGCCGAGCTGGTCGCCCCGCTTCGTCGACGGGCTGATCGGCGACCGGCTCTACGCCGAGGCGCTGTCCTTCGCATGGGCCGTGAAGTCCGACGCGGACCACCCGCTGCGCAAGGCCATCGACCGGTTCCTGACGAGCTTCGCGGGCGACCTGCAGCACGAGCCCGACACCATCGCCCGCGTCGAGGCGATCAAGATGCAGCTGCTCGAGCACCCCGACGTGCAGGGCCTCATCAGCCGGGCCTGGGCCACCGGCAAGGCGATGATCCTCGACGCCGCGGAGGACCCCTCGAGCGAGCTGCGCCGCCGGGTGGCCGACGGGGTGAGCCGGTTCGGGGAGCGCATGGTGCTCGACGAGGACCTGCGCGAGAAGGTCGACAGCTGGATCGTCGACGCCGCCGCCTACGTCGTCACCCGCTACGCGCCGGAGATCACCGCCCTGATCTCCGACACCGTGAAGCGCTGGGACGGGGCCGAGACCTCCCGCAAGATCGAGCTGCAGGTCGGCCGCGACCTCCAGTTCATCCGCATCAACGGGACGGTGGTCGGCGCCCTCGCCGGGCTGGTCATCTACACCGTGGGCGAGCTGGTCGTCGGCTGAGCCGCCCCGGGAGCGTCACCACAGGGCCGCCCCGACGGCCACACCGAGGGAGACCGCCCCGAGCCCCGCGAACATCGACATCACGACGTTGAGCGTGGCGCCGGAGCGGGATCCCTCCTCGGCCAGGCGCACGGTGTCGTACCCGAGGGTCGACCAGGTCGAGAGCGCCCCGCAGAAGCCGACGCCGACGGCGGCGGTCACCGCGCCGGGTGCCGGCCCGCCGAGGACGATCCCGAGGACGAGCGCCGCGACGACGTTGACGGTGAAGGTCCCCCAGGGGAACCCGGTGCCGTGGGTGGCCTGCACGGCCCGGTCGGCCAGGTAGCGGGTCGGGGCGCCGATCGCGGCCCCGAGGGCGACCCAGAGGGCGGTCACGAGCGTCACCGGCGGGCTCCCGCCGCGCGCTGGGCCAGGGCGAGCCCGGCGGCGGCGGCGCCGACCGACCCGACGCCGGTCGCCGCCAGGTAGGCCAGGGCGACGCCGGGCCGGCCCCCGACGAGGAGCTGGTGGGCGTCGTAGGCGAACGTCGAGAAGGTGGTGAACCCGCCCAGGACGCCGACCCCGAGGAACGGCCGGATCAGCGGGTGCGCCGTGCGGACCTCGGCGACGTGGACCACGAGCACGCCCATCAGCAGGCACCCGACGACGTTGATCCCGAGGGTCGTCGTCGGGAAGCCGCCCGGCGGGGTCGGCCAGGCGACGCCCAGCGCCCAGCGGGCGAGGGCGCCCAGCGCGCCGCCGACCGCGACCACCGCGACCGCGGCGCCCTGACCACGCAGCACGGATGTGGTCACGGCGGGCTCCTCGTGGTCGGCCGCCGGACGCTATCCGCTGCGTTTCCCCAGCGCACGGCGGTGGGCGGACGTGGATCGTCTTGGCTGTGGCACAGGCCACCCCACCTGCGCAAGCAGGGTGCTTGCAACAGCTAGCACTTGTGTTAGCGTGGGTGTCAGCCGAGCCGGAGGGGGTGAGCAGATGTCCGGAGTGGAGAGTGTCGACAAGGCACTGGGCCAAGCCGTCGAGGACATCGGCGCCTACATCCGCAGGCAGCGCGAGTCGACGCAGGTGTCCATGCGCCAGCTCGCCAAGGTCGCCGGGATCTCGAATCCCTACCTGAGCCAGATCGAGCGCGGACTGCGCAAGCCGTCCGCGGAGATCCTGGCCCAGATCGCGACCGGCCTGCGCATCTCGGCCGAGGCGCTGTACGTGAGGGCGGGGATCCTCGAGGAGCGAGTCGGCTCCGCGGTCCTCGACTCACTGGCCTGCGACCCGGAGCTCACCGAGCGCCAGAAGCAGGTCCTGCACGACATCTACGAGTCGTTCCGGCGCGAGAACCGTGCCGCCGGGGCCACGGGCCCCACGACTCCCACGGCGCCCGCCGAGAGCGACGAAGCCTCCGGCGACACCGACATCGTTCGCAGTCCCACCGTTCAGGAGTGATCTTCATGGCCGTCACGTTCCCCACCAAGTTCGACGTGCGCGAGGCCCGCGACCAGGCCGCCAAGGCCGTCGCCGAGGCCGTCGACCCGCTGCGCGCGCCGTCGCTGGCCCTGCTCGGCCTCGGCGACTACGCCGTGGCGAGCGCCCAGGAGGCCTTCGCCCGCGTCCAGTCCGGCGCCACCGAGGTCCAGGCCCGCGTCGAGGACCTCCCCTCGGAGCTGCAGGAGCTGCGCGGCAAGCTCTCCGCCGAGGACTTCCGTCGTCTCGCCGACAGCTACGTCGCCGCCGTGCGCAGCGTGTACGCCGACCTCGTGCAGCGCGGCCAGGGTGCCTACTCGAAGCTGCGCTCGCAGCCGCAGGTCAAGCAGGCCCTCGACACCGTCGACTCGGTCTCCACCGAGCTCGAGGGTCGCCTCGAGGACACCGTCGAGGAGATCCGCGTCCGCGGTGAGGTCGCCCTCGCCGAGGTCACCAAGCAGACCCGCTCGGTCGGCGAGCGCGCCGCCCGCTACACCCAGAAGGTCACCGGCGAGGCCGCCGAGACCCTCACCGAGGTGAGCGCCGAGGTCGCCGAGGAGATCAAGGAGGCCGGCGACGAGGCCGCCGCGGAGACCCGCAGCGCCACCCGCAAGACCGCCGCCCGCACCGCCCCGAAGAAGCAGGGCCCGAAGAACGCGCCGAAGTCGGCCGCCACCGACGCCGCCGCGAAGCGCGCCCAGAAGAACTGACGCTTCCCGCTCCACCGGCCCCGGTCCCCGCCTCGTGCGGGGACCGGGGCTTTCGTCGTCCCGTGTCCGGTCCTATGTCCGGTCTGCTCCGGACGGGTGGCTCCGGCTCCTCGCCCGACGCACGTATCCTCGCGGGGTGGATGTGTCCGCGCCGTCGGTCCTGCTGAACCTCGACTACTACCTGTCGCTGCTGATCTGGATCATCATGATCCCGCTCGGCCTGTACGCGTTCATCCACGCGCTCATGCAGCGGGCCGACGCGTTCACCGCGGTCAACAAGCTGACCAAGCCGGCGTGGTGCGGCATCACCGGGGTCGGCGCGCTGCTGCTCGTCGTGTCGATCGGCGGCCCGGTCGCGAGCTTCGCCATCCTCTGGCTCGTCGCCCTCTGCGCCGTGCTCGTCTACCTCGTCGACGTCCGTCCGAAGGTCATCGAGGTGCAGCAGGGCGGCCGCTGGTGAGAGGGCTCGAGGCCGCCTCGGGCACGCTCGAGCCGGTCCCGGCCCTCGAACGGCCCGACCTGCTCGCCGCCCCCGTCCTCGCGGCGCTGAAGGGCCTTCCCGACGATGCCGCGGGCGCCTGTGGGGTCGTGGAGATCGACCCCGACCTGGCCGACACCGCCGCGTTCTGCGAGGCCTACTCCTCGCCGATGGAGGCTTCCGCCAACTGCGTGGTCGTCGCCGGCTCCCGCTCCGGTGAGCAGCGCCTGGCCGGCTGCGTGGTCCTCGCGACCACCCGGGCCGACGTCAACGGCATCGTCCGGAAGCGGATCGACGTGCGCAAGGCGTCGTTCGCGCCGATGGACCTCGCGGTCGAGCTGACCGGCATGGAGTACGGCGGGATCACGCCGTTCGGCCTGCCGGAGGACTGGCCGGTCCTGCTCGACCCGGCGGTGGTGGCCGCCCCGGCCGTCGTCGTGGGGAGCGGCATCCGCGGGTCGAAGCTGATCGTGCCCGGGGCGGTGCTCGCGCAGCTGCCGACGGCGGAATCGCTGGAGGGTCTCGGCCGTTAGCGGGTAGGTTGAACCTTCAACGAGCTGGAGGACCCGATGCCCGCCCTGACCGTCCCGGATCTGACCGTCCTGCCCCGTCTCGCCGACCTCGGTCCCGACACCGGGGCCACCGAGCGCGGTGTCCGGCGCGTGACCACCGCGCCGCGCGGCTTCGAGGGCGAGGGCTTCCCGGTCCGCCGGGCGTTCGCGGGCGTCGACCTCGCCGACCTCGACCCGTTCGTCCACATGGACCAGATGGGGGAGGTCGAGTACGCGCCGGGCGAGCCGAAGGGCACGTCGTGGCATCCGCACCGGGGCTTCGAGACCGTCACCTACATCATGGACGGCACGTTCGAGCACGCCGACAACCACGGCGGCGGCGGGCTGATCACCAACGGCGACACCCAGTGGATGACCGCGGGGGGCGGCGTCCTGCACATCGAGCGGCCGCCGGAGGCCCTCGTCGCCTCGGGCGGGCTCTTCCACGGGCTGCAGCTGTGGGTCAACCTGCCGCGGGCGCAGAAGTTCGTGCAGCCCCGCTACCAGGACCTGCGCGCGGGTCAGGCCGCCCTGGTGACCTCGCCCGACGCGGGCGTGCTGGTCCGCGTCATCGCCGGCAGCGTCGACGGCCACTCCGGGCCGGGATCGACCTACACCCCCATGACGATGGCCCACGCCTCGGTCGAGCCGGGCGCGATGCTCCACGTCCCCTGGGACGCCGAGCAGAACGCCCTCGCCTACGTGCTCTCGGGCGCCGGGTTCGCGGGCGCGGAGCGGCGACCGGTGTCGACCGGGCAGCTGGTGGTGTTCGGGCCGGGGGAGTCGGTGCGGATGGCGGCCGCGGAGCAGCAGGACGCGCGGTACCCGAAGCTGGAGGTGGTGCTGCTCGGCGGGCGCCCGCTGCGCGAGCCGGTGGCGTGGGGCGGGCCGTTCGTCATGAACACCCGCGAGGAGGTCATGGAGGCCTACACCGACTTCCGGGCGGGCCGGCTCGGGGCGGTCCCGGCCGACCGGGTGCCGCACGCGGGGGCGTCGGGCGGGCTCCGGACCTCCTAGGGGGTCGCCCGGCCGTGCGCCGGTGGCAGCGATGGCACATCGCTGACACCGGACGTCAGCGATGTGCCATCGCTGACCCCCGGGGTCAGGGGCGCGGGACCAGGTAGCGGATCGTCGGCCACGGGTCGTCGCCCGACGGGGTCGCCGTCACCACGACCGTGGCGGCGGTCCGCTCGAGCCGGATCTCCGCGGCCCGGTCGCCGCCCAGGCGCACGTCCGCGCGGTCGCCGCGGTCGAGCGCGGCGAGGGCCTCGCGGTACTGCCCGACCTCGGTGCCCGTGAGGATCGTCGGGATGGTGCCGGAGAACGGTGCCGCCTCGACGACGATCTCCGCGTGGCGCCACGAGGCCTGGTCGGGGTCGGGGCTCCACGCCGCGACGTGCTCGCCGAGCCGGACGAGCAGCCGTGCGCCCGGGACCCCGAGGTCGACCAGGACCTCCTCAGCCATCCAGCCAGCGCGCCAGGAACTCGCTCTCGAAGCGCATGAGCTCGCTGACCTGCTCGGCGACGATGCCCTCGATCCTCCCGCCGACCATCGGCACCGGGACCGCGGCGGAGCCCCGGACCGAGATGCGGGACCCGTCGCCGTCCCCGACGACCTCCTGCGACCCGGTGATCGAGCCGGGCAGCCCGCGGACCTGGACGTCGATGTCGGCGCTGGACCCGTGCCAGGTCTCGGTGCGGTCGAGGATCAGGTCGTCGCCGGTGAAGCGGCGGACGACCGTCGGGAGGAACTCGACCGGCACGCCCTGACGCAGGACGATGCGGTCGCCCTCGTGGGAGACCAGCGCCGCGTCCTTGCCGCCGAGCTCCTGCAGGCGTGCCTGCAGGTAGGCGTCGTCGGTGAGGGCGGCGACGACGGCGTCGACGGGGTGCGGGAACGAGGCGCTGTGCTCGATGGGCTTGGCCACGGCGCAGACCGTACCGGCGGGGCCGGTGCCGGGCGTGGGTCGCACCGCCCGGCGGTTACCGTCGGTGCCGTGCCCACCACCGCGGTCCCGCTCGCGGACCTCACGACGCTGCGCCTCGGCGGACCGGCCCGCCACCTCGTCCGTGCCACCGACGCCGGCTCGGCCGCCGACGCGGTGCGCGAGGCGGACGCGGCGGGCGAGCCGCTGCTCGTCGTCGGGGGCGGGTCGAACCTGGTCGTCGCCGACGCGGGCTTCGACGGGACGGTCGTCCGGCTGGAGTCGCGCGGGCACACCGTGACCGACGGGCTCGTGCGGGCCGAGGCGGGGCAGGACTGGGACGAGCTCGTGGCCGCGACCGTCGACGAGGGCCTCGGCGGGTTCGAGTGCCTCTCCGGCATCCCCGGCTCCACCGGCTCCACCCCCGTCCAGAACGTGGGCGCCTACGGCGTCGAGGTGTCCGACCTGCTCGTCGACGCCGACGTCCTCGACCGCGCCACCGGCACCGTCTCGACCGTCCCCGCCGCCGAGCTCCGCCTGGGCTACCGGACCAGCCGCCTCAAGCACGCCGACCGGGAGGTGGTGCTCGCCGCGCGCTTCCGGCTCACCACCGACGGGCTCTCCGCCCCGGTCCGCTACGCCGAGCTCGCCCGCGTCCTGGACATCGAGCAGGGCACCCGCGCGCCGGTGGCCGACGTGCGCACCGCCGTGCTGGAGCTGCGCCGCGGCAAGGGCATGGTGCTCGACCCGGACGACCACGACACGTGGAGCGCGGGCTCCTTCTTCACCAACCCGATCGTCGGGACCGACGCGGCCGACGAGGTGGCGCGGCGGGTGGCGGCGCTGGACCAGCGCCCCGTGACCGCCTGGCCCACCGAGGACGGCCGGGTCAAGCTGTCGGCCGCCGCGCTCATCGAGCGCGCCGGCGTCCCCCGCGGGCACCCCGGCCCCGACTCCCCGGTCCGCGTCTCCACCCGGCACACCCTCGCCCTGACCAACCGCGGTGGGGGCACCACCGCGCAGCTGCTCGACCTCGCCCGCGACGTGCGCGACCGGGTCGAGTCGGCGTTCGGAGTGCGGCTCGTCCCGGAGCCGGTCCTGTGTGGCTGCACCCTGTGAGCACTAGTCCGTGTCCGGACCCGGATCAGTGCTCACCGGTGTTCACCTCCGGTTGAACCGCATCCCCGTCGCCTGGTCGCGCGGCTTGAGCACGAGGGTGTCGATGTTGACGTGGCTCGGGCGGCTCATGGCGAACGCGACCGTGGCGGCGACGTCGTCGGCGGTCAGCGGCGTGATGCCCTCGTAGACCTTGTCGGCCCGCTCCTGGTCGCCGTCGAAGCGGACCAGCGCGAACTCGGTCTCGACGGCGCCCGGCGCGATCTCGGTGACCCGCACGGGCTCGCCGAGCAGCTCGCCGCGCAGGGTGCGGTGCAGGGCGCCCTCGGCGTGCTTGGCGGCGGTGTAGCCCGAGCCGCCGTCGTAGACCTCGAGGCCCGCGATCGAGGTGATCGTGACGATGTGGCCGTCGCCGGAGGCGATGAGGGAGGGCAGGAGGGCCTTCGTCACGCGGACGGTGCCGAGGACGTTGGACTCCCACATCCAGCGCCAGTGCTCCTCGTCGGCGTCGACGACCTTCTCGGTCCCCTTGGCGCCGCCGGCGTTGTTGACGAGGCCGCGCACGGCGCCGAGGTCGCGCACCCGCTGGGCGAACGCGTCGACCGACGCGCCGTCGGTGACGTCGAGCGGGAGGGCCGTGCCGCCGACCTCGTCGGCGATCGCGCGGATCCGGTCGAGACGGCGCGCGCCGAGCACGGGGTGCCACCCGTCGGCCGCGAGCGCGCGGGCGGTGGCGGCGCCGATCCCCGAGCTGGCTCCGGTCACGACGACGATCGGTCGAGTTGGCGAGGTGGGGGAGGTCACGGGTCGCCACCCTAGAGCCGCTCTCGCGCGCACGCGCCCGACGATCGTTGCCTAAGCTGCAGTCGTGATTCCGGCGGCGAGGACGGCGACGGACGGCACGGCCACACCACGGCCGAGGCCGCGCACGTTGGCATCGGTCCGACGACCCCGGCGGGTCGCGGTGCTCTCGGTACACACCTCCCCGCTCGCCCAGCCCGGCACCGGCGACGCGGGCGGGATGAACGTCTACGTCGTGCAGACCGCGCTGGAGATGGCGCGCCGCGGCGTGGAGGTCGAGATCTTCACCCGGCAGACCTCGTCGGAGCTCCCGTCGGTCGCCGAACTCGCGCCCGGGGTGCTGGTGCGCCACGTCGTCGCGGGCCCCTTCGGCGGCCTCGGCAAGGAGGACCTGCCCGGCCAGCTGTGCGCCTTCACCGCGGGGGTCCTGCGCGACGAGGCCCGGCAGGAGCCGGGCTGGTTCGACGTGGTGCACAGCCACTACTGGCTCTCCGGCCAGGTCGGCTGGCTGCTGCGCGACCGGTGGGGCGTCCCGCTGGTGCACACCGCCCACACCCTGGCCAAGGTCAAGAACGCCTCGCTCGCCTCGGGCGACACCCCCGAGCCGCTGGGCCGGGTGGTCGGCGAGGAGCAGGTGGTGGCCGAGGCCGACCGCCTCGTCGCCTCCACCCCGGCCGAGGCCGAGGCGCTGATCGCGGAGTACGGCGCCGACCCCGAGGCGGTCCGCACCGTGGCGCCCGGCGTCGACCTCGCCACCTTCACCCCGGAGCTCGACCGCGGCGCCGCCCGCGCCGGCCTGGCCGACGAGGCCGGCGTGGCGATCGGCGAGGACGACGTGGTGCTGGCCTTCGTCGGGCGCATCCAGCCGCTCAAGGCCCCCGACGTGCTCCTGCGCGCCGCCGCCGAGATGATCGCCCGCCGCCCGGAGCTGCGCTCGCGGCTGCGGGTCCTCGTCGTCGGGGGGCCGTCGGGGTCGGGGCTCGCGCAGCCGCGCGTGCTGGTCGACCTCGCCGACGAGCTGGGGATCACCGACGTCGTCAGCTTCCTGCGCCCGCGCGGGGGCCGGGCGCTCGCCGAGGTCTACCGGGCCGCCGACGTGGTGGCCGTGCCGTCGTACTCCGAGTCGTTCGGCCTCGTCGCCCTCGAGGCGCAGGCCTGCGGCACCCCGGTGGTCGCGGCCGCGGTCGGGGGCCTGCCGGTGGCGGTGGCCGACGGCCGGTCCGGGCTGCTGGTGGCCGACCACTCCGCGGCCTCCTGGGCCTCGGCGCTCGAGCGCGCCGCGCTCGACCGGGAGATGCGGGGCCGCCTCGCCGCGGGCGCCGTCGAGCACGCGCAGGTCTTCTCCTGGGACCACACCGCCGACGCGCTGCTCGCGACCTACGCCGAGGCGACCGCCGCCCGGCGCGAGCCCCGGAGGGTGGCGGTGTGAGCACCGACCTCGACCAGGTCATCGTCGACGCGCTGGAGGAGCGGGAGCTCACCTACCAGCGCCGCGAGGGCGACCGCTTCTTCGTCACGCTGCCCGGCACCAAGAAGCTGCAGACCAACTGCTGGCTGATCCTCACCCCGCACGCCCTGCTGGTCGAGGCGTTCGTCTGCCGGCGCCCCGACGAGAACCACGAGGGCGTCTACCGCTGGCTGCTCCAGCGCAACTCCCGGCTCTACGGCGTGCACTACACGCTCGACGACATGGGCGACATCCACCTCGTCGGGCGGGTGGGCCTGCACGCGGTCACCGACGACGAGCTCGACCGCATCCTCGGGCAGGTCGTCGACGCCGCCGACGGCGACTTCAACGTGCTGCTCGAGCTGGGGTTCGCGACGTCGATCCGGCGCGAGTGGGCGTGGCGGGAGTCGCGCGGCGAGTCGCTGGCCAACCTGCGGGCGTTCTCGCACCTGGTGTCCGATTCGGGGTCCGACACCGCGGGATGACCGGGACGGCCGCTCCGGCGTGACCGGGGTCGTACTCCCAGGTAGGTTGAGTGCCCCCGAGCACCCCGCCGGACTCACCGAGGAGACCCGAGTATGACCGTGCGCAGCCCCTACGCCGACATCGACATCCCCGACGTCGGGCTGCCCGAGTTCCTGTTCTCCGACCTCGGGGAGCACGCCGAGTCGGTCGCCATCATCGACGGGCCGAGCGGGCGGAAGGTGACCTTCCAGGAGCTCGCCGACGCGGTCGACCGGTTCGCGGCGGCCCTGGGCGAGCGGGGCCTGGGCAAGGGCGACGTCATCGCGATGTTCGCCCCGAACAACCCGTACTACCCGGTGGTCTTCCACGGCGCGCTCGCCGCGGGCGTCGCCGTCACCACCCTGAACTCGATGTACACCCCCGACGAGGTCGCCTTCCAGCTCCGCGACTCGGGCGCGAAGCTGCTCGTCACGATCTCGCCGTTCCTCGACCGGGCCCGCGCCGCGCTGCGCGCCGAGGGCCTCGCGGTCGCCGAGGTCGTCCTGATGGACGACGCGCGCGACGAGGCCTCGACCCCGATGCCCGAGAACGCGCTCGCCGACCTCCTGACGACCTCCGCCGAGCGCCCCTCGGTGTCGATCTCCGGCGACGACGTGGCCGCGCTGCCGTACTCGTCGGGCACCACCGGGCGGGCCAAGGGCGTCGTCCTGACCCACCGCAACCTCGTCGCGAACCTGCTGCAGTTCGGGGCGATCGGCGACACGAACAGCGACTCGAAGATCCTCGCGGTCCTGCCGTTCTTCCACATCTACGGCATGACCTGCATGATGAACAACGGGATCTACAAGCGCGCCACCGTCGTGACGATGCCGAAGTTCGACCTCGCGGAGTTCCTGCGGATCATCTCCGAGCACCGCGTCGACCGCGTGTTCATCGCCCCGCCGATCGCGGTGGCCCTCGCGAAGCACCCGATGGTCGAGCAGTACGACATCGACTGCGTCGACGTCATCTTCTCCGGCGCCGCGGCCCTCGACGCCGACCTCGGCCACAAGGTGGCCAAGCGCCTGAACTGCACCGTGTTCCAGGGCTACGGGATGACCGAGCTCTCGCCGGTCAGCCACGCGATGCCCGAGGACAAGCCCGACATGGACCTGTCCTCGATCGGCTACGCGCTGCCCAACATCGAGTGCAAGCTGGTCGACCCCGAGACCGGCGAGGAGGGCCCGCGCGGCGAGCTCTGGGTCAAGGGCCCGAACGTGATGCGCGAGTACCTGAACAACCAGCAGGCGACCGACGACACGCTCGACGCCGACGGCTACCTGCACACCGGCGACGTCGCGACGGTCACCGACGACGGCGTCTTCTACATCGTCGACCGCGTCAAGGAGCTCATCAAGTACAAGGGCTACCAGGTGCCGCCGGCCGAGCTCGAGGCTCTGCTGCTGACCAACGACTCGGTCGCCGACGCGGCCGTCATCGGGATCAAGGACTCCGAGGGCGAGGAGATCCCGAAGGCGTTCGTCGTCAAGCAGGAGGGCGCCTCGCTCTCCGAGGACGACGTCATGTCGTTCGTCGCCGAGCGGATCGCGCCGCACAAGAAGGTGCGCGCCGTGGAGTTCATCGACCAGATCCCGAAGTCGGGCTCCGGGAAGATCCTGCGCAAGGACCTTCGCGCCCGCGAGAACACCTCCGCCTAGGACGCCCGACCCAGCGCCACGGCGCCCCCGACGGGCAGGGACATCCCCTGCCCGTCGGGCGGTGCTGTGGCGCCTCGTCGTTCTGCAGGGATTTACGGACAAGCACGGACTGAAATTCAAGTCCTTCCGTCGAGCAGGTTCTGATACACGCGTCGTGTGGGCCCGTTCGCCATCAAGTCACGACGCGTAGGCCGACAGCGGAATCTTTACCGAGTGGTTGGCGCGCCCGGCAACCTTCGTCGAGTGGGAACCCATCGTTGACCCACGAGGATAGCGCAGTGTGCCCCAGGTCGTCGGGATCAGGGCTGCAATCGATTACGCCGTCTGCGAGGGTCTGAGACCAATGTTGTGGCCCTGCTTTCGCATTGTCTGTTTAGATAACGTCACTGGCCTGCTACTAAGAACCGGAACGCGCTTCCGCCTCGATTGAACCTCGATCAAAACGGCTATAGCCGCGGAGTCGTCCTCCTTCGTGCGATGGTCGATTCCGGGCAGACGTGGGGGCCTCGCTTTGCCAGATGGCGTCCAGCATATTTTTGCTCAGATCGAACAGTCGGCGCTCGTCAATCCGGGATTCAGGGCCGGGTTACATCCGGTAGTTAAGACCCGGATGCCAGACGCCCCAGGGTTGTTAGGGCGGGCAACAGCCAGCCCTCGGGCGCAGGTTGCGTAGCGGTCAAGGTGCTCAAGCAGGGTCGCGATGAAGGCCGGTCTGATCGGAACATGAGCTGCTTTCCGACGACGGCGCTTGAGTCGTCACTGTGGGAGCGTCGCGAAGACCGCCTTTAGAGCTCCCCGTTGACGCCCTTGCGGGAGTCGGATAGGACCAGCTCGTCCCGCCCTAGGCGGGGAAGCTTGACGTCGGTATGGCGAGGTCGGGCGCCTCGCTCAGACGCGGACCGGCGCAATAGAGGCAAGCGAGTACGCGCGGCGCCGCCACTCGCGGTCCTACTCGGAACCGTGCAAGCCGGCGCAAGAGGATCCAAGCACTTATAGCATCTCGGTGGAAGCATCGCGACGGGCCAGGCGACGAACTAATGGCCACTCGTAACCCTGGGCAATTGGATTCGCGATCGTTTACTCCTAAGCTTCTCAACGCTGCTATTCAAGGCGCCAAGCTTGAACGGGCTAACGGCAAAGCGTGCGGTCGAATTGAACAAGGGCGACTAGCTAGAGGCGATCTCCTTTAGGAATTTTGAGAAGCTCCTTGAATTTGATGCCATCGTCTGCACGTTGCAATTTCTGAGAAGTCGCTCCGCGTGCTTGATCTTCGTGTAGTGGTCCCGACGTCCGGTCGCATTGCTCAACATCCGGTACGCGTCCGCAGTATCTGCCCGGCCCTGGGGATAAGTCACGTTCGCCCAGTTTGGAAATAGGCCCGAGCACGTTTCCAGAGCGGCAAGATCAGCTATAAGCCAGTTCTCTAATTTGCAGTGTTTGAGTACAACTGACACTTCGGTGGCGCATATTCTTGCTAGCTCAGCACGAATGATCTTCGATCGTTCCCCTGGACAACAATGTGGATCCTCAGAGTCCAACGCGACAACAACCCGGTCGGCCCCCCGAGCGCCTGCCAAGCGAACGCCAGTCTCGATCCGTCGCGCGATTAGTGGAGGTGGAGCCATTGGCGGAATATTGGCCTTGATCGGTTTGAGCAACTGTACGCCAGCACTGCGCTCCAGTTGAGCATAGAGGTGCGGAAGCCCCTTGACCTCTCCGTCGCCCTCCGTGACTATCCCAACACGAGCACGGTTAGGGCGAGCGTGAGGTGCGCGCCTTACCATTGAACCCCCGAACCAGGGATCGTCTCCGGCAGATATCCTGAGTCGTACTGCTCGAAGACGTCTATGCCAGACTCTTCGTAGATCCTCTTGGAGTCAGGGTCGATCTCAGCCAAGGGCCTTACGCTCGTACGACCATTTCTCTTAGAAGCGAGTAGGACTTCGTCTGGCGAGACGGCCTTTAGCGCGACCGGCGAGTGCGTGGTGAGCAGTACTTGACGTGATTCATCCTCTCTGCATTTCTGAAGTAGTAGACGAAGCAACCAGGAATGAAGAGTGTTCTCAGGCTCTTCGAGTACCAGTGCGGGACCTGACCGATCGAACAGAACGCATAGCATTGCTAGGTACTGGATAGTTCCGTCCGACACCTCTAGGGCTGACCAAGGTCGGCCGACCCCTTCCTCGTGGAATCGGAGATTGATGCCAGTCGACGCACTTTCGGTAGTGTCGATATCCTGCAGATCGGGAAAGATTTCCACCATCGATGAAAGAATTCGATCCCAGGTTCCCGACGTGTTCCGCCGTCGACGCAACCGCGCGACGACGCCGGGAAGATTTCCTCCGTCCTTACTCAGGGACGCCGTAGGGGTGAGGACTCCTGGATTACGACACGCCGCGGCGTTCAGCCGGTAGACGTTTAGCCGATTAAGAAGCATGCGGAGCTCGCGAAAAGGCGGAACCGAAAATGCAGGCCGATTGAAAAACAAGTTTGTTGGATCAGAAGATTCTGCGATTTCGGCACGGACATCCTCCGCGTTGAGACGTTTCTTGTAGATATCAGATAAGCTCGCGGAACCGAAAAGCTTGTCGGAGTCAAATTCTAGCGTCGATTCGCGTGACGTCGAGGACGATGAGCCTGCACTCTCGAAATTCAGTAATAGATCTCTCGGCTTGCCGATCCCGCCGTACAGCCTCACAGATTCTTTGGAGACCTGAAAGTTGGCGCTCTCGAGGTCTCTGCTTGGCTTTATCTCGAAATCATGATCGAACCATAGAGACTTGCGATCTTCGTCGAGATATTCTGAGATCTTGCGTGAGCCTAATGTTGCTTCAAGCTCGTTTGCATCAACCCGGAAAGTCAGTCCGAGGCTGATCGGGACGGTTGTCCTCCTGGTCCGTCGATATGCGATGGCGTCGATGCCACCCGCCCTACCGACGGCATAATCTAACCCGAAGCGGTACGCCTCGCCAAGAAAATCGATAACTGCCGTGAAGTTCGACTTTCCCGAGCCATTCGGGCCTGTAAGGACGGAGAAGTTCTGAAGCGTAGTGGCAGTATTGTACAGCGACTTGAAACGCCGCACTCGTAATTCCTCGATCTTCATACGCACGCCCCTCGCATCTTAAGGGTCATCTCATCTGCAGGTATCGATCCGAGGTTCGGCGCCTCGTTGTGGCCGGTGCACGACCTTAGAGTAGTGGTTCGGTAAATCGACACTGCAACTACCGTATGCTGTCCAGCGAGGTTCACCGGTCAGAGGCATAGCGCAGTTACGTCGGTCGGTCCATCATCAACCCGGACCCAGGTCGGGTTGTCGTTGGCCGAGAGTCGGATGCGCGTCCGGCGGCGGCGGTGGTGGACGCGACCGGCTGCTGTCGACGCGGGCCTGCGAGGTCTCGTGCACGCGGCGTTGGTCCGGGTCCTGCGAGGGGCGATGCGACCGAACGCGGATGCCGTCCTTGGGCGGACGTGAAGGGTGCGGACGGCGCGGTGAAGATTCCAGATGCTCCAAGAGCGACCAGGGCCGTGTCGGGCTACAACCACTCGGGTGCCATCCGCTCGTGGGCACCGAACTCGACCAGTGCAGGATCGGCGTCCATTTACCGAGCCAACCGGGCTTCCTGATGTCGAACCTGCCCTCCATAAGCCATGGCGAAGATGCGCGGATCGTCTGGAAACTGTCACCGCGGCCGCTCGGCGAGCGCGCTCTCTTCGTGGATGGCCGGGAGCATCGCGGCGTCCGTAGAGGAGTTCGGGGAGGGGAACGCCAGGATCTACAGCCCCACGGCGATGTCCGGCGCCGGCGTCTGAGCAAGTTTGTAGGTGGTGTCGGTTGTATCCGTGGGTCGATTCGGAACACAGAATAGGCCCAGGCCTTTCGCCCCGGTGTCCGGCGATGCGGTCGGACGTGCTTCCGGCCTTGCTGGCGCTTTGCCTCCGGCCCGCGCTGGTGAGCAGGCCACGCCTCCTGTGACCCGCCAGCGGAGGCGCGGCGGTCGCAGAGCGGCCGGGCGAGTAGGAACGGTACGGGGTTAGGCAGCCGCGACCACCACGACGAGAATTCTTGCCAATGGTGTTGCTCTACAACACCGGCAATCGGATCGCGGACGTCCAGCGCGCCGCTGCACTTCGCCCGACGTGCAGTGCCGGGATCGGCCCGCTGCGGTGCTTCTGCTTCGGCCTGGTCTCCCTCTACTTCCAGGGCGAGCTGAACAAGATCGTCGACGCGTACGCCGGCGCTCCGGCGGGAGCGGCGGTCGCGCTCCGGGGCTGAGCCGTCGGGGTGGTGCCGGCGCCCGCTCCGGGGCCAGGCTGAGCCGGTCGGGAGGGAGGCCCCGCGATGACGACGGACGACAAGGCGACGTGCGCCAAGTCCCTGGAGCTCATGGCCATCGGAACTCTCGAGGAGATGGCCGAGGTCTTCGCGCCGGACGCCCTCAACCGGGAGTCGAAGGCGGAACCCGCGGCGACGCGGGGCGCCGGACCGGAGGCCTTCCACGCCACCGCGCTTTGGCTGCGCGAGGCCCACTCCGACCTGCGGTGGGAGGTGCGCGACGCCGTCCAGGAGGGCGACCTGGTCGTCCTGCACACGACGATGACCGGACGGCAGACCGGCCCCTTCACCGCGTACGACGAGAACGCCTCGGTCGCGATGGTCTTCCCTCCCACCGGACGGGCCTTCTCGGTGACCCAGACCCACTGGTTCCGCATGCGCGAGGGCCGGATCGTCGAGCACTGGGCGAACCGCGACGACCGGACCCTGGGGGAGCAGCTCGGCTGGACCCCGCCGAGCCCGGTCTACCTCGCCAAGATGCTCCTGGCGCGGCGCCGCGCCCGCCACAGGGCCTGATCACCGGGAAACGCCCCGGCGGACGTCTGATCCGAACTTCTGTGGCGAGTCGCCTCCGTGCTTGCGCGTGTCGCCACTCAAGTCGTGATCACGCCCGATTCGGCAGTGGTCGGCCCGTGACGCGCCGATCCACCCGGAAACCGGTTGAGCCGCCGCGGAGGATGACCTCGTGGGTACGACGACGCGGAACGGGTTGCGGGTGCTGACGGTCGCCGCCGAGGGGCCGGCCATCCAGGACGAGGCCTCGGCGCTCGACGTCGTCGGGGACGCCTTCGGGGCGGAGGCCGAGGTGGTCATCGTGCCCGTCGAGCGCCTGGGTGCCGCCTTCTTCGAGCTCCGCTCCGGGGTGGCGGGCGCCGTGGTGCAGAAGTTCGTGACCTACCGGCTGCGGCTCGTGGTCGTGGGGGACCCCGCGCACCACGGGCCGACGAGCGGGCCGGTCGACGACTGGATCCGGGAGGCGAACCGCGGCCGGGACCTCTGGTTCGTCGCCGACGACGCCGAGCTCGACCGGCGCCTCGGCTGACCGGCGCCCGGCCTCGTCGTCGGGACGGCTCTGCGGCAGGCTGAGCACCCATGGGCGCCTACTGGATCAGCATCTACCGGGAAATCCGTGACCAGGCGAAGCTCGACGCCTACGCCGAGCTCGCCGGGCCGGCCATCCGCGAGGCGGGCGGCACGTTCCTCGCGCGTGGCATGCCGGCGGCGGCGTACGAGGACGGCCTCGTCGAGCGGACCGTCCTCATCGGCTTCGACAGTGTCGACGCCGCGGTCGCCGCCCACGAGAGCCCCGCCTACCAGGAGGCCCTGGCCGCGCTCGGGGACGGCGTGGTGCGGGACATGCGGATCATCGAGGCCGCCTAGTCAGCTGGGGGAGAAGAGCTGGACGAGGTTCCCGCACGTGTCGTCGACGACGGCGATCGTGCGGGGCCCGGCCGGCATCGGCTCCTGCACCACGGTCACGCCGTGGTCCCCGCGCAGCCGGGCGACCTCGGCGACGACGTCGGGGACCTCGAACGCGGTGCACGGGATGCCGTCCTCGGCGAGGGCCGCCTTGAACGGTCCGACGGCGGGGTGCTCGTCGGGCTCGAGGGAGAGTTCCGTGCCGTCCGGGTCGTCGGGCGCGGTGAGGGTGAGCCAGCGGTGCTCGCCGAGGGGGACGTCGTGCTTCGGGGCGAAGCCGAGGACGTCGGCGTAGAAGCGCAGGGCCCTGTCCTGGTCGTCGACGAACACGCTGCAGTACGAGACCTTGGGCATCGGATCACTCCTGGGGCAGGGGCCAGCGCTGGGCGATCTCGCGCAGCGGGGTGGTGTCGAGGTCGTGGAACTTGTAGCGACCCGATCGCCGCACGCGCACCAGGCCGGCCTCCTCGAGGACGGCGAGGTGTTGTGAGACGGCCTGGCGGCTGGGGGTGAGGCCGCGCTCGAGCAGGCGGGTGCACAGCGAGAAGAGGGTCTGCCCGTCGGTCGCGGTGAGCTCGTCGAGCAGCGCCCGCCGGGTGGGGTCGGCGAGCGCGCGGTAGACGTCGCCCACGGCCGGAAGCATAGGCAAGTCGATACTTGCCTGTCCAGGATGTCCGGCCCGCCTACTCTCGGGCCGTGTTCCGGACGACGGCCGACCTGGCCGGTGACCTCCGCGCCCTCGGCCTGGGACCCGGCGACGCCGTCATGGTGCACGGGGCGATGCGCCGGGTCGGCCCGATGCTCGACGGGCCGGACACGCTGATCGACGCGCTCCTCGACGTCGTCGCGCCCGGCGGCACCGTGTTGGCCTACACCGACTGGGAGGCGCCCTACGTCGAGCTCCTCGACGCCGACGGCCGCTGCCCGGCGCCGTGGCGCGACCACGTGCGGGGGTTCGATCCGGCGTCGTCGCGGTCCGCGCGGGAGTACGGGGCCCTGCCGGAGTTCGTGCGGACCCGACCCGGGGCGCGGCGGAGCGGCTCACCCGGCGCCTCGGTCGCGGCCCTGGGAGCCGACGCGGCGGGGTTCACCGACGACCATCCGCTCGACTACGGCTACGGCCCGGGATCGCCGCTGGCCAGGCTGGTGGAGCACGGTGGGAAGGTCGCGATGATCGGTGCCCCGAGGGACACCCTGACGCTGCTCCACCACGCCGAGCACCTGGCCGACCTGCCCGACAAGCGGGTCATCTCCTACGAGGTCCCCTTCGCGACGACGGCCGGGGTCCGGTGGCGTCCCGTCGAGGAGTTCGACACGGCCGAGGCCGTGCACGAATCGTTCGACGAGGACTTCTTCGGCCGCATCGTGGAGGAGTTCGTGGCGACCGGCGGCGGCCGGGAGGGCCCGGTGGGCGGCGCGCCCACCCTCGTCGTCGACGCGGCCCCGCTCTGCGCCTTCGCCGTGGCGTGGATGGAGGCGGCGGTGCCCCGACCCTGACGGGGCAGGACCCCGCCGCACCGGGTGGGTGACCGACCGGCGACCATGGTCGCGCGGTTCACCAGTGGCAGCCGTGCACGGACGGTCCCGCCCAGGCAGGTGGCTCTTCCGGGGCGGGACCGTCAGCCGCCCGGCCGTGCACCCGCCTCGTCGTCACCGAAGGCGGCCGCGAGGGCCGCGACGCAGCTCGCCGGCGTCGACGGGGGCGCGACGATGCTCCCGACGAGCTCCACCGCCGGGTCGAGCGCCACGCTGCGGACCCGGCGCGACCCCGACGCCGCGACGAGGTCCACGGGCAGCACCGACCAGGCGCGGGGATCGGCGCCGACCCCGACGACGACGTCCTGCACCGAGCCCGCCGTCCGCCGGTCGGTCTGGCAGACACCGGCCGCGCCGAGGGCCCGGGTCGCCGCGTCGTGCAGCGCCGGGTCGGCGCCGCCGTCGAGCAGCAGCATCGGGCCCTCGGCCAGCTCGGCCAGGGTGACCGCCCCGCGCCCGGACAGCGGGTGGTCGGCCGCGAGCACCGCGTGCAGCGGCTCGGTCCACACCGGTACCACCGTGAGGCCGGGCGACGACCGCGTGCCGCGCATCAGGGCGACGTCGAGGCGGCCGTCGCGCACCGCCGCGAGCCGCTCGGCCGCGGGGAGGTCGACGAGCACCACCTGTCCGGACGGGTCGTCGGCGCGGAGCACGGCGAGGGCCCGCTCGAGCCGGGCCGTGAGCGCGGGGGCGGTGCCGACGCGCAGGGTGGTCCCGGGGTCACCCACCGCGGCCCGCACCCGGTCGGCGGCGGCGAGGGTCTCCCGGGCGGCGTCGAGCACCCGCTCGCCCGCCGGGGTGAGCCGGACGTGGCGCGGGGACCGGTCGATCAGCGTGGTCCCCAGCTCGCGCTCGAGCCGCGCGATCTGCTGGCTCACCGCCGGCTGCACGATGTGCAGCCGCTCGGCCGCGCGCCCGAAGTGCCGCTCCTCGGCCACCGTGACGAAGTAGCGCAGCGCCCGCAGCTCCACGGCCCCGACCTCCGACGATAGGTTCCCGTGATCGCTGCCCAGCGTAGTTCGGGGTGGTTCCCGACGAGGCGCTCGCGTGGGCTGGCGGGCATGCGCATCGGCACCAACATCACCCTCTCGACCGCGCCCCACCGGGTCGCCGAGGACGTCGCGGCCGCCGCCCGGGCGGGCCTCGACTCGGTGTGGACGAACCAGATGCCCGGGCACTGGGACCCGCTCGCGCTCCTCGCCGCCGCCGGACCCACGCGGGGCGTCTCGCTGGGCACCGCGATCGTCCCCACCCACCCGCGCCACCCGGTTCTCGCCGCCACCGAGGCGCTCACCGTCGCCGCCGCGACCGGCGTCCCGCTGACGCTCGGTCTCGGCCCGAGCCATGCGTGGTGGATCACCGACCAGCTCGGCCTGCCCTACGCCTCGCCCGCCGCGCACTCGGCCGAGTACCTCGAGATCGTCGGGGGCCTGCTGCGGGGCGAGCACGTGCACCACCGGGGGCGCTTCTTCACCGTCGACACCGAGCTCGCGGTCGCGGCCCCCGACGTGTCGCTGCTGCTCTCCGCCCTGGGCCCGCGCATGCTCGCCGTCGCCCGGGACCTCGCCGACGGGACGGTCGCGGTGTGGGTGCGGCCCGCCCTCGTCGCGGACGTCCTGCGCCCGGCCCTGCGCGACGACCAGCGGGTGGTGGTGCAGGTGCTCGCCGCGGTGACGAGCGAGCCGGACGTGCTGCGGGAGCGGATCGCCCGGGACTTCGTCGCGGTGGAGTCGATGCCCGCCTACCGCGCGGTGCTCGACCGGGCGGGCCTGCAGGGCCCGGCCGACACGCTCGTCGTGGGGACCGAGGAGGAGGTGGCCCGGGAGCTGCGGGCGTTCGCCGACGCCGGGACCACCGACCTCGTGGTGTCCCCGCTGGGGTCCGAGGGCGCCCACGTCCTCGAGGTGGCGCGGGAGGTGGGATCGGCGACGATGGCCGGGTGACCGAGAGCGCCGTCCTCGCGCTGGTGCCGGCGGCCGACCTCGTCGTCGGGACGCACCGGCGGGAGCTGGACCCGACGACCGCGGCGGGCGTGCCCGCGCACGTCACGGTGCTCTACCCGTTCCTGCCACCCGGGCAGCTCGACGACGAGGTGGTCGCGCGGCTGCGGGCGGCGGTGGGGGACGTGCCCGGGTTCCCGTGCTCCTTCCCGACGACGGGGTGGTTCGGCGAGGACTACCTGTGGCTCGCGCCGTCGCCGGCCGACCCGTTCCTCGAGCTCACGCGCCGGGTGGCCGGGGCGTTCCCGGAGTGCCCGCCGTACGCGGGGAGGTACGAGCCGCACCCGCACCTGACGGTCGGCTACTCCTCGCACGCCCCGGTCGCGGCGCTGCGGGCGGCGGAGGCGGAGATCGTGCCGTTGTTGCCGATCACTGCGCGGGTGGGGGCGCTGCACCTGATGGCGGGCTCGCGGGACCCGGACTCGTGGCGGGTGGTCGCGGAGCTGCCGCTCGCCGGAGCGTGACCGCCGACGGCGGCGATTGGCGCCCCGTGGTCCAGTGTGGGGGTGGAGCTCGAGGCGGACTGTTCCCGGTGCAGCGGACTGTGCTGCGTGGCGCCGGCCTTCGCGCGGTCGGCCGACTTCGCGATCGACAAGCCCGCGCGCACCCCGTGCCCCCACCTCGCGGTCTCGGTGCCCGGGGCGGCGGCGCCGTGCACGATCCACGCGTCGTTGCCCGAGCGTGGCTTCCCGGGCTGCGTGACGTTCGACTGCTTCGGGGCGGGGCAGCGGGTGACGTCGTGGGTCGACTTGCGCTCGGGGTCGGCGGACGAGGCGTTCGCGGCGTTCGACGTGGTCCGGGCCCTGCACGAGGTGCTCTGGTACCTCGCGGAGCCCGTCGACGCGTGGGCCGCGGAGCGGTCGGCTCTCGCGTCGCGCATCGAGGCGCTGGGGCCGGACGCGGACGTCGGCGCGGTGCGCGCCGAGGCGGGGGAGCTGCTCGGGCGCGTGAGCTCGTCGGTGCGCGGGCCGCGCGGGCGGACGATGGCCCGCGCCGACCTCGTCGGGAAGGACCTGCGGCGGCGCGGCCTGGTCGACGTCTCGTTGCGGGGCGCGCTGCTGATGGGCGCCGACCTGCGCGGGGTCGACCTCGGGCGGGCCGACCTGCTCGGCGCCGACCTGCGGGGCGCGGACGTGCGGGGCGCGTCGCTGCAGGGCGTGCTGTTCCTGACGAACCCGCAGGTCACCTCCGCGCGGGGCGACTCCTCGACGGGCCTGCCGGCGCGGGTGCACCGGCCGGCGTCGTGGGCCGCCTGAGCCTCAGCCCGGTTCGTACGGCCACACCCCGACGATGCTGCCGTCGGGTCGCGCCGAGAGGTAGCCGCTCTCATTGAACTCGTTCGAGGCGTGGATCGCCGCGACCGGGCCGTCCCCGTCCCCGTCGTCCTCGAGCGAGAGGTAGCGGGTGGTCACGTCCCGCACGTTGACGCTGCGGTCGACCCCGGCGAGCAGGGCGAGCAGTGGACGCGGGTCGATCGCCGCGAGGTCCACGGGCGGCTCCTGCGGGTCGTGGCTGCTCGCGCTGTTCGACGAGCCGAGCCCGCCGCGGTAGGTGTAGCTGCGCGACCGCGCCGGCTCCCCGGGCACCGGCAGCTCGAGCACCGCGTACCCCGGGTAGAGCAGGACCCGGTGGACGAGGGCCGAGCCCTGCGAGTCCTGGAGGTCCCCGACGAGACGCCGCCAGCCCTCCTCGGAGTGCAGGTTCACCGGCCCGACCACGCGAGCGGGGACGTCGTCCGGGTCGGCCGACGGCCCGGCCCGCACGGCGCCCCGCTCCGACTGCCAGGAGAGACCGACGACGACGACGGCCAGGCTCACCCCGACGACGAGGAGCGCGAGGAGCCGGCCCGGCCGCCTCCGGTGCACCCTCTCCGGCGGCATCGGTGGCGGGGGACCCGGACGGGGCGCGGCCTGCAGGTCCTCGACGAGGTCGTGCAGCTCGCCGACCGTGCGGGCCCGGATCGCCGCCGCCGTGCGCTCGCGGTGCTCGACGCCGTCGAGCTGGCCCTCGGCGAACGCCGCGTCGAGGACGTCGCACGTCGCGGTCCGGTCGGCGTCCCGCGCGCGCTTCCGAGAGGTGCTCATGCGCGGCAGATTAGAACTCGATCAGCCGCGTGCGGCCCAATCGCCGCGACGTCGAGTAGTGCCGTGGAGGATCCGAGTAGTCCGGTCGCTGCTGTCTCCTCGCGGTGTCGGTCCCCGGCGCTAGCGTGCCGGCCATGGCGGACGACGAGGAGCCGGGCCTCGGGCTCGACACGGTGCTGAAGGCTCTGCGGCACGACCTGCTGGAGGCCCAGCGCGACGGCGACGGCGACAACACCGGGCTCGCGGTGCAGTCGGTGCAGATCGAGCTGTCCGTCGAGGTCACGCGGCACACCACCGCGTCGGGCGAGGTGGGCGCGAAGTGGTTCGTGCTCAGCGGCTCGGCGTCGGGCGAGGCGGGCCGCGACCGGACGAGCACCAACAGGATCACCCTGACGCTCGGGCCGCTCTCGTCGGGCACCGACGCGACGCCGGCGACGACGGAGCGCCCCATCGCCGGGGCGGACGTCTCGCCCGGGGTCATCCGCGACTCGGGCTGACCCCGGAGCTCTCCGGCCGTGGGCGTTGCGGGGCGCACACGGCTGGGCGGGTTCGCGCGACGCGGCGGCGGTGTTGCGCGCCGCACACGGTCGGGCGGGTTCGCGCGACGCGGTGTGGGCGTTGCGCGCCGCAACCCATGATCATCGGCCCCTCACGTGGCTCACCAGCCCCAGGGACACGTTTGGGTCTGTTGATCATGTGGCCGGTTCGTCAGGCCGTCGCGGCCCGGGCCGCACGCGCGCGGCAGGGGCGCCGGGTCCCGTCCCGGGCTCCCGGCCGAGCGACGACATGGCTGGCCGGTTGCGTGCCGCAACGGGCGCGCGCCGCTGAGGCGCTGCCGCTGGCCGTGTGCGTGCCGCAACCTGCACTCGGCCCGGAGGCGACGTGTCTGGCCGTGTGCGTGCCGCAACCCGCAGTCGGCCTGGAGGTGACCGGGCTGGCCGTGTGCGTAGCGCAACCCGCACCTGGTCGAGAGGTGACCGGGCTGGCCGTGTGCGTAGCGCAACCCGCACCTGGTCGGGAGGTGACCGGCCTGGCCATGTGCGTAGCGCAACCCGCACCTGGTCGGGAGGTGACCGGCCTGGCTGTGTGCGTGCCGCAACCCGTACTCGGCCGGGAGGCGACAGGCCTGGCCACTCGCGTCGGTGGCCGCCCCGGCTGGCCCCGACGGTGGCGGGATCCTGACGTCCAGTGTGAGCGATGTGCCATCGCTGCCACTCAGGCCGGGCTGCGCCGGCCCGTCGCGTAGTGGCGGGGCGCGGCGATCCGGACCTCGCGCCGCTGCCCGTGGTCGGGCCCGATGCGGTGGGCGATCCGCCCGCCGTGCAGGGCGATGAGGCCGGAGAGCAGGGGCTCGTGGTGGGTGGAGGCGGTCGAGTCGAGGATCGCCTCGCCGACCACGTCGGGCCGGCCCGCCGCCCGGGCCGCCCGGTCGACCGCCTCGACCACCCACACGTACTCGGGCATCGGGGTGAGCCGGTAGAGGCGGACGAGGTCGGCGTCGAGGTCGCGGTCGGAGAGCTCCTCGAGCCAGAGGTCGGAGCGGGTGGCGTAGGTCCGCCACGTGAGGTCGGCGCCGGCGATGGGCTCGTCGGGGTCGGCGTGGGCGACGTAGCCGCGGAACCAGTGCTCGCCCGCCGCCTCGGCCCGCTCGGCCGTGACGTAGACCTGCGGGAGCAGCGGCAGCAGGGCCGCCTGCCACGGGCGGTGGGCCTCGTCGACCTCGTCGAACGGGTCGGCCACCTCCAGGTAGGGGCCCCGCGCGTCGTCGTGGCGCCACAACCGCACCCCGGCGCCCGACTCGGCGGCCACCCGTCGGTACCCGACCACCACCCACGCGTGGGCCCGGGAGATCACCACGGGCGGGGCCTGCGAGTTGACGTAGCGGCAGAGGATGCCACCAAGTGTCAGCATCCCGGCCTCGTCGTCCTCGGCGCGCGACCCGGGCAGGTGCACCAGCCCGGGGGAGAGCCCCAGCGCCGTCGCGCCCGACATCATCTGCTGCACCGAGAGCCCCTCGCTCGGCACCTGGCGCCCGACGATCACCCCGCCGAGCGCCGCGTCGTGCACCTCGGCCGTGGTGCGCCGGGGCACGCCGTGGGCGAGGTGGGCGTGCCGCAGCACCATCCACAGCGTGGCGTGCGCGCACCGCAGGTACTCCGCGTCCTGCGAGAGGAACGGCATCCCGCGCACCTGCAGCGCGGTGCCGAACAGCGACACCCGCTCGGTGGCCTCGCAGCGCACGCCGCCGTCGAGCCCCGGCGGCGGGGTGATCATCGTGGCGCCGACGGGCGTGGCGGGCAGCGGGCGCAGGGTGGTGTAGCCCCGGTAGGTCGACGCGTCGAGCCGCGTCACGTCCGCCGGGTCGACGTCGGAGGCGAACAGGTGCCAGCGGTGGGTCACCGAGGGGTGGCGCCGGAAGAGCCGCCCGTGGAAGGCGCCGTGCTCACTGCGCCAGTCGGCGTCGAGGTGGCGCTGCTCGACGACCAGCGAGCGCACCCCGTGCTCCCGCGCCAGCGCGACGATGCGCGTTAGCGGCGCACTCGGCGCCCCGCCCGCGTAGAACTCGACGAGCTGCTCCCACGCCCCGGGCACCGTCACGTCGTACACGGCGGCCGCCGCGTCGTCGGGCGACCACGTGAGGAACGGCCACTCGGTCACACCCGTTACCTACCACGGGCCCCCGACAGCGACGATCAGCGGAGCCGGATGCCGTCGCTCTCGTACTCGGCGCGCAGTTCGGCGTCGCGGACCTTGGAGAGCGTCGCCGCGAACTCCTGCTCCCGCTCGGGCCGGTGCAGCCCGAGCCGCTCGGCCAGGTCGCCCGCGGGCTCCCCGGGTTCGACGACGGTGCGTCTGCCAGTGGGCATGGCCACCTCCTCGCGAGGCACCCGATCCTACGCCGCGACCGGCACCGACGACCCCGCGACGGAGGCCCGGCTCCGTCCTTGACCCTGTCCCCGGGGCAGGGCCGAGCGTGGGCCGCGGGCCGGGAACGACCCGGACCGGGGAGGGTGGGCCAGGTGGGCGACCGCATGACGACCGGCGGGTTCGCGGCCGCCGCCGGGCTGACGCCCAAGGCGCTGCGGCTCTACGACGAGCTGGGGCTGCTGCGCCCGGCGGCCGTGGACGCGTCGTCGGGCTACCGCTCGTACGACCGCGACCAGCTGGGCCGGGCCCGGCGGATCGCGGCGCTGCGGCGGGTGGGGATGCCGCTCGCGCGGATCGGGGTGCTGGCGGACCTGCCCGACGACGAGGCGGCCGCGGACCTGACCGCCTGGTGGCGGCAGGTGGAGCACGACACCGCTCGGCGGCGCGAGCTGGTGGCCGACCTGCTCTCCCACCGGAGGGAGGACCGCACGATGGGGACGACGACGAGGGGCGTGCGCCTGCGCTGCGCGAGCGGCTCGGAGCGGGGCGGACGCACGGAGCAGCAGGACACGGTGGGCTGCGGGGCCGACCGGGCGGTGGTCGCCGACGGCTTCGGCGACCACGGTGCCGCGGCGAGCCGGGAGGTGGTCCGGGCCGTCCTCGCGGCGGCCGGCGACGACCCGGCGGAGGGGTTGCGGGCCGCGTTCGCGACGGCCGCGGGCACCGGTCCGGGCACCACGGCGAGCGCGCTGTGGTGCGACGGGTCGCGGGTGACGATCGCCCACGTGGGCGACTCGCGGGTGTACCTGCTGCGCGAGGGGGTGTTCACGCAGCTCACGCTCGACCACAGCCACGTGCGCTCGCTGGTCGAGGAGGGCCGGCTCACCCCGGAGGAGGCGCGCGAGCACCCCGACCGACCGCGGCTGGTCCGGGCGCTCGGGACCGACGAGCCGGACGTGCACCGGCGGACCGCCCGCCCGGGCGACCGCTACCTGCTGGTCACCGACGGGGTCTGGGCGGTGCTGGACGACCCGGTGCCGGCCCGGCTGGCGGCGGGGCCCGGCGCGCCCGCGGAGATCGTCGGGAACGTCCTGGAGCGGGTGCGGGCGGCGGGGGCGCCGGACAACGCGGCGTGCGCCGTGGTCGACCTGACCGGCTGAGACGCGACGGGCCCCTCCGGTGGATCCGGAGGGGCCCGTCGGGGTGTGCGGGGAGCTCAGCTGTCGAGCGCCGCGTCGAGGGTGATCGTGGTGCCGGCGAGGGCCTTGGAGACCGGACAGGTCTCCTCGGCGGTCTTCGCCAGCTCCTGGAACCTCGCCTCGTCCACGCCGTCGACCTTCGCGCGCAGCGTGACGGCGATGCCGCTGATCTCGAAGCCGCCGCCCTTGGCCGGCGACAGCGTCACCTCCGCGCTGACGTCGATCGACCGCGCGGTCAGGTTCTCACCGCCCAGCACACCGGACAGGTTCATCGCGAGGCACGACGAGTGCGCCGCGGCGATGAGCTCCTCGGGGCTGGTCTGGCCGTGGGGGTCCTCGGCGCGGGTGGGGAACGAGACGTCGAACTGTCCGGCGTTGGACGAGTCCAGCGTGACGTGGCCGGTCCCGTCCTGGAGCCCGCCCTCCCAGTGGGTGGTGGCATCGCGGCTCGGCATCATCGCCTCCAGGGTGTTCGGTCTGTGGGGAGAACGGGTCAGCGACGAGCGCGCTTGCGACCGGTCACGCGGTTGTAGATGACGAGCAGGATGATCGCGACGACGACCGACCCGATCCAGCTCGTGGGGCTGAAGGCGGCTCCGCTGCGGAGGCCGCCGGTGAACAGCGCGACGATGAGGCCACCGACCACGGAGCCCAGGATGCCGAGGCCGATCGTCGGCAGGATGCCGATGTTGTCCTTCCCGGGCACGAGGGCGCGGGCGATGAAGCCGACGATGAGACCGAAGACGATCCACCCGAGGATGGTCAGGATCATGGCGAAGCCTTTCAACTGCTTACTGAGGGAACGGTCGTGCAGCCCCTGCTTCGCCCATCGGGGGGTGTCGTCAAACCTGCTGCGTCGGGGAACCCCCGGGCGCGCCCGTACCGCCATCAGGTCTTTGCCTCGTGCTCACCATCCCGGCGCTAGCCTCGCGACCGTTCGGCCCTGTCGGGGCTCGGCCACGCGATGAGGTGGGAACGATGGGGTCTCTGAGCCCGGTGCACTGGGCGATCGTGATCGTCGTGCTGCTGCTGTTGTTCGGCTCGCGCAAGCTGCCCGACATGGCGCGGGGCCTCGGCCAGTCGATGCGCATCCTCAAGGCGGAGGGCAGGGCCCTCCAGGACGACGACCGACGGGACGGTCCTGCGCCGACCGCCGGGACCGACACCGCCGAACGTGCGAACCCGGCCGCCCACCCGGCCACCGGCGCCGACGGTCCGGCGACCGCGCAGCGCGACGCCTCATGAGCTGAGCGTGGCGGGCCGTTGATACGGTCCGACCCGGTGACCGACATCGCGCGACGACCGGAAGCGCCGGTCGACCATGTCGTCAGGACCCCGGGCGGGAGCGCCCGGAAGGTCAGCTGGGACGTGCTGCGATGCGTCTTCGTCCTGCTGGTGATGCTCTACCACTCGACGTTCATCGGGCCGCTCGTCTACCACGACATCCTGCCCAAGAACTACACGTTCCCCCACCAGGTCGGGGCCAGCCTGCTGCTGGTGCTGTCCGCCTACTTCGTCGCGGCGACGGTGCGCGGCGGGCGGGCCCGGCAGGGCGGGACCGGCCGGTGGTGGTGGGGCAAGATCGCGCGGCTGATGCCGGCGTTCCTCGTCGCGACGGTCAACGCCTGGCTCTTCCTGCGCTACCTCGCGCCCGACGGCTGGTACCTCCCCGGCAAGCGCGACCTCCTCGCGAACCTCGTCATGGCGTGGCACTGGGACGCGTCCTGGGGCTTCGTCGACGGGTCCTACTGGACGATCCCGCTGCAGCTCATGGCGTTCTGCCTGGCCGCGGTGATGTGGCGCTCCCCGCTCGGGCGCGGCGTGGGGCTGCGCGTGGTGCTGTGGTTCGCGCTGCTGTTCCCGGCCCTGCAGTGGCACTACCTCGCCGGGCAGGAGCCCGGGTCGGTGTACGCGTTCACCGTCAACGGGCTCGGGATCTTCCGCTGGCACCTGTTCGCGGTGGGTGTCGCGGTGTGGATGGTGTCGACGGGACGGCTGCGCCGCGGGCACTTCGCGGTGATCGCCCTGATCGCGGTGGCCGAGCACGCCCTGCAGACCTCGGTGGTCGACCCGACCACCGGGTGGGACACCGACTGGACCGCGGCGGGGCTCATCGGCCTCGGGGTGGCGGCGATGACCGCGGCCGCGTGCGGCCCCGACTGGGACGGTCCGATGCCGTCGTGGCTGCGTCGCGCGGTGACCTGGCTCGCCGGGATCTCCTACGGCGTGTTCCTCGTCCACCAGACGGTCGGCTACGTCGTGATGCGCCGGCTGCAGCAGATCGGGGTGGGCCCCACGCTGCAGACCCTCGCCATGATCCTCACCGGGGTCCTGGCCGGGTGGTTCCTGACGAGGGTCGTCGAGCGTCCCGTGCACCGGCGCCTGATGACCTGGTGGGACGCCGGGCCCGGTCGGTACGGCCGGGTCGGTGCCGTCGGCGGGGCCGGTCAGGGTCCGTCGAACGCCACGAGGTCGTAGGTCCGCATTGAGGCGGCCCGCCCGGCCCCGCAGGTGAGCGGGGTGGGCGAGGGGATCCAGCGCTCCCGCACGGTGACGGTGACGTCGCCGGTGAGCTCGATGGTCCACACCGCGGCGTCGGTGGGGTCGCTCTGGCGGGCCGACACCGGCGCGAGGGCGTCGATGCGGTGCTCGTCGAGGGTGAGGCGGGCGTGGTGCTGGGCCCCCTGCACCGCGGGGGCGAGACCGGCCCGGCCCCGGACGAGCACCGGGTCGACCTCGCCGGCGCAGTAGCGGTCGGCGATGGACCCGGCCTCGGTGGCGGGCACGCGCCCGAGCACGAGCCCGTGCGGGAGCAGGACCACGTTCGCGGCGAACCGGTCGCCGCCGGTGTGGGTGGTCTCCCAGGTGCGCTCGCCGTGGGTCGCGGCGAGCACGGCGGCGACGGGCCGCCCGCGGACCGCGCAGCACGCGTCGTGGCGCCCGTGCGCGCAGACCAGGAAGACCGGCTCGTCGGAGACCTCGGTGGAGGCGTCGAGGTCGGCCAGCGCGGCGGGCAGCTCCTCCGGGGAGTCGACCCGACCCCACCGGACCGACTCGTGCCCGATCCGGGAGTCGACGACCGCGAAGCGCCCGCCGGCCTCGGTCCGGGCCCCGCGGGCGGCTGTGCGCCGGATCAGCTGGAACCGCGCGGAGTGGGCGCCGCAGAACCGGTCGATCGCCTCGACCACGTCGGCCGCGAAGCCCGCGCCGCCGAGGGCCTGCGGGCCCCAGGGCCCGGGGTGCTCGACCAGCAGCCAGCGCTGCGCGGGCGGCGCGGAGGCGAACAGCGGGTCGTCGCGGTCGCGGGCGGCCTGCGAGCAGCGGAAGCCGGCCCCGTCGTCGTCGAGCCCCGGCTGCGCGGTCGCCTCGCTGGTGCTGGTCACCTGTCCGTCGTACCTCCCGGGACGCGGTCCCCGCCACCCACAGAATCCGGCGTCACCAGGACGCCCTCGCGCAGCAGGCGGCGGGCGACCACCGCGGCGTCCCCGGGCTCGGTCTCGGCGACGTCGCCGAGGCGCACCGGAGGCCCGGCCAGCAGGGTGCCGAGCGGCTCCGCGGCGGCGCCGGGCAGCTCCAGCGTGCGGTCGGGCAGCTCGACGCGGACCTGGCCCGCGGCCTCGTCGGGAACGATCCGGTAGCGCAGGCCGTGGCGCAGGCGCAGCACCGTGTCGGCGTCGAGGGCGTGCACCGCGGCGGCCTGGCGCAGCGGCAGGAGCGACTCGGGCCGGTTGCCCGACCAGACCCGGCGCCGCAGCCGGCGCGCGGCACGGTCGGACCGGTCGGCGCCCTGGTCGGCGAAGTACTCGGCGGCCCGGCGGGCGACGAGCTCGACGTGCGGGGCGAGGGCCGCGGGGTCGGACACGTCGACGCCGAGCGGCAGCGACGCGCGGAGCTCGGGGTCGTCGGCCAGGCCGGCGAGGAGGGTCTCGAGCACGGCGTGGCGGGTGAGGACGTGGATGCCGACGGTGAGGTGCGCGGAGACCTCGCCCTGCGCGGTGGCCGAGTGCAGGTAGCCCCGCGGCAGGTAGAGGACGTCGCCGGGGTGCAGGACCTCGTCGAGCAGGGGCTCCTGGGCGGCGCGCTCGCGGACGGCGGCGGCGTGGTCGTTCCACGGCTGGTCGCGCAGCGGGTCGGGGTGCACGGGGGCGTGCACGTGCCAGCGCTTGGTGCCGGCGATCTGCAGGACGAAGACGTCGTGGACGTCGTAGTGCGCCGAGAACCCCGTGGACGAGGCCGGGGTGACGTAGGCGTTGACCTGCACCGGGTGGCCGAGGTCGGCGTTGAGGCCGGTGGCCAGGCGGGTGACCGGCTCCCAGGTGCGGTGCACGCCCTGGAGCACCACGGTGTGGCCGTCGGCGAACAGGGCGGCGACGCGGTCGTCGCGCAGCTGGTCGGCCACCTCGGCGCCGACGCCGCCCTCGCCGGTGAAGTGCCGGGAGTCGACGACCTGGCCCTGCTTCGCGACGCGCAGGAAGGGGGTGCGCAGTCCGCGGTGGGCGAGGAGTTCGTCGACGGCGTCGAGGGAGAAGAGGTCGGAGAAAGCGGCGGCCGCCGAGTCGGGGCCGTCCTTCGCCAGGTCGTCGGCCCGGGAGAGCACGGCCTGGCGGCCCCAGGCGTCGGCGGCGAAGGCGTCGAGGTCGCCGGCCACGCAGCGACGCAGGGCGGGGCGGTCGGTCGTCATGAGGGCCCTCGGGTATCCGTGTCGGACGAGAACGGACGCCGGGTGCCGGGACGTCCCGGCACCCGGCGTCCGGGTGTGACTGTCGTGACCCCTAGAGGTCAGGCACCGCCGTCGGCGCCACCGTCGGAGCCGCCGCCCTTGGCGCCACCGTCGGCCGGGCCGTGGGCGCCACCGTCGGCACCGCCGTCGGAGCCGCCACCGGAGGCGCCGCCGTCGGAGGGGCCGTGGCCCGGGTTGCTCCCGGAGGTGGTGATGTCGTCGTCGTTCATCGCTGCTCCTTCTGGCTCGTCGTGCTGTCCATCCGGGTCGCGACCGGCCCGGCGGGTGTGGTGTCCCGCCCGGCGGCGCGGTGCGCCCCGTGACCGCGGCCCGGCTACCCCCGGCGGTCGTATCTCACGCCTCGCCGGAGTCCCGGCCGGACCGCGGACCTGGCAGGGTTCCCGGGCATGACTGTGGGCACGCTGGTGCTGCTGCGGCACGGCCAGAGCGAGTGGAACGCGAAGAACCTGTTCACCGGGTGGGTCGACGTGGCCCTCTCGGAGCAGGGCGAGCAGGAGGCCCGCCGCGGCGGGGAGCTCCTCACCGACGCCGGGCTGCTGCCCGACGTGCTGCACACCTCGCTCCTGCGCCGCGCCATCGCCACCGCGCAGATCGCGCTCGACGCCTGCGACCGGCACTGGATCCCCGTGCGGCGCGACTGGCGGCTCAACGAGCGCCACTACGGGGCGCTGCAGGGCAAGGACAAGAAGCAGACGATGGAGGAGTACGGCGAGGAGCAGTTCCAGATCTGGCGCCGCTCGTACGACACGCCGCCGCCGCCGATCGACCCCGACGACGAGTACGCCCAGACCGGCGACCCGCGCTACGCCGACCTCGGCGACGCGATGCCGCGCACCGAGTGCCTCGCCGACGTGCTCGCGCGCCTCCTGCCGTACTGGACCGAGGCCGTCGTCCCGGACCTGAGGGCCGGACGGACCGTGCTCGTCGCCGCCCACGGCAACTCGCTGCGCGCGGTGGTCAAGCACCTCGACGGCGTCGACGACGAGACCATCGCCGGGCTGAACATCCCCACCGGCATCCCGCTGCGCTACGACCTCGAGGAGAGCGGGGACGATCTGACCCCGACGAACCCCGGTGGCACCTATCTCGACCCGGACGCGGCGCAGGACGCCATCGCGGCGGTGGCGAACCAGGGGCGGTGAACACCACCTGAACGGGGTCCCAACAATCACCCGGCCGGGGGTTGGACGGGTCACCAACGGGACTCCGACAGGGGTGGAAATCCCGGTGACGGCCCTACCATCGCGATTGTGGCCGTCCCGGCGTACGTGACCGTCCTGGCCGTCGTCGTCGCGGCGGTCGGGGGTGCCGTCGTCGGCGCCGCCGTGGTGCGGTGGAAGACCCGGAGCCGGCGCGCGGCCGTCGTCGCCGCCGGCCCGACGGTCGCCGAGCTCCTCGCCCGCATCGTCCGCCGGTCGCACACCGGCCTCGCCGTGATCAACCGGTTCGGCGACGTGGTGCTCTCGAACGACCGCGCCGAGGTCCTCGGCGCGGTCGTCGACGCCCGCCCGGAGAGCCGGGTCGCGGCGGCCGCCCAGCGGGTGTCCGAGCACGGCGGGACGCCGGAGATCGACCTCTCCCCGCCGGTCTCGGCCCGGCGCGCCCCGCAGTCGGTGATCGCACGCCTCGGTCCGCTGGGGGACGGCTTCGTGGTGGTCGAGGCGTCGGACACCTCGGCGGCCGTGCGGCTCGAGGCGGTGCGCCGCGACTTCGTCGCGAACGTCGGGCACGAGCTCAAGACGCCGGTGGGGGCGATGGCCGTCCTCGCCGAGGCGATCCTGGGCGCCGACGACCAGGAGGAGGTCACCCGGTTCGCGGCGAAGATCCAGCACGAGTCGCGCCGCCTCGGGTCGCTCGTCACCGAGCTCATCGAGCTGTCCCGCCTCCAGGGCGCCGACCCGCTGCCCGAGCTCGAGCCGGTGGCCGTCGACGACGTGGTGCGCGAGGCCGTCAAGCGCGTCGGGGTCTCCGCCGAGACGGCCGGCACCGAGCTGACCCTGGACGGCCCGAGCGGGCTCGAGGTCGCGGGCAGCTCCACGCTCCTCGTCACGGCCCTGACCAACCTGCTGGAGAACGCGGTCGCCTACTCCTCGCCGGGCTCGTCGGTGTCGGTCCGCCGGCGCCACGTCGACCGGGCCGTGGAGATCTCGGTGACCGACCGGGGCATCGGTATCCCCCCGGAGCACCAGGAGCGGGTGTTCGAGCGCTTCTTCCGCGTCGACCCCGCCCGCTCCCGCGCCACCGGCGGGACCGGGCTGGGGCTCGCGATCGTCAAGCACGTCGCGGCCAACCACGGCGGCGAGGTGCGGCTGTGGAGCGAACCGGGCGTCGGGTCCACCTTCACGCTGCGGCTGCCGACCCCCGGGCGCCCCGAGGCGGGCAGCGTCCCGTCGTCGGGGACGCCCCGCACCGACGGCGCCCCCGACGCCCCCCGACCGGTCCGCCCCCCGCGCCCGGCCGACCGAGAGATGAGCGGAGCCGACCGATGACCAGGGTGCTGATCGTGGAGGACGAGGAGTCCTTCGCCGACCCGCTGGCCTACCTGCTGCGCAAGGAGGGCTTCGAGGCGAGCGTCGCCGGGACCGGGGCGGCGGCGCTGGAGGACTTCGAGCGCCACGGCGCCGACATCGTCCTGCTCGACCTCATGCTCCCCGGCATGAGCGGGACCGACGTCTGCAAGGCGCTGCGCCAGCGCTCGTCGGTCCCCGTGATCATGGTGACCGCCCGCGACGCCGAGATCGACAAGGTCGTCGGGCTCGAGCTCGGCGCCGACGACTACGTCACCAAGCCCTACTCGGCGCGCGAGCTGATCGCCCGGGTGCGGGCCGTGCTGCGCCGCGGGCAGGAGTCCGAGGCCGCGGGCGAGGGCGGGGCGGTCGGCCCGCCGTCCGACCGCCAGGTGCTCGAGGCCGGACCGGTGCGCATGGACGTGGGCCGCCACGTGGTGACCGTCGAGCACGGCGGGACCTCCGCCGAGATCGCGCTCCCGCTCAAGGAGTTCGACCTGCTCGAGTACCTGATGCGCAACGTCGGGCGGGTGCTGACCCGCGCGCAGCTCATCGACCGGGTGTGGGGCGCCGACTACGTCGGCGACACCAAGACCCTCGACGTCCACATCAAGCGGCTGCGCGCGAAGCTCGAGCCGGAGCCCTCCCAGCCGAGGCACCTGCTCACGGTGCGGGGGCTCGGGTACAAGCTGGACGCCTGATCAGGGGAGGAGTGAGCACCGTCTACGCTGGTCAGCGATGAGACTCGGGGTTCTCGACGTGGGGTCGAACACGGTCCACCTGCTGGTGGTGGACGCGCACCGCGGTGCGCACCCCACCCCGCAGTCCTCCACGAAGACCGCGCTGCGCCTCGCCGAGCACGTCGTCGGCGGACGGCTCTCGACCCGGGGCGCCGACGCCCTGGTCTCCGCCGTCGCCGAGGCCCGCCGCGAGGCCCGCGCGCTCGGGTGCGACGACCTCCTCGCGTTCGCCACCTCCGCGGTGCGCGACGCGGACAACTCCGACGCCGTCCTCGCCCGGGTCCACGACGAGACCGGCGTCGACCTCCAGGTCCTCACGGGTCCCGACGAGGCCGCGCTCACCTTCCTCGCCGTCCGGCGGTGGTTCGGGTGGTCGGCCGGACGCCTGCTCTCGCTCGACATCGGCGGCGGCTCGCTGGAGCTCGCCGTGGGTCGCGACGAGCACCCCGACGTCGCGCTGTCGCTCCCGCTCGGCGCGGGGCGGGTGACCCGGGACTGGTTCACGGCCGACCCGCCCGACCACAAGGAGACCCGCGCGCTCGCCGAGTACGTGCACGACACCGTCGCGCCCGCCGCGGCCGCCCTGCTCGACGGCGGCCCGCCCGACCGCGCGGTCGTCACGTCCAAGACCTTCCGGTCGCTGGCCCGCCTCACCGGCGCCGCGCCCCGCAGCGCCGGACCGCGCGTGCGCCGGCGGCTCACCGCCGCGGGGCTGCGCCAGGTCGTGGCGTTCATCAGCCGCATGAGCTCCTCCGACCTCGCGGAGCTGGAGGGCGTCAGCGCCTCGCGCGCCCACCAGCTCGTCGCGGGCGCGATTGTCGCGCGCGGCGCGATGGACGCGCTCGGGCTCGACGAGGTCGAGGTCTGCCCGTGGGCCCTGCGTGAGGGCGTGATCCTCGGGCGTCTCGACCAGGTGCCGCTCGCGGACGGTCTGTTCGCCGCTGACGGGACGTATGCCACCGGTCGTCCCTCCGCGACTGGACGAGCCGCCCCCGCCACGGCACGGTGGAACTGATGACGGCCGACGGCGAACCCCGCAGGGGTACTCAGCGCAGCGTGGCGGAGCTGTTGGCCGCCTACGGTGGCGCGCCGCAGCCCCAGCCGCCGGCGGCGCCCGCCGAGCCCGACCCCTACGGCGACTCCGGGTACGGCTCGTCGTCGGGCTACGGGTCCTACGGCTCGCGCGACCAGGGCCGCGACGACTACGGCTCACGGTCCTACTCCCCGGGCTACGACGCGTACGACTCCGCGCCGCCCTCCTACGGCTCGTCCTACGACCCGCCGTCCTTCGGGACCGACGGGTACGGCTCCGACGGGTACGGCTCCGACGGGTACGGGTCGAGCACCTACGGCTCGGGCGGCTACGGCTACGGCGGCTCCTCGCCCGACGGCTACGGCGACACCGGGCAGCCGTCCGGGTACTCCTCCGGCGGCTACTCCTCCGACCGCGGGTACGCGCCCGGCGGCTACGGCTCGCCGAGCTCGGCGCCGGGCTACGGGGGGTCGTCGTACGGCTCGGACCCCTACGGCCCCGACCCCTACGGCTCGGACTCCTACGGCTCGGACCCGTACCCCGCGGACCGCTACGCGCCGGGCCCGTACGGCGGCTCGTCGTACTCCTCGGGCACGTCGTACGCCCAGCCCCCGTCCGGCCAGCCCGCCACCGCCCAGGCGCCCGGCGCCTACGCGCCCGCCGGCTACGGCTCGCCGGTGCCGCGCCAGGCGAGCCCGCCGCCCGGCTCCGGTCCCCAGCCGCAGCAGGCCGGGCCGCAGCAGGCCGGACCCCAGCAGGCCGGACCCCAGCAGGCAGGACCGCAGCCGTCCGCCGGCCCGGCGCCGGTGAGCGCGCCGCAGGCCGCCCAGACCCAGGCGCCCGCCTCCGCGGGACAGAGCACGCAGGCCCTGCCGAGCCCGCCGGCGTCGTCCGCCCCGCAGCAGGCGTGGTCCTCGGCCGCGCCCACCGCGGTGAGGCCCGCGGCCCGCCAGGCCCCGCCGGCGCAGGCCGCCTCGTCCTCGGCGCCCACCACCGCCACCCCGCGCCCCCGCG